>CALVZM010000039.1 GCA_944372515.1 uncultured Clostridia bacterium
CTTTGCAGACGCTGTATGAAACGACGGGGCGGGAAGCGGACTGCCTTACCGCCGCGGCACGGGAGCATCCCGCCTGCGCAGGTTCCCGCCTGACGGGCGGCGGGTTCGGCGGCTGCACCGTTTCGCTGGTGCGCTCGGACGGCGCGGAAGATTTTAAGGACTATGTCCTTCGCCGTTATAAAGCGGAAACGGGGCTGAGCGCGGTCTGTTACGCCGCGGACATCGCCGACGGGATCAGCGTTGCCCGCCTGTAAAGCGTTCGTAAAGGCAAGCCGCCGGCTAAAACAATGAAAAACATCTCCGGAAACGAATTTGCGGAGATGTTTTTTTCTCTTTTTTGTATTCTTGTACGGATGCCGCAAAAGCGGCGAAAATGCCGCCGCGGTGCAGGAGCGCAAAAACGATCGCCCGCGGGAGAATTTTTCCGCGGGCGATCTGCCTTGTCTTTTGATATATCGGGCGGAACGATGTCCCGTCCTCGGGAAATTACTTCCCTGCCATCTTTTTATACCCTTCCAAGCGCTCTTTGGACGCTTCTTCGGTCTGCTTGTAGAGCGTTTCCGCCAATTCGGGAACGGTCTTTTTGAGGGACGTGTATCTGGTCTCGCCCAGAATGAAGGACTGGAAGTCTCCCGTGGGATCCTTGGAATCGAGGGTGAAAGGATTCTTTCCTTCCGCCGCAAGCGCGGGATTGTAGCGATAGAGCGCCCAATAGCCGCAGTCAACGGCTTTCTTTTCTTCCGCCTGCGATTTCATCATGTTGATGCCGTGGTTGATGCAGGGAGCATAGCAGATGATGAGGGAAGGACCCTTATACGCTTCCGCCTCTTTGAGCGCCTTGACGAGTTGCGCCTTGTCGGAGCCCATCGAGCACTGCGCCACATAGACATAGCCGTAACTTGCGGCGATCATGCCGAGATCCTTTTTCTTGACGCGCTTGCCGCCCGAAGCGAACTTGGCGACCGCCGCGATGGGGGTAGCCTTGGAAGCCTGACCGCCCGTGTTGGAATAGACCTCGGTGTCGAGCACGAGGATGTTGACGTCCTCGCCCGAAGCGATGACGTGATCGAGCCCGCCGTAACCGATGTCGTATGCCCAGCCGTCGCCGCCGATCATCCAGAAGGATTTCTTGACGAGGCAGTCTTTGTCCTTATCGATCTCCTTGACGAGGGCGTCGGCTTCACAGCCGCAGTCCTTGCATTGATTCAGGCAGGCAAGGAGCGCGTCGGAAGCGGCAACGCTGCCTTCCGCGTCATCCATGTCTTTCAGCCATGCTTCGCATGCCGCCTTGCCTTCGGCGTAACCCGCCCATTTTTCGGCGAGCGCGGCAACCTTTTCTTTGAGCGCGGCGCGGCGGGTCTTATAGGCGAGGTTCATGCCGAATCCGAATTCGGCGTTGTCCTCAAACAGGGAGTTCGCCCATGCGGGGCCGTGTCCTTTCTTGTTGACCGTATAAGGGCAGGTAGGGGAGGAGCCGCCGTAGATGGACGAGCAGCCCGTGGCGTTGGCAATGATCATCCTGTCGCCGAAGAGTTGCGTGAGCACCTTGACGTAAGGGGTCTCGCCGCAGCCGGCGCAGGCGCCCGAGAACTCGAAGAGCGGCTGCGAGAATTGGCTCTTCTTGACGTCTGCCATCTTGGCGATGACGTCGGCTTTGGCGTCGGGCAGAGTCTGTGCAAATTCCCAATTGGCGGCTTCCTTTTCGGTAACTTCTTCCAAAGGCTGCATGACCAGCGCACAATCGGCGGCGGCAGGCGCTTTCTGTCCCGCGGCAACCGCCTTCTTCATCGCACCCTGGTTGACGGGGCAGATATCGGCGCACACGCCGCAGCCCATACAGTCGAGGGGCGAAACCTGAATGCGGAAGGTATATCCCGCCGCCTGCAAAGCAGGCTTGGTCGCAAAGGACGCGGGCACTTCCTTGCCGTTTTCCACGAGATAGGGACGGATGCAGGCGTGCGGGCAAACAAAGGAGCATTGGCAGCACTGGATGCACTTGTCGATGTTCCATGCGGGCACGGTAACGGCAACGCCGCGTTTTTCCATCTTGGTCGTGCCGGTGGGAACGGACCCGTCGGCATTGAACGCCGAAGTGGGCAGTTTGTCTCCTTCGAGGGCGAGGATGGGCGCGATGACGTCCTTGAAATATTTGTCGTCCGCGGGCTTGACCATGGGCGCACCGTCTTTGGTCGTCGCCCAGAAAGCGGGAATGTCGATCTTCACGAGGTTGGCGGCAGCCGAATCGATGGCGTTGTAGTTCATCTGCACGACGGCGTCGCCCTTGCGCGAGAAGGATTTATATGCCATTTTCTTCATATAGGCGACCGCGTCCTCATAGGGCATGATCTGCGGGTTGACCTTGAAGAAGGAGGATTGCAGAATGGTGGAAGTTTTGCCGCGCAGACCGAGATCTCCCGCGATCTGAATGGCGTCGATGATGTAGAAATTGGCTTTCTTGGCGGCGAGCGCGTTCTTCATTTTGGCAGGCAGTTCTCTTTCGAGGTCTTCCATCTTCGTCCAGGGCGCGTTCAGCAGGAACGTCCCGCCCTCTTTGAGGTCGGTTACCATGTCATAGCGGGTAACATAAGAGGGGTTGTGGCAGGCGATGAAGTCGGCAGAGTCGATGAGGTATTCGCTCTGGATGGGCTTGTTGCCGAAACGCAGGTGGGAGACGGTGATGCCGCCCGATTTTTTGGAATCGTAGAAGAAGTAAGCCTGCACATATTTCTCGGTGTGGTCGCCGATGATCTTGACGGTGTTCTTGTTGGAACCGACCGTGCCGTCCGAACCGAGACCGTAGAACTTGCAGGAAGTGGACCCCGCGGGCGCGGCGTCGAATTTTTCCGAGAAATCGAGGGAAGTGTGCGTGATGTCGTCATGAATGCCGACGGTGAAGTGGTTTTTAGGCTCTTTCGCCGCAAGGTTTTCATAGACCGCCTTGACCATGGTGGGCGTGAATTCCTTGGAACCGAGACCGTAGCGTCCGCCGATGACGCGGATGCCGTCCACGCCTTTTTCCATGAGCGCGGTGCACACGTCGAGATAGAGGGGTTCGCCGAGGGAGCCGGGCTCCTTGGTCCTGTCGAGCACGGCGATGCGCTTGCAGGAAGCGGGCAGCGCCTTGACGAAGGCATCGGCGACGAAGGGACGGTAGAGGCGGACTTTGACGAGCCCGAGTTTTTTACCCTGCGCGTTGAGTTTTTCGATGCTCTCTTCCACGGTCTCCGCGCCCGAGCCCATCATGACGATGACGTCGGTGGCGTCGGGAGCGCCGACATAATCAAAGAAGTGATAGTTCCTGCCCGTATAGGCGGAAACGACGTCCATCATTTCCTGCACGACGGCGGGAACGGCTTCGTAATATTTGTTGGCGGCTTCGCGGGTCTGGAAATAGGTATCGCCGTTCTGCGCCGTACCCTTCTGCACGGGGTGTTCGGGGTTGAGGGCGCGCGCCTTGAATTCCTCGACGTATTTCTGCATGCCGAGTTTGTCGAAGATCGCCTTGACTTCGGCATAATTGTCGGCGTCGTCGAAAGCGTCGATCTTGGAATATTCGTGGGACGTCCGGAACCCGTCGAAGAAGTGCAGGAACGGCACTCTCGATTTGAGGGTGGCAAGGTGCGCCACGAGAGAGAGGTCCATGACTTCCTGCACGGAGCCGGAGGCCAGCATGGCAAAACCCGTCTGGCGGCACGCCATGACGTCGGAATGGTCGCCGAAGATGTTCAGGGACGCTGCGGCGAGCGCGCGCGCGGAAACGTGCATGACCATGGGCAGCAGTTCGCCCGCGATCTTGTACATATTCGGGATCATGAGCAGCAGACCCTGCGACGCGGTGTAAGTCGTGGTGAGCGCACCGGCGCTGAGAGCGCCGTGCACGGCGCCTGCGGCGCCGCCCTCCGACTGCATTTCGGCAATGTGCAGGGGTTGTCCCCACATATTGGTTCTTCCCGCCGTCGCCCATTCGTCCGCCGATTCCGCCATGGGCGAAGAGGGCGTGATGGGATAGATGGCGGCGACTTCCGAGAAGGCATACGCGACGTGGGATGCCGCGGTATTGCCGTCGATTGTCATTTTTTTCATGATAGACCTCCAAACATTCTGATTATCATTTATTATTTTCGGAAAATCAATCGCTGACGGCGGGAACGGAAAGAAATTTTTTTGCTCCGCCGTGCCGATATACATATATTATAATTGTTTTTTTTCCGTAAGTCAATAAGAGAGAAAGAAAAAAAGCCGAATTTTCAGCAAAAATTTGTTTTTCGTACACATTCTTTTGATCTTCCTCCCCGTAATTCATTTGTTTTTTTGCGCTTTTCTTGCTATAATAAAGAAAGATTTTTATAATATGGGAAAATTTTCCCGGACGTTTTGTCCGACGGAGGCGCAGATGCGGGCGATATCTTTTGAACATGTATGCTTTTCTTACGGCGGCGAAGAGGGGGCTTTCAGCCTGAACGACATCTGCCTGACCGTGGAGGAAGGGGAATTTGTCGCGGTGCTCGGACAGAACGGGAGCGGCAAATCGACCCTGGCGCGGCTTTGCAACGGACTTCTTTCGCCGCATTCGGGTCGGATCGTCGTCATGGGTACGGATGCGTCGGGCAGCGCCGCCGATATTTTTGAGATCCGTAAAAACGTGGGCGTGGTCTTTCAGAACCCCGACAACCAGACGGTCGCGTCCATCGTCGAGGACGATGTGGCGTTCGGACCGGAAAACATCGGTCTGCCCCGCGAGGAGATCGGGCGGCGCATCGATTTCGCATTGCGCGCGGTGGGGATGGAGGATTACCGCCGCGCCACGCCGGCGCGTCTGTCGGGCGGGCAGAAACAGCGCATCGCCATTGCGGGCGTTCTGGCGGTGATGCCCAAGATCCTCATTCTCGACGAGTCCACGGCGATGCTCGATCCCCGCGGGCGGCGGGAAGTCATGGACGTGATCCGTCGGCTTAACCGGGAGAACGGCATGACCGTGCTGCTCATCACGCACTTTATGGAAGAAGCGCTGCTTGCGGACAGGGCGTTTGTCATGCACCGCGGTGAGATCGTCATGCGCGGCACGCCCCGCGAGATCTTTTCCCGCGCGGACGAGTTGGAAACATACAGCCTTTCCCTGCCCGCGGCGGGGCAGATCAGCAGGAAATTGCAGCAAAAGGGCTTTCCCGTCGCGACATGCCTGCAACCCGAAGAATTGGCAAAGGAGATAGAGCGTTGCGCATCCGGGCAGAACATCTGAATTACACATACAATCCGGGCACGGAGTTTGCCGTGCAGGCACTCAAAGACGTTTCCCTGACCATCGAAGAGGGGGAATTTTTCGGCGTGGTCGGACACACGGGCAGCGGCAAATCGACGTTCATCCAGCATCTGAACGGATTGATCTTGCAGCCTTCCGCGCAGAAAAAATATAAACCCAAAAAGCCGAAAAAAGGCGCGCCCGTCCCGCCGCCTTCCCTTTTGCATGTCGGCGATTTCGACCTGCTCGACAAAAAGACCGATTTTCGCGCTCTGCGCGCCAAAGTCGGCATGGTCTTTCAATATCCCGAGCACCAACTCTTTGCGGAGACGGTGTTCGACGACGTGGCGTTCGGACTGAAAAATTTTGCCAAAGAACCGCTGAAAGGGGAAACGGTCGAACGCGCCGTGAAGGACGCGCTCGAAACGGTCGGGCTCGATTATGCGGCGATCAAAGACCGCTCTCCGTTCGACCTTTCGGGGGGACAGAAACGCCGCGTCGCCATCGCGGGCGTCATCGTAACCCGTCCCGAAGTGCTCGTGCTCGACGAGCCGGCGGCGGGGCTTGACCCGCTCGGCAAAAGGGAACTCATGTCCCTCTTGCACCGCCTGCACGCCGATTGGTGCAAGACCGTCGTCTTTGTGTCCCACGACATGGACGAAGTGGCGCAGAACTGTTCGCGCGTGGCGGTCTTTGCCGACGGCGGCGTCAAATATACGCTCACGCCCCGGGAACTCTTCTCGCGCTTCGGCGATCTGGAAGAGTTGGGTCTGGAATTGCCCGCGGCGGCAAAAGTCGCGCGCCTTTTGCATGAAAAGGGCATCGACATCGAGAGCGACTGCACGCCGGACGGCTTTGCCGACGCGGCGGCGGCATATCTTTCCTCCCTGCGGAAAGAAACGCCCGCGCAACCGCGGGACGGGGAGGGCGGACAGGCATGAAAGACGTAACCTTCGGTCAGTATTATCCCGTCGATTCCTTCGTGCATAAATGCGATCCGCGCATGAAGATCCTCTTTCTCATCGGCTATCTCGTGGCGGTCTTTCTCTCCGCGGATTTTTACGGTCTTGCGGCATGCGCCGCCGTGCTCGTTCTGTGCGTGGCGTTCTCCCGCGTGCCCGTCAAAAGCGTGCTGCGCTCCGTCAAGGGCGTGCTCTTTCTCATCGTCTTTACGGCGATCCTCAACCTGCTTTTCTATCGGGGCGAAACGACGGTCGTAATTGCGGACGTGCCGTTGCGCTGGTGGATCTTCAACATCACCGTGGAAGGCATCCGCTTCATGATCTTCGTGATGTGCCGCATCTTTATGCTGGTCATGATTTCGGCGGTCCTGACGCTGACCACCACGCCCGTATCGCTGACGGACGGGCTGGAAAGCCTGCTCACCCCCCTCAAATGGATCCGCGTTCCGGTGCACGCGCTGGCGCTCATCATGTCCATCGCGCTCAGGATGATTCCGACGCTGATGGATGAGATCGAGCGCATCATGAACGCCCAACGCGCCCGCGGGGCGGACTTTTCCCACGGCGGACCCGTCAAACGGGTCAAGGCGATCATCCCCGTTCTTGTTCCGCTGCTTTTAAGCGCACTGCGCCGCGCGGAAGAACTCGGCGACGCCATGGAAGCGCGGTGTTATACGGGCAGCCGCACGCGAACGAGGTATAAAAAACTGACCTTCACCTGGCGGGATCTGCTCCTTGCGCTCCTGCTCGCCGCGCTCATCGCGGGCGTCGTCCTCATGAATGTTTATCTTCCGCCCATACTCTGATCGTCGGACAGGGCGGCAGGGGAGAAAGAGAAATGGCAACGTATTTTCTGATACTTTCCTATGACGGCACGGCGTTCAACGGCTGGCAGGCGCAAAAAAAGGCGTCCCTGCGCACCGTGCAGGAAACGCTCGAAGGGGCGGCGGCAAAGATTTTCGGCGTGTCGACGCCCGTTACCGCGAGCGGCAGGACGGATGCGGGGGTGCATGCCCTCGGACAGGTCTGTTCTTTTTGCGCCGACACGTCTATTCCGCCCGAAAAACTCGCCGATTGTTTCAACGCGCTCCTGCCGCCCGACGTGCGGGCAATGGAAAGCGGTCTTGCGCCTGCGGATTTCGATGCCTGCCGCAGCGCCAAACGAAAGACCTATGTCTATTCTCTCTATTTCTCCCGCAGGGAGAACCCGCTCAAAGAGCGTTTCTGCGTGCGCGCCGGCACCATGCCCGATTTAAAGGGGATGTCCGCCGCGGCGAAACTTCTGGAAGGGGAGCACGATTTCAAGGCGTTCTGCGCCGCCGATTCTTCGGCAAAGACGACGGTGCGGACGCTTTACGCCGTTCGGTTGCGCCGCGAACCCGCCCTCACGGGCGAAGAGATGCGTATATACGTTACGGGCAACGGCTTTCTCTATAACATGGTCCGCACGATCGCGGGGACCTTGCTCGACGTGGGGCAGGGCAGGAAGAGCCTTGCGGACGTGGAGCGCGCGCTCGTTGCGGGCGACAGAGGGGCGGTGGGCAGAACGATGCCCGCCAAAGGGCTGTGCCTGCTCGGCGTCGAATATGATAAAGTTGTTCCCGCGGACAAAAATTTCACTGAAATTTCTTGATCGGCTCACGTTTTTATGCGGATAATAATATAAAATAGCATAGATCGATCGTATAATACGAATAATACGAATAATACGAAAAAGCGAGAGAAAAACACGGCGGAAGTGCCGTGAGGGGAAGGCGCTATGGATTATTTTGAGATATTGTATATTGTCTATGGCTTCGGCGCGGGGAATTGGCGGGCGTTCGTCATTGCGGGCGGCATTTTTCTCGCCGTGCACGTGCTCCAAGGCATCGGCTTGCTTTTCATGGCGCGCCGCGCCAACATCCGCGGCGGCGAGATTCTGGCGTTCGTCCCGTTTTTCAACAGTTATCTCATCGGCCGCCTGGCGGGGGAGTGTTCCGTTTTCGGCAAAAAAATTCCCCGTTGCGGCATATTCTATGCTTTGATCGAACTGCTTTGCTGCGCCGCGACGGCGCTGTCGGTTACAGCGGAATATCTCCTCGAACCCTACCTGACGCCGATCGGGAACATGCTCTATGACTATACCAACGTGCCCGCCTCGTTGCAGTGGGCGGAAACGCTCGGCACGGTGATGGTGTATGTGCAGCCGCTTTTGCAACTCGTTTACATCTTCTTCCTGATCGTCGTGCTGTTCGCCTTTTTCCGCAAATACGCCGCGCGCTATTCCCTGCTCTTTGCCTTCTGTTCGGCGATCGTGCCCGTCAAGGGCGCCTTCATCTTCGCCGTGCGCAAGAACGTGCCCGTGGATTATGAAAGTTATATGCGGGCGCAGCGGGACGCGTATTACCGCGGCAGACGGTATTATGACGGCAGAGATCCCTACGGCCGTCCGCCTTACGACGATCCGCGCACGCCGCCTTACGGCGACGGCAGCGGCGCTCCTTCCGGGGAAGATCCCTTCCGCGAATTTTCACAGGACGCGCAAAGCGGGCAAGACCGGACGGGAAGGACGGAAGCGGACGGGGAAGACCGATCGGAAAACGACGAGTTTTTCGGAAAATCCTGACAATCCGGCAGAGAAAAAAACATCTGCGCCGAAAATATTTTTTCGGCGCAGTTTTCTTTTGCAAAGACTTGTCAAGCGGCTGGCGGCGTGGTATAATGGGAAAGGAAACAATAAGAAAAGATAATGAAAGATGCGTCTTTTTTGCCTCATCGTATAACGGAAAATTATGAGAGGGGGCACAAGACGATCGGAAACGACGGAGGCGAGGATGGCGGAAGATACGATTGCGGCAGTGGCAACGGCACAGGGGAGCGGCGGCATTGCCGTGGTGCGATTGAGCGGCGACGGCGCGCGGGAGATCGCGGCGCAGATGTTTGCCCCTTCCGGCAAACGGGGCGTGCGGGAGTTTGCGCCCTATCGGCTCTATCCCGGCGTCATTTCCGCCGGGCAGTTCACAGATTACGGGCTTTGCGTCTATTTCCGTGCGCCGCACAGTTATACGGGGGAGGACGTCATCGAACTGCACTGCCACGGCGGCACGCAGATCGCGCGCGGGATACTCAAACGGGCGTTTGCGCTGGGAGCGCGTGCGGCGGAAGCGGGCGAATTTACCCGCCGCGCCTTTCTCAACGGAAAACTGACGCTGGCGGCGGCGGAAGGTATCGCCGACATGATCAACGCCACGTCCGAAAGCATGGTCCGCGCGGGATATTCCCTCTATTGCAACGAACTTTCTTCCCGCGTGCGTGCGATACAGGAAAAACTGACCTTCCTGCTCGCCGGTATCGAGGCGGGCATCGACTATCCCGAAGAGGATTTGCAGGATTCCATGCCCGCATTGAAGGAAATTTCTCCCCGTCTGCGGGGCATATGCGACGAACTGAACGCCATGAAGCGCTCGTATGAGCGCGTGGGGCGGCTGGTCAAAGAGGGCGTCTCGGTCGCCATCGCCGGGCTGCCGAACGCGGGGAAAAGTTCCCTGCTCAATGCCCTTCTCGGCTATGACAAGGCGATCGTGTCGGATACGGAAGGCACGACGCGGGACATCGTGGAAGGGGAGATCCGCCTCAAAGGCGTGCGCTTCTGCCTGTATGACACGGCGGGCATCCGCGAGAGCGGCGACGCCATCGAACGGGCGGGGGTGGAAAAGGCGGAAAAACTTGCCGCGGGCGCGGACGTTGTTTTGCACGTCATCGACGCCTCACGCCCCTTGCGGCGGGAGGACGCCTCACTCAGCGCTTCCCTGCGCGGCACGGGAAAACTTCTGCATCTGACGGTATACAACAAATGCGATCTTCCGGGTGCGGAGAAAATGCCGCGGGAAAAACTTTCGGGGGAGGACGTTCTGTCCCTTTCCGCCAAGACGGGTGCGGGAACGGAATCGCTCATCTCCCGCCTTGCCGCCGTGGCGGAACTTAGCGGCACGGACGGCAGAACGATCATCGAAGAGCGGCACTATAAGGCGTTGTCCGCGGCGGAAGAAATGCTCTCCCGCGCGGCGGCAAACGCGGCGGACACGCCGTTGGATATGCTGACGGTGGACATTTCGCAGGCATGGCAGAAACTCGGCGAGATCACGGGCGAAACGGCGAACGAGGAGATCATCGGGGAGATCTTTTCCAAGTTCTGCGTGGGAAAATAAGAAAAAAGCGGCAGGAGGGAATTATGGTCGATCTCGATTTATACAGAGTATTTTGCAAAGTCGCGAAATGCGGCAGCCTGACCAAAGCGGCGGAGGAACTTTACATTTCCCAACCCGCCGTATCCCAGGCGATCAAGCAGTTGGAAAGCCAGTTGAGCACGACGCTTTTCAACCGCACGCACAAGGGGATGGAACTTTCCGTCCACGGCGGCGCGCAGATCATCAAGAACGTGGAAAGGGCGCTCGAACTTCTCGACGAGGCGGAAAACAAACTTTTGGATCTGAAAAATACGGCGACGGGCACCATCCGCATCGGCGCGTCCGACACGATCTTTGAGTACATCCTCGCCGATAAATTGGTGCAATACCACGAAAAATTCCCCGCCGTCAAATTTGAACTGCTCTCGGATATCTCTCCGAAGACGGTGGAACAACTCAAAACCAACAAATGCGACATCGGCTTTCTCAACCTTCCCATTCCGGAGGATGAGGGCATCGTCATTTCCTCCAACGTCAGATATCTCAACGACGTATTTGTCGCCAACGAGCGCTTTTCGGAGTTGCAGGGCAAGACCGTTTCCCTGCGCGAGTTGGAAGAATATCCGCTGCTGCTGATGGATCCTTCCACGGTGGCGCGCAAGGCGATCACCAACTTTGCGCACAGCGTGGGCGTCAATTTTCATCCCGACATCGAGGTCAGCAGTTGGGACCTCATGAAGCGCCTGGCAAAGCGCGGCATGGGTATCGGCTGTATCCCGCGGGAATATGCCGTGCGGGAGTTGGAAGAGAAACATTCCCTCTTTGAAGTGAAGACCGAGCCCGCGCTGCCCGTGCGTTCGGTCGGCATGGCGCTGCCCAAGGGCGTGCCCGCGCCGTATGCTTTGCGCGAATTCATCAAACTTTTTGACGAGCCGGAAGAAGCCGTCAAAGCGGAATAAAACATCAAAAAAGGGGAACGCGGGATATGGCGGAAGAGACAAAGCAGGACGCTTCGTCCGAAGAAAGCGGCGGACGGATGCGGGTGATACGGGTCAAAAACCTGCATTGCGCGGCATGCGCGCTGGATTTACAGGACGAGATAGAAAAAATTGACGGCGTCAACGCTGTCGCGGTGGATTTCATCACGCAGAGCATCCGCGTGGACGTCGCCGACGACGCCGTTTTGCGCAAGGTCATCCGCAAGGCGAACCGCTTTGACAACGTGAAGGTGCTCGACGAACAATCGCTTCTTCCCGCCGACGACGGCAGGCGCAGGGAGATGATAAGACTGATTGCCGCCGCGGTGTTTTTTGCCGTGGGGATCGTGCTCCGTTTCACCTGTTCCAAAAGCGGCGCCGTCGGTCGGGCATTCATGCTCGCGTTTTACGGCATTTCCTATCTTGTCGCGGGCATGCCCGTGCTGATTTCCACGTTCGTCAATCTGACGAAGGGGAAAATTTTCGACGAGAATTTTTTAATGGCGGCAGCGTCCGTCGGCGCGGTCGCGTTGGGGGAATATGAAGAGGCGGTCGCCGTCATGCTCCTCTATCAGACGGGCGAATTTCTGCAATCGGTCGCGGTCGGCGCTTCCCGCCGTTCCGTTTCCGCCCTGATGGATCTGCGCAGCGAGAGCGCCACGCTCCTGCGGGAGGGCAGACCCGTCCGGACGACGCCGCGGGAACTCAGCCCGGGCGACGTCGTCATCGTCGGCGCGGGCGAAAAAATTCCCGCCGACGGCGTGGTCCGATCGGGCGAGACCTTCCTCGACATGAAATCGCTGACGGGAGAATCCCGCCTGCGTTTTGTCTCCGCGGGGGAAGAGGTGCTTTCCGGCTCCGTCAATGCGGGCGCCAACATACAGGTATGCATCACCCGCCGCTATGAGGACAGCGCCGTGGCGAAGATCCTGGATCTTCTGGAAAACTCGGCGGCAAAAAAGGCGCCGCCCGAAAAATTCATCACAAAATTCGCAAAATATTATACGCCCGCCGTCTGTGCCTTCGCGCTTCTTTTGGCGTTGCTGCCGCCGCTGTGCATCGGCATTGCGACGGGGGAATATCCCTGGACGGATTGGGTCGTGCGCGCGCTCACGCTCTTGGTGGTGTCCTGTCCGTGCGCGCTCGTCATCTCCGTACCTTTGACCTATTTCGGCGGCATCGGCTGTGCGGCGCGTCGGGGCGTGCTCGTGAAAGGCGCCGTGTTTCTCGACCGCGCGGCGCGGGTAAAAGTGGCGGCGTTCGACAAGACGGGCACGCTCACCGAGGGAAAACCGCGCATTGCACGGGTTACGGGCGGAGAAGAGACGCTCTTTTTCGCCGCGGCGGCGGAATGCGGTTCCGCGCACCCCGTTGCGCAGTTGTTGCAGGATATAAAGACGCCGTACACCGCGGAGGAAACGCTGGAAAGCGCGGGACGCGGCATCGTCTGCCGCATCGGGGGAGAAGAGGTTCTGGTCGGCAGTGCCGCACTGCTTGCGGAACGCGGCGTGCGCCTTCCCGACGGAGAAGAAGAGGCGGCGGTGCATGTGGCGCGCGGCGGAAGGTATGTCGGCGGGATCGAAATCGAGGACGGCGTGAAAGAAGAGGCGCCCGCCGCGCTCGCGGCGCTCAAAGCGCTGGGCGTGGAAAAATGCGTCATGCTGACGGGGGACAATGCCGTGCATGCCGCCCGTGCATCGAAGGCGCTGCCCGCCCTCGACGAAGTGGATGCGGGATTGCTGCCCGACGAAAAACTCCGTCGGGCGGAGAGGCTGAAAGAAGAGGGCGTCC
>CALVZM010000040.1 GCA_944372515.1 uncultured Clostridia bacterium
GGCAACATGCGCTTGCATCCTGAATCAAGCCAACGGTTTAACGGCGGCAGCCCGTCTTTCCCGTTTTTCTTTTTTGCCGTTATATTCGGGCATGGTGGCTTGCTTACGGCTCTTCCGGCACGATTTCGGCATCCGCCGCCCATTTGGCAAGGCTCTGCATGCCGCGCTTGCAGCCGTCCTTGGTCGCATAGCCCTCTTCGCATACGCAGATGAGTTCGCCGTTGCTTGCCAGCAGGCGATAGCGGTATTTGCCCGCTTTGTCCATATACAGTTCAAATTTCGGGCAAGGCAGGGCCTCCTTCTTTTGCAGGGTCTGGTCCTCGATGCGGGCGTTCGCGTTCTTTTTGACGCTTTCAATGCCCTTTTTGCACGCCGAGAGCGAGGAATATCCCGTGCCGCCGCTCACCGCGATCGTCTCTTTGTTGGACGCTTTGAGGCGGTAGTTGATATATCCGTTCGCCGTCTTGTAATATACGAATTGTCCTTTGTTTGCCATTGTTTTTCTCCTTATCGCGATCTGATGATTCTATTGTACTCCATATCGGGAAACATTTCAAGGGGTTTCGGAAAATTTTCACGATTTTTTTTCGCCGTTTTCCGCCGCCGTGTGCGCTTCCGCCGCCCGGGCTTGTTCTGCGTCCTTTTTGCGCTGATAGCGCACCAGGAGATAAGAGGCGATTGCGCCGAGGAGGAAGAGCACGATGCCCGTTACAAGGTCGGCGACGTTCACGCCGCTTTCCGCCCATTCCGTATATACGGCGAACACGTCGGGGTTGAAGAACATGGAGACGATCGAGCCGAGAGAAAGCCCGACGATCAGGGAATAAGCCGTGTGGCGTGCCTTGCCGAAGATGTAAGTCAGCAATTTCGAGAAGGTGAACAGTCCCAGAAGAAATCCGACGCCGAGTGCGGCGTATACGGCGAAGATCATGGGGTTTTGCTGCCAGAAGGTCAGGCTGACGCTGTCCACGAGGGAAGCAAACCAGCCGATGGCGAGCAAAATGGCGGAAGCGCTCAGCCCGGGTACGATCTGCGTGATGCCCACGACATATCCCACGGGCAGGCAGAGCAGGATGTGCCACCATTCGATCGAGGCAAAGACGTTCTGCGCGGCACTGCCGCTGCCCATGCCGACGGAAAAGCCGCCGATGGCGACGGGAATGCAGACGCCGACGATGAGCAGTGCGATGCGGTGAAAGGACATCTGTGCGCCTTTGAGTTCATCCTTGACGGCGGGGAAGGCACCGCTCATCAGCCCCGCAAACAGTCCGATGACGGCAAAGGGGAGAAGGGCGAGGAGTTGTTCCACGGCGATGAACCCCAGCAGAATGCCGAGTACCATGCCGACGGCAATGGGCAGGAGAAAGAGAAAGCACTTTTTGAATTGACGGAAGAGGTTGCCGACGGCATACAAAAACTGGTCGTAAAGTTTGAAAATGATGGCAATGGTCGAGCCGCTGATGCCCGGCACGATGACCGCCAGCCCGATGAAAAAGCCCAAAACGGCGCTCTTGCACCACGTCTTTTTGTTGTATTCGATCAATGCGATCTCGTAATTTTCCCGTTCCATATCGTTTGCCGATCCTTTTTTTCTCTTGTAGCAGTATATGCCAATATTATACGATAAAATCCCGCTGCGGTCAACCTTATACGGAAATAAAAAGGCGAGGACGGAAAATTTTACAAACGAAAGGGACTTTGATTGAAAAAATTGCGCAAATATTACAACGCTGTGTGAATATTTGGAAAAAAGTGAAAAAATTTTCCGCACACCCCTTGAAAATTGCCGCGGGATGGGTTATAATGGAAACAGCAAAATATAAGGGGGACCTGAATAAAACCATGAACAAAAAAACGCTGTATAAAAGCCGGTATAAGGAAGTGTATGTCGAGGGCGACAAGATCGTGAAAATTTTCGACGATTCTTTCCCCAAAGCCAATATTCTCAACGAAGCGCTCAACCAGGCGCGCGTCGAGGAGACCGACCTCAACATTCCCGGGATCCGGGAAGTTACCAAGATCGGCGGCAAGTGGGCGATCGTCATGGACTACATCGACGGCAAGACCGTTGCGCAACTCATGCGGGAAGAGCCGGGGAAAGAGGAGGAATATCTCGACCGCATGGTCGCCTTGCAGGTGGAGATGCATTCCAAGCGCGTGCCGCTGCTCCCGCGGCTCAAAGACAAGATGCTCAACAAGATCGCGCAGACCGATTTCAATGACACCGTGAAGTATGAATTGCAGATGCGCATCGAATCCATGCCCAAACATCTCAAACTTTGCCACGGCGATTTCAATCCCGATAACATCATCATCACGGGGGACGGCAAAGCCTTCATCATCGACTGGTCGCACGCGACCCAGGGCAACGCAAGTTGCGACGTGGCGCGGACCTATCTCATCTTCTGCCTTGCGGGCAGAAAGGATTTTGCCGAGAAATATCTCGAAAAATTCTGCGCCGCAACGGGCACGGCAAAGACCTATGTCCAGCGTCTGCTGCCCGTCGTCGCCGCCAGCGAGTCGGTCAAGGGCAAAAAAGAGGACCGTGCCCTGCTTTCAAAGTGGGTGGACGTCGTAGAATACGAATGATCTGACGAAGACGGTAAAGACCTTTCTCCCTGCACCGCGGGGAGAAAGGTCTTTGTGTTGCAAACGGGCATGTCCGCGTTTTCCGCTTGCAAGGAAAGGGGAGCCGCGGAAGAACACGAAAAAGGAGAGGAAACCGATGCTGCGCGTTATGTTTGTTTGTCTGGGCAATATCTGTCGTTCGCCCATGGCGGAATTTATTTGTCGGAAAATGCTCGAAGATGCGGGCATGGGTGGCGTTGTTTCTGTTTCATCGGCGGGAACGAGCGACGAGGAAGAGGGCAATCCCGTCTATCCCCCCGCCGCGGCGGAACTGCAAAGACACGCTCTTTCCTGTGCGGGCAAGCGTGCGCGGGTGCTGCAAAGGGAGGATTTTGCCGCTTACGATCTGTTCGTGTGCATGGACAGGGGCAACCTGCGCGCCGTAAGCAGGCTGTTCGGCAGCAAGGAGAAGCAGGCGCTTCTGCTCTCCTTTGCCGGCAGGGACGAAGATATTGCCGATCCGTGGTATACCCGCGATTTTGCCGCGGCATACCGGGACATCGAAGCGGGGTGTCGGGGCTTGGTTTCCCGCATTGACGAGGCGCTCCGCTGCGGACGGACGCTTTGAAGCGCAGCCATTCTTTGTAAAACGGAAGATTTGCCTGCCGTGCGTGAGGATATCGGATCTGCCGATTCGATGTCCGTAACCGTCAACGGGCAGAAGAGCGAGAGCCGCGCGATCGTTCCCGAACCCGATGTCGGCTCCAACGCTGTGCGGGCGAATTCTCGGACCGTATTTACAATTTCATAGAAATGATGCGCATGCAACCTCTTTCCCGCAGATATTTTCTGTCAGGGAAAGAGGTTTTTTCGGTCATGGCGATTTTTGTCAAAAAATCTCTCGCTTTGGGAAAGTGCTCATAAAATTGTGTTATGGCGGCAGCAAGCAACAAGTTCGGCGGGCAGGGCAGTTTTTCGGCGCAATTGCGCGCTGCCCGATGATGAGGACTATGCCCGAAGATGAAAAATTACGCGCCATGCGCGATATGCATTCCACAAAACAGTGCCACATTTTTCGTGCATGAAAAATGTGGCACTGTTCGATTGTCGGAAGGAAATATTGTCGTATAATAAAATCGGAACGAATGTTTTGAAATAAGGAGGGCGGACCGATGTGAAGTGCATGTGCAGACGGATAGGAAAACAAAGAAAAATATAGCGAAGGAGAAAGATCATGAAAATAATTTTAGGGAAAAAAGCGGCGCAAAGCCAGAATAACGAAAAAGCGGCGTGTGCTGCCGAGATCGCGGCACGGGCGAATGTACGGCGGAAGGCGATTTCGGACGAGAAGGAGGGCGCGAAGGCACCCGACAGGCGGTTTTTGTATGAAGATACGAAGCGGCGGACCCTTTGCGGCAAACATTATGTCGGGAACGACGGCACGGTAACGGCGGTATACGGTCGGCGTGCGAGGCATTATAAGACGGACGCGGGGGAATGGCGCGAGACGGACAACCGTCTGGAAGAGGAAAACGGCGCTTGGAAGACGAAAGCAAACAGATTTCAGACGAGGTTTTTTCAGACGGCGGCGGACGGAAAATTGCTGGAACTGCAAAGGGGCGGCAATAAGGTGCGTCTGTTCTCGCCAGATGCGCTCGCGGGGAGCGCCGCGGCGTTTGTCTGCGAAGAAAACACAAAAGAAGAGAGCCGTGTGGCATGGAAAAACATAAGGGAGCATGTCGATCTGCAATATATTGTGGATTCCGACAGGGTGAAAGAAAACATCATCGTGCAAGAAAGAGCGGCGGCGTATGAGTACGATTTCGGAATGGAAACGGAAAACCTGACCATATGTCTTTCGGAAGACGGAAAGAGGGTGCAATTGAAAGACAGCGAGAGCGGGGACGTGAAGTTTTATATTCCCGCGCCGATGATGTACGATGCAAACGGAAAACGGTCCGACCTGGTCTGTTACGAGTTGGAAGAGCAGTCGGGCGGCAACCTGAAACTGAAAGTTACGGCGGATAAACAGTGGATGAACGCGGCGGACAGGGCGTTCCCCGTGAAGATCGATCCGCAGATCGTTGTGTCCGATTCGCCCGTGCTCGAATTCAGATATTATCAGAAGAAACAGGGGCAGTCTGCGGGCGGTGCGGAGCCGTCCTGGGAAGAGATCGATTTGAATTCCGTTTCCGAGTATATTTTTGAAGTGAGCAGTTCTTATAAATTGGAAGCGACGATCGACATCAATCAACTCGATTTTGCGGACGCATCGCTGCACAATGTGATCTCGGCGGAATTGGAGATCTATGCTCCGTACGGGGGCGATTGCTATGCAAACGGGGAATATCGGCAGTTGGATTGGAACTCTCCGCTGACGCTGGATCTCACGGAACTTCTGAAAGAGTCGGGCAGAACGGAGAAAGTATGCGTCAGTTTCACGGGTGAAAGCGGAACTTCCGGTTATTTGTCTTTGGGACCGTACACCCCTTTTCCGCAGTTGACCGTGGAATATTACGAAGAAGCCGTCAAGCCCGTTTACAGGGAACTTTCCCTGTCCGGCGGCGCGACGGGCGTTCTGGACGTCGTAACGGGCGAATGCGCGGTAACTTTTCCCGACCTTTCTGCGGGGAACAGTGCGTTGCCGCTGCACATTTCTCATTTGCACAAACAGAATCGGACGGACTTCGCCTGCGGCGCCGATTGGCGGCTGAATTTGCACCAAAAATTGGAAAAGAGCGGCGAAGATTACGTCTATACCGACGCAAAAGGCAGAAAGCACCTCTTTGAAGAGGTATACTATTACGTCAAAGACGGCGAACGTTGCGTCGTGTCGGAATCGGCTGTTACCGTCGGGGCGGACGGGAAACTGACCTGTTCTGCGGGCGGGACATACGACGTCGTGCGCGAATTGCGGAACGACGAGGGCATGCGTCTGCTCACGAGGCTGGACGGCGGAAAAAATTGGCAGTACATAGAACAGCGGGAAAACGAAGAAAAACAGTTGGAGCAGTATATAAAATCCTGCGAAGACACGCTCGGTGATTTGCATCGGATCTCTCGTTCCGGAGAATTTGAAGGCTCGCTGAATTACAGCACGACGGACTCTTTCGATGCGTTTATCGCCGATGCGGAAGCGGATGAAGACACGTCGATCATGTCCTTTCAGGAATATCTGGATTTCTGCAGTTGGATGCTGAGCCGCAACGCAAACCGCCATCATTCGGAGAGCGATAACGGCTATGTCGGTGCGCCTGCGGATTGGATACCGTATTACGAAGACCGTATGAACAGTACCATCAACAAGCGGACGCAAAAGATCGCGCAGGTCAAGGAACTCTACAAAGAATATCTGATCAAATTGGAAGAACAAAAGGCATTGAAACGCGCCCTGCCCGTGGCATACCTGACGGACGACGGCGGTACGTTTCTTTGCTTCAACGAAAACGGCGATCTGTGCGCCGTTATGGACCGCTATGAAAACTATATCGCCGTGGAATGGGGCGACATCACCACGTCGGGCGGCGAAAAGAAGGCGATCACCTCGGTCTATGAAGGGGAACGGGCAACGACCTTCCGCTACAACCGCGCGG
>CALVZM010000041.1 GCA_944372515.1 uncultured Clostridia bacterium
CATAGAGCGCGGCGCGGCGGTTGGCGGTCATGAACGCGAGCATCCCCCCGCTTTCCCCGGGCAGGGCGGAAGCGAGAAACGCCGTATCGACGATGTCGGCGGACAGGTGCACTTTTTCCATGTTCCGCAATGCGGCGTCGTCGCCGCCGAACCCGTATAAAAGCCACCTGTCTCCCGTGCGGATCAGCGCACTCAGCCCTTTGCCTCTTGCAAACCCCTTTCGCGCTTCCGCGGCGGACAATATCGTAACCTTCACGAAAAGGCCTCCTCTTCGGTAAATTTCTCCCGCCGCACGGGCGGGAAAAGACGGGCGCTTTGTCGGCTTTTAAGCAGGTTTTTCCCGCCGACGTCCCGTCATTCCTTTATTATACAAAAAAGAAGGGCGCTTGTCAACCCCTCTTTTTTGCATTTTTCCGTCTGCCGCAAGGAAAGGCGCGGCGCTCTGCCCGCCGTCAGTCCGTGGCGGAGAAATAACCGCTGCTGTCGAAGGGGATATCCACCGACACGGTCTCGCCCCCGCGTTCGACGCGCAGCGACAGCGTATCGCCCTGCCGCACCCGCCACAAAAGTTCGCCGAGTTGCCAGGAATGATTCATTTCCACCGTAACGCCATCGAGCGTTGCCGACAGGAGCACGTCGTTTGCCTGCAACTTGCCCGACGCCGCACTGCCGCGCGACACTTCGGACACCGTGATCTCTTCCCGCGTATGCAATTTGTTGTTCTCGTCGTCGTAGACCTGCGTCGTGGTCGCGGCATAGACGGTAACCCCGAGCACGGCTTTCTGCACCGAAGTAACCGCGCCGCCGCTCTCCTGCGCCGCGCCGATGACGGAATCGACGATCCCGCGCACGCGGTTGATAGGGAGAACGTCGTTCATGTTCTGGGAATCTTCGTCGCTGCTGCCCGCATAGAGAATGCCCAGAAGCCTGCCCGATTTATCGAACATGCCGCCGCCCGAATTGCCGGGGCTCGCCGCGGCGTCCGTGCGGATGGAGCGGATTTGCAAGGTCTCGTCCCCCTCGGCGTTGGAGAGGGGCACCGTTTCGCTTTCCACCGATATGATGCCCGTCGTTGCGGCAATGCCCTCGCCGAGAGAATTGCCGATGAGGAACACTTCGTCCCCGACGGCAACTTCGTCCGAATCGCCGAGCGTTACCGCCGCGGCGCAACTTTCCCGCAAGACGTCGCTGTCTTCGATTTTGAGCACCGCCAGGTCCTCGCTCATGACATAGCCGACGAGGGAACATGTAACGGCATACTGGTCGGAGCGCACGAGTTGGAGTTCCTGCTGCCCGGGTCCGGTCGTTACCGCCTCATAGTGCAGCCCCTCCTGCCCGTAGAGCCAAACGGTATAGGACGGGTCGCCCGCGCGGGTGTAGGACATGCCCTCGTAGGTGATCGAAGAGGAAGGATAGATGACGTGGCAGTTGGTAACGATGTAGGCATCGCCGTTCTCTTTATCCAATGAATAGATGACGCCGCTGCCGTCCGAGGAAAAATCGTACGTTTCGCCGCTGCTCCACGGACCGCCGCCACCGCTGTATTGACACATCATTTGGATGCTGACGACGCTCGCAAGGGAAGCGTTGACGGAAATGCCCGTTTCGCTGCCCGTTTCAAAGGTATAGTCGGGACTGAGATATTGTGCGATGAATTCGGCATATGTGCCCGAAAATTCTCCCGCGGCAGTCAGTTCCTGATAGACGGAATAGAGGTTGAACCCCTCGCCGTCCCTGCCGTTCCGCCCCGTTGCCGAAAGCACGACGGCGGCAACGGACAGCGCGAGCGCAAGCACGACCGCTGCCGAAACAACACCCACGGCTATTTTTTTCTTTTCCATAAAACGATGTTACCTCTTTACTTTGTTTTTTCGTCCGAAACGATCGGAAAAAACCGACCGAATGCATTTTTTTACTGTACCATGCCCGTAAAAACCGATCACTGCAAGAAGGCGCGGAAGGCGAGGAAGGTGTGGTGGAGATCGCCCTTGGAAATGAGTTCGTACGGGGAATGCATGGAGATGACGGGCGTGCCGACATCGAGGGTGTCGATGTTCTTGGACGCAATGTATTTTGCAACCGTCCCGCCCCCGCCGAGATCGACCTTGCCGAGTTCGGAAGTCTGCCAGATGACGCCCGCGGCATTGAGCCGCGCGGCGATCTTGCCCATGAACTCCGCACTCGCGTCCGAAGCGCCGCTCTTGCCCCGCGCGCCCGTATATTTCATGAGCGCCACCCCGCACGAACAGACCGCCGCATTGTTCTTTTCAAAGGCGTCCGAAAACGTGGGGTCGTATGCCGAAGTAACGTCCGCCGAGAGGCATTCGGACGCCGCGCGCACGGCGCGCACGTTCTTGCCCCGCGCCGCACAGATCTCGTCGAGAAGGTCGGTGAACAGGGAGCACTGCATGCCCGTTACGCCCTCGCTGCCGATCTCTTCCTTGTCGGCGAGCACGGTCATGGTCGTGCCCTTGCCCTCGTATTCGAGTTGCGCCATGAGCGCAGGGAACGCGCACACCTTGTCGTCGTGTCCGTATGCCGCGATGTATGCCCCGTCAAAGCCCACGTCGCGCGCGGGCATGGCGGGCACGGCGGTCAGTTCGGCGGTCAGAAAGTCCTCTTCGCGGATGCCGTATTTGCGCCGCAGAATGCGCAAAACGCCCTCTTTTACCCCGTCTTTTGTGCCTTTCTCGTCGTCCTCTTCACTCTTCTTTTTTGCCTTCTTTGCAGGCATGCCCCCGACCCAGATGTTCAATTCCTCTCCTTCGATGCCGACGGAAAGTTTGCGCTCGTTTTGCTTTTGCGCCAGGTGGGGCAGCAGGTCGGAAATGTAAAAGACGGGATCGGACGCCTCTTCCCCGACGACGATCTCTTTCACCGTGCCGTCAAAGAGGGTTACGACGCCGTGCAGTGCCAGGGGGATGGCGGTCCACTGATATTTTTTGAGCCCGCCGTAATAGTGCGTTTTGAAGAAGGCGCCGCCCGCCTTTTCATAGAGCGGAACGGGTCTGAGGTCAATGCGCGGGGAGTCGATGTGCGCCGCCAGGATGCGGATGCCCGTCTTTTCGATGTCGTCCTCCCCCACCGTGAACAAAAAGAGATTTTTGCCGCGGTTGTTGTAATACCGCTTGTCGCCCGCCGACAGGGGATCGCCGAAGGCATACGGCTTGTAGCCCGCGCGCTCCGCCATGGCGACGGAGAGCCGCACGGCATCCCGTTCGGTCTTGGCATAGTTCAAAAAATCCTTGTACCGCTGCGCAAAAGCCTCGATGCGGCTCAGTTGCGCCTCGTCCGCCTCTTCATATATATTCTTTCTGCGATAAGTCAATTCCATATCCGCTCCTCCGTTTTTTATCTCCATTATAACATGTATCGCCCGTTTTGGCAAGTTCGGCGGAAAATTTTTTGCGGGTACGCTCTGTTTTTCCCTTTTTTATATTCCCATTATACATTTTCTTCATGTGAAAACTGTGAATATTTTTTTAAGATACGGATAAAAAATATCAAAATTCCGCGAAACCCGCCCCCTCTTTTTTTGCACCGCTCCCCCGTTCCCTCGCTTTCCCCGCGAAAAAGCGACAAAAAAACGGCGGACGCACCGAAAAAAATGTGCCAGCCGTCCGATCGCCTTTATGCGGGCATGGGCAGAAGAAAAATCACGCGCCTTCCCCCTTTCCGTCCGCCGCGGACGGCGTTTCTTGCGCGGGAGAAGCGGGCGGACGCCTTTTGCCGCGCAATCTGTCGGCAAGGAAGAGGACAAGCACGGGCAGCAGACAGGCGGCGCAGACGAGCGGGCTGAACCTTCCCAGCCCTTCGGCGGCGAACACGCCCACCGCCGCCCCCGCGGCAAAGCAGAGCACGATGAAAAGATATGCCCCGCTCTTGCGGTATTCCGCGCCGTCCCTTTCGCGCACGCCGCGCACGAGATGCAGAAAGATCTGGCGGATGTTGTTGGTGCAGAAGGTCGTCGCCATGGCATTGCCGTGCAGTTTGGTGAAGGTGTTGTACTGCACCGCGCAGAGGAAGGAAACGGTCGCATAGATATACCAATCGGATTCCCCGACGGGAAGGAGCGCCAGCAAGACGAAGGCGACGATTTCCATAACGGCGACCGCCACGGGCAGAAAACTCTTTGCCGCACGGTCGGGCAGCACCGCCGTCAGAAGGATGCCGAAGATATAGGCGAGAATGGAATAGAGATAGCGCAGTCCCGCCGCCCCTTCGCCGTGCACGAGGTGCAGCACGAGCATGACCACGTTGCCCGTCTGGGCGTTGCAGAAAACGCCGCCGTGCAATAAAAAGGTAAAGACTTCCAAAAATCCGCCGACCACGGCGAAGAGCGCATAGACGAGGGGCGTCGGATCGAATTTGAAATTTTTGAATAACATTTTTGTTCTCTCGGGTATGATTTCGCTCCATTGTAACACGGAAGCGCCCGCTTGTCAATAAAAACGGAGAAAAAGCGGGCGCAAACTGCGCCCGCCGCTTCCTTGGTGTACCCGAATGGATTCGAACCATCGACACATAGCGTCGGAGGCTATTGCTCTATCCAACTGAGCTACGGATACATCTTTGCCGAAAGACCCGCCGCGCCGCAAAAAAAGAAACGGCGGTTTCCCTTCGACCGTCTTCTATTATAACACCTTTTTCAAAAATTTGCAAAAAATATTTTATCTTTTTTGAAAGTTATGTTATAATATTTTCGGAAAATATCGGGAGAACGGGGTTCTATGGAGAAAAAAACGGTCGTGGTGGGCATGAGCGGCGGGGTCGATTCCTCGGTCGCCGCGCTCCTCCTCAAACAACAGGGATACAACGTCATCGGGCTCTTCATGCGCAATTGGGAAGAGACGGGCGAAAACGGCGCATGCACGGCGGAAGAGGACTATGCCGACGTGCGGCGGGTGGCATCCCTGCTCGACATCCCCTATTTCACCGTCAACTTCGCAAAGGAATATATGGAGCGGGTCTTTTCCTATTTCCTGGCGGAATATAAGGCGGGGCGCACTCCCAACCCCGACGTTCTTTGCAACCGCGAGATCAAATTCGCCCCCTTCAAGGCATACGCCGAAAAATTGGGCGGAGACTGCATTGCCACGGGGCACTACTGCGGCACCCGCCGCACGGCGGAAGGCATCTGCCTGCGCAAAGCCGCCGACCAAGACAAGGACCAGACCTATTTTTTGAATCAACTCACGCAAAAGCAACTCGACGGCGTTCTGTTCCCCTTGCAGGACCTGCAAAAGAGCGAAGTGCGCGCCATCGCACGGCAATATTCCCTTGCCACGGCGAAAAAGAAGGACTCCACGGGTATCTGCTTCATCGGCGAAAGAAATTTCAGAAAGTTCCTGCAACAATACCTGCCCGCCATGCCCGGGAAGATCGTGGATACAAACGGAAAGGAAGTGGGCGAGCACATCGGGCTGATGTATTACACCCTCGGACAGCGGCGGGGGCTGGGGCTCGGCGGCGTGCCGGGCGAAGAAGGGCGGTGGTTCGTCCTCAAAAAGGACCTCGAACACAACATTTTATACGTCTCCCACGGGGACGAAAGCCCCCTGTATTCCGCCGCCTGCACGGCGGAGGGATTCAATTGGATCCCCGCCATGCCCGCGGAAAAGCGCTTTGCCTGCAACGCCCGATTCCGCCACCGCCAGGAAGAACAGAAAGTTTTCGTAACGGTCAAAGACCCCACCCATGTCCGCATTGAATTTGAAAAACGGCAGCGCGCCGTAACCGAAGGACAGTTCGCCGTCCTCTACCGAGGCGACCTCTGCCTCGGCGGGGGCGCCGTATCGTCCGTGGAATATTGACCGCGCCGTGCGCGGCGATCGAGGGAAAATCGCACCCCGCTCTTTGTCCGCGGCGCCCGCGCCGCGCGCAAAGGCGGCGTTTTGCGCGCGGATTTTTTTATTAAGACTGATTTTCATCGCGCAGAAAGTTGACAACGCAAGGGGGATGTGATATAATACGGCTTGCAAAGGCGGAGGTTTTGTAAAAGAAAGTCTTGCAAAAGGCTCCGCCGAAGGCATACGGAGGCGAAAAAAGACCATGACGGGGCACATTCATTCATTTGAATCGTTCGGGACGGTGGACGGACCGGGCATACGGTTCGTCGTGTTCATGCAGGGCTGCCCCCTGCGCTGCCTGTACTGCCACAACCCCGACACCTGGACGGCGGGCGGAACGGAATATTCCGCCGAAGAGGTGGCTGCCCGCGCGCTGAAATACCGCAACTATTTTTCGGGCGGCGGCGGCATCACGGTGAGCGGGGGAGAACCGCTGCTGCAAAAGGAATTCGTAACCGAACTCTTCACGCGGGTCAAAGGCGCGGGGCTCAACACCTGTCTGGACACTTCGGGCGCACTGTTCGACTCGCAGAGACCGCAGGACCTTGCCGCCCTGCTCGCCGTTACCGACCTTATCCTTCTGGACATCAAGCACATCGATACCGCGGAGCACAAAAAACTGACGGGGCACGGCAACGAGAACATTCTCGCCTTTGCGAAATTTTTAAGCGACAGCGGCAAGAGGATGTGGATACGCCACGTTCTGGTGCCCGAAAAAACCGACCGCGACGAATGGCTGCAAGCGCTGCGCGGCTTCCTCGACACCCTCAAAACGGTGGAGAAGGTGGAAGTGCTGCCCTATCACACCATGGGCGTCGTGAAGTATGAAAAACTCGGCTACGACTACCCCTTGCGGGGCGTGGAACCGCCGACGCCCGCGCGCGTGGAGAACGCGAAAAAAATCCTGCGGGCGGGCTATCAGCCCGGATTTAGCGCGGAAAACTGAAAGGAGCAAAAAGACGGACATGACCGAAGAGAGAAAGAAACAATTCGCGGGGCTCTGCTGCGTGGAACTGAGCGGAGAGGGATGCGCAAGTTGCGTATCTCTGATGCCCGTGCTGCACTCCGTAATTTCGGCGCGGGACGACATCCGGCTCGTGCACGTCGAAGTCAACGAAGAGAACAAGGACCTCGTCCTCGGCTGGGAAGTTGACCGCGTGCCCACCGTGCTCCTGACGGACAACGGCGCGATTTTTGCCCGCTGCCACGGCTTTCAGCCCGAAGAGATCCTGGAACTCTGGATCGACGCCAAATTGGAAGAGCACAAAAAGGAAAAGAAAGACTAAACGGCAAAAACCGCGGGGCATGCCTGCGGGAAAAGCCTTTTATCGATACCATTGGAAAATAAAATTTTTAACATATAATAAGGAGAAAAAAGTATGTATTTTGATGCATGGGAGGGTTTTACCCCGGGCAAATGGAGCGAAGACGGTGAAATCAACACCCGCGACTTTATCCAGAAGAACTACACCCCCTATGAAGGCGACGCTTCCTTCCTGGCGGGTCCCACCGACGCGACCAAAAAACTTTGGAGCGAAGTGCTTGCACTCCTGGAACAGGAGCGCAAGAACGGCGGCGTGCTCGACGCCGATACCGAGATCATCTCGCAGATCAACTCTCACCCCGCGGGCTACATCGACAAGCCCCTCGAAAAAATCGTCGGTTTGCAGACCGACAAGCCCTTGAAGCGCGCCCTGATGCCTTTCGGCGGCATCCGCATGGCGGAACAGGCGCTCAACATGTACGGCTATCAACTCTCCCCGAAAGTCAAGGAGATCTTCACCAAATACCGCAAATCGCACAACGACGGCGTGTATGACGCCTATACCCCCGAAATGCGCCGCGCGCGCACTTCGCACATCCTGACCGGTCTGCCCGATACCTACGGCAGAGGCAGGATCATCGGCGACTATCGCCGGGTCGCCCTGTACGGCGTGGACTACCTCATCCAGCAAAAAGAGGCGGACAAACTTGCCAACAACGGCAACATGACCCCCGAACGCATCCGCGCCAGGGAAGAACTGTCCGATCAGATCAAGGCGCTCAAACAACTCAAAGAAATGGCGGCAAGTTACGGCATCGACATCTCCAAGCCCGCCAAGACGGCACAGGAAGCCATCCAATTCCTCTACTTCGGCTATCTCGCCGCGGTCAAGGACCAGAACGGCGCCGCCATGTCCATCGGCAGAAACTCCACCTTCCTCGACATCTACATTGAACGCGACCTCAAAAAGGGCGTCATCACCGAAGCCGAAGCGCAGGAACTGATGGACCACTTCATCATGAAACTGAGAATGGTCCGCTTCATGCGCATCAAGGAATACAACGAACTCTTCTCGGGCGACCCCACCTGGGTTACCGAATCGATCGGCGGTATGGGCATCGACGGCAGGACGCTGGTTACCAAAAACTCCTTCCGTGTGCTGCACACCCTCGACAACCTCGGCCCCGCGCCCGAACCCAACCTGACCGTGCTCTGGTCCAAGAAACTCCCCCTCGCCTTCAAGCGCTTCTGCGCCGACATCTCCATCCGCACTTCCGCCATTCAGTATGAATCGGACGATCTGATGCGCGTGGAAATGGGCGACGACTATGCCATCGCCTGCTGCGTGAGTTGCATGCGCGTGGGCAAGGACATGCAGTTCTTCGGCGCGAGAGCCAACCTCGCCAAGTGCCT
>CALVZM010000042.1 GCA_944372515.1 uncultured Clostridia bacterium
GAAAAATTCCTCGATCTTCGCCGCCGATTCCTCGGGCTTCATCCCCTCTTCGTAAAAGAGGTCGGTCAAAGTTACCGCACCGACGGGGAGCACCTCGTAATTGAGGATGTTGCGGCGGTTATAATAGACGATCTTCGTGCTGCCGCCGCCGATCTCCAAAATGATCCCGCGGGGGATGTCCATGGAGTTGATGACGCCGCGATAGACGAGCGTCGCCTCTTCCTCGGGCGAAAGCACGTTGATCTTCATGCCGCAGGTCGCCTGGATCTCGTCGAGGAAGGAGCGCTGGTTCTTCGCACGGCGCACGGCGGCGGTGCCCACCGCAATGATGCGGGACACCTTGTGCGCATCGCACAGACGCTTGAACATTTTCAGCGCTTTGATCGTTTCGGCAATGCGCTGGGGCTTCAAAAACCCGTCGCGGTCCATATCATGCCCGAGACGAACGCTCTCTTTGAGTTCGTCCGCGACCATGAAATATCCGTCCGCGAACAGATTGACGACCACCAGTCTTGCCGAGTTGGAGCCCAGATCCACAATTCCTATTTTTTCCACAAAAATCACCTCATTTGGCTGATACCACTATTTTTACCGTACACATTTTCCCTGCTTGCGTTTTGCGTCTTCCGGACGGCTCCTTATCACATCCATCTGTATCCGCTTTTTCCGCTCTATCTTATCACATCTTTCGTATTTTGTCTATACCATTTTCAAAATTATTGCCAAATTTTTAAATTTTTTCACGTATTTTTTCTCTTTGCACAGAAAAATATTGCATTTTTTTGCAAAACGCATTGCGTTTTTATCATTTCTGTCATTCCGCCCGAAAGGGAGCGGCGGCAGACGGAACAAAAATAAGGTCCGCTGCGATCGCGCAGGCGGCGGAAAAATCGGGAGCGATGCGATCCGCGCCCGCCTCTTCCAATTCGCGGGGCGCGGCAAACCCGCTTTGTATGCCGACGGACAAAATGCCGTTCTCCTTTGCGCCTTCGACGTCATGCCGGCGGTCGCCGAGCATGACCGTTTCTTCCCGCGGGGCGTGCAAAAGCGACATGGCAAGGCGGATGATGTCCCCCTTTTTGTCGAAAGAATTGTCCTCTTTGCTCCCCACGACGACCGAAAAATCGTCATATACGGCAAAACGGCGCAGGATGCGCTCGGCAAAGCGCTGCGGCTTGCTCGTCGCAACGCCGAGGACCTTTCCCGCACGGCGCAGGGCGGCGAGCCGCTCCGCAACGGACGGATAGAGCCGGCATTCCTTCCAGCCCTCCTTGTCGTACCGTTCCCGGTAAAATGCCACGGCGGAGAGCGCCGCTTCCCTTTTTCCGCCGAAAAAATGCAGAAACGAATCGAGAAGGGGCGGACCGATGCAGTCGCGGAGCCTGTTTTCAGGCGGCGCCGCCGCGCCCATGCGGGCAAAGGCATACAAAAAGCACCTGACGATGCCTTCCGAAGAATCGACGAGCGTCCCGTCCAGATCGAAGAGGATATATCTCACATATTTATTTTACCATGCTTTTGCCCGCTTGTCAATACCGCCCGAAAAAAATCTGCCACTTTTTCAAAAAGCGCGAAAAAGGTGCGCCCTGCCCGCCGAACAGAGGCAAAAAAAGGGAAAAAACGGGGGCATGTGCGTCCGTTTGCGAAAATATTTTTACTTTTTCATCTTTTTATCACCCTGAATTGCTTGCGTAGAATCGGTTTTTATATTAAAATATAAGAACGTGGTTTGTGCGCGCGCGATATTTTATTTTGAAATCGACGCGCGGGAGACGGACCCTCTTTCAAATAAAAAATCTTTTGAAGGTAGTTATATGACAGCATTTTTCAGCAAGAACAAAAGAAGCAGATCCATCCTCGCCCTGGCGGCGGCGTTGGTGTTGTCCCTTTCTCTGTGCTTTGTTTCGGCTTGCACGGACGAGACCGGCACCAACGTCAACCAGTCGACCACAAAGACGGACACGGCGACCATCGCCAACGGAGATTTCGAATATTACACGGACGACGACCGTCTGAACCTCGTCATCTCTCCCGACAGTTGGACGCGCAGCAACGGACAGGACGCGAACGGCAATTCCGCCACTGCCTCTTCCGTCGAATCGGGCATCGTCGACGTCCGTTCCGATCTCTGGAAAGACCTGACGGAAGAAAAGACCTCTTCCTGGGCACGCGGCGAAAACGAGAGCGTCAACGCCTGGATGACCCGCGTGAACGGCATCTGGGACGGTATGTCCACCTATGACCGCCTGCATTTCTATGACGCGCTCGAAGACGCCATCGACGAACACAACAACACCGAGGACGACGATATCTCCATCGGCGATTTCGAGCGTTACGCCGACTATAACTATGAAATCACGGCGGAAGACATCCCCGAAACCGCCAACCCCGGCACGCACAGCGGCGCGGAATCTTCCGAGCAGGAGGACGCCGAAACGGGCGTGCTCATGATCCACAACTACCGCTCCTCGGACAAGTACGGCACGGCGCAGCGCTACACCGCTTCTTCTTCGGTCAGCCTCACCGCCAACACGTCGGCGAAACTGTCCGTATGGGTCAAGACCGCCGATTTGAAATATGACAAGGGGGACGACGTGAGCGGCAATCGCGGCGCCAACATCTGCATCACCCACACCGTCGGCGGACAGACCCTCGACCAGATGCAGATCAAGAACATCGACACCAAGGGCGTTACCGAAAACAACGGCTGGGTACAGTACACCGTCTACATCCAGGCCTGCTCCTTCGCGTCGAGCACCTTCACCGTCGAACTCGGACTCGGACAGGGCGGCAGCAAGGACGCCTTTGAATACGTGCAGGGCTATGCCTTCTTCGACGACGTGGAAGTTCAGACCATCTCCAACGACGACTATGACAACCAAACGGCGGCGGCGAACGCCACGGCGTGCGACATGCGCTCCACCGCCGATGAAAAAGTGTTCCGCACCGACAAGGATACGGACTATGCGGGAGGCACGAGCAAGACCGTCTATGCCCTCAACCTGAACAACGACGCATTCAACAGCCTGGGCAGCCTTGCGGACACGGACGTGAATTTCGGGCTCACCGCCACCCGCGTCAACGGCGTCGATTACACCACTTCCAACTATAACGGTCTGGGCATTTCCCAAGACAGCGACCTCACGGGTCTCTTCTCCTTTAACGAACTCAACGGACAGGCGGCGGACAACAACTACCTCGCCTCCGTCTGGGACAAAGATTTCGACAGAGAAAAATATCCCTTTGCAGAAGATCAGGACGTACTCTTCCTGCTGAGCGCGCACGGCGCCGCTTACACCGCAAAAATGGATGCGACGGGCGATCTCTTCACCCTGCAATCCGAAGAGTACATGATGATCTCCTTCTGGGTGAAGACTTCCGACACTTCCGGCTTTACGGGCGCGACCGTCAACGTATATGACGAAACGACGGCGACGGCGCTCGGTCCCTACAACACCACGACCATCGCCACCACCGACCTCGACGGGCAGGAAGATATTTTTGACGGATGGGTGCAGTGCTTCCTCTTCATCGGCAACGACACGCTGACCGAAAAATCCTTCCGCTTGGAGTTCTCCTACGGTCCCACGACCATCACGGGTACGACCAAGGCAAGTTACAGCGAAGGCTATGCGGCATTCACCGGCTTTGAATTCTTCTCCATGACCAAGGCGGAATACGACAACTATGCCGGCACGGCGGCGCAGAGCACGAGCGTTTCCCTCGTGGGCAGAGATGCCGACGGCGACGGATTCGACTCCGTCAGCACCACCGACGAACAGAAGATCGAGACGGCGCCCGCCAATCCTTCCGAATATACGGGCGTGAACGGCGGCAGCCTCTGGGTCGGCAACGATACAAGCGGCAGCGCGGACAGCGCCACCAACGCCAACGAAAACGCCGGGCTCATCAACCGCAACTATGTGGGCGGGTATGAAGCCGAAGCGACGGACGGCGGCTGGCTGCACAACCTCATCGACGCCTACACGGGCGCGGAGCACTCCACCGTTACCGATGCCCTTGCCGCCATCGGCGGGGATTGGTGGAGCACGATCTTCGGCACTTCGACGCAGCCGCTGCTCATCTCCAACGTGGTCGAACAGTCCTACGGTTACCTCGGCAAATCCGCCAACCTCAGCGCCAACGGTTACTCGACCGTTTCCGTGCGCGTTATGGTGAGCGAGGGAGCCAAAGCCTATATCTATCTCGTCGACACGTCCGACCTCTTTGCGGGCTACGGCAACACCGCGAACATCACGACGGCAAACGTAACCTATTGGTACGACGATGAAGGCAACGTCGTCAAGAGCGATCCCGAAGGGGACGGCTTCAACGCCCTGCGCGACGTCGCGTTCACCCGCGCCGACAACGGGCTCTTCCGCAACAGCATGGACGCCGACGACACCGCCTATTACGCCAACCTTTCGAATTATGAAAAGGACGAGGACGGCAACCTGATCGCCAAGACCGATTCGGACGGCGAGCCGCAGATCTCCTATGATTACTCCGACGACTATTACGACGACGGCGTGGCGTTCTACTACAACGCCGCCGACGGAAAGTATTATGCTTACCGCGACCCGATCACGGGTGAATACGGCACGCAGGTCAAAGATTTCAGCGAAGCGCAGGTAAGCGTCGGAACGGGAAGCAAGAGTTTCACCGCAGAATATGCCCGCTACATCTCCGAGGGCTACCTTGAAACGCTGGGCGTGCAGCAGTCCGACCTTGGCGAAGGCGTCGTTTTGACCAACACGGCGGAGACGGATGCCTGCATCGTCGTGGACGGAACGCAGGACGGCGTTGCGGGAAAATGGATCACCGTGCGATTCTACATCCACACGGGCGGCGATTCCTTCCCCTATCGCCTCGAAGTGTTCTCCGGCTCCCGCGACGGCAGCGTCAAGAACCCCGCCGGCAGTTTCGTCGCCTTTGACGAATGCAGTTCGGATGCGTTGACCGACAGTTACGACGGGCTGCTTTCCGAAGCCATCGACAAGATGACCGATGAAAACGGCTACACCGATTCCCGCCTGAGCGAGACCGTCCGTCTTGAAGAGGACAAGGAAACGGGCAGGCTGGTCTATGCCGAGGGCGAAAAAGCCGGACAGACCTATGAAAACGCGCAATATTACGCCTACACCTTCTACGACGACGCGGCATACCGCCGTTTCGACAACACGCTGGACGAGAACAATCTCGGCGATCCCTATGAATCGTATGTGCAGTCGGACAACGGCGAAGAACTGACCTATCTCTATTTCGAGACGCCCGTTGGCGGCGAGACCGTCTATTCGATGTTCCTCAACTATAACGCGCTCCATCAGAACGTGGAAGCGGAAGAGGGGCTGGAAACGGACGAAGAAGAAAGCACGGACAATTGGTGGGAAGACCCCGACTTCTGGCTGATGCTCTCCTCCATCATCCTGGCGATCGTGCTCATCCTGGTGCTCATCATCATGCTGGTGGTCAAACTGGTCGCGAGGATCGACAAAAAGGCTTCCGCCAAGAAGAACAACCGCTATGATTCCAGAAGGGCGCGCTATATCCGCAAACTTAACCTGCAAACCGAAGAGGACGAAGAAGAGGCAGGAAAAGGCGGCGATGCATCCTCCGGCGAAGAGGAAAATCCTTATAACGATTAAATAAGGACGCAGGCGTGCCTGCCCCGATAAAACAAAAAACTCCGCGCGGCAGTCCCCTGCCGTTCGGAGTTTTTTTATCCCAAACGAAAAGTCCCCCACATTTCTTTCGGGGGACTTTTCCTCTTTTTCGTCATTTCACGAGCCGCAATCCCTTGGGAAAATGATTTTTCAGCGTGCCGCCCGTGCACTTGCCCCAGCCGAGGGGATAGCCGTCCGCGAGCACGCCGCACCAGCCGTTCTCCCCGCCGCAAGACAGCGTTTCGCCGCGCAGGTATTTTTCGGTTTCGGGCGCCTCGGCGCGCAGATCGACCGTGCGGAGAAAATCGGACGCCCGCAGGCTGACGGCGAGGGCATGGGCGGGCTCAAATCTATCTTTGCGCAATTCTCCCGCACGCACGCCCGCGCGCAGGACGGGCAAACCGCGCAGGCAAAAACAGCCCGCAGGCAGCAGATACAGCCCTTCCCCCGCACAAAAGAGGGTCCCCTGCGGCGTCTGCCGCAGGTTTTCCGCGCAGAATTTTTCAAACGCCTTTCCCGCGGCGGCAGAAAGATTGGAGCGCTCCGCGGGAATGCCGCCCGCCGCGCCCGACCGATCGCCCGTCCTTTCAAACACGGCGTAAAAATGCCCTTCCCCTTCCGTTTCGTGCGGCAGGAGTTTGCGCATTCCGATCAGGCGGAAATCGGGGTGCTCCCGCACGAACGCCGCCGCCTGTTCCTCATCCTCGGCGAGAGCAAACGTGCAGGTGGAATAGACCATCCGCCCGCCCGGGCGAAGCATCTCCGCAGCAAAGCCCAAAATGACGCGCTGCCGCGCGGCACAGAGGCGGACGTTTTCCTCACTCCAATTTTCAAGGGCTTCCCGCTCGTTCTTGCGGAACATCCCCTCCCCCGAACAGGGCGCATCGACGAGGATCTTGTCGAAATACCCGCAAAAGAGCGGCGCGAGCCGACGGGGGTCGGCGTTCAGCGCCACGGCGTTTTTCACGCCCAGCCGTTCGAGATTCTGCACCAAAATGCGGGCACGGGCGGGAACGACCTCGTTGCAGACCAAAATTCCCTCCCCTTTGAGCGCCGCCGCAATCTGCGTGCTCTTGCCGCCCGGGGCGGCGCAAAGGTCCAGCACGCGCTCGCCAGGCTGCACGCCGAGCGCCGGCACGACGGACATGGCGGAAGGCTCCTGCGAGTAATACAGCCCCGCAAAATGATAGGGATGCCGCCCCGCCTTGTCGGCAGAAAGGTAAAACCCGTTCTCTTCCCAGGGAACGGGCAACAAGACAAAGGGAGAAATTTTTTCAAATTCCTCCCGGGAAATTTTCAGGGTGTTCACCCGTATGCCACGGCACACGGGACGGGCATAACTTTGCAGGAATGCGGCAAACGCCTCTTCGCCCAGCGCGGCGCGCATTCTCGCCAGAAACGCCTCGGGCAAGGCGGGCATGTCCGCATTCATCATACCAAAGCCTCCTCAAAACGGGCGGCAAATTCCGCCGCTTCGACGATCTCCGCCCGCGCGGCACGCGCGTCTTGCAGGCGCTTGCCCTCGTCGCTCTCCGCGCGCACATAGACCGTGCAGCGGTCGGGACGGAAGGAATACATGCCGCCGCGGCTGTAAATTTCCGAGACGTAGCGCTCGGATACGGAAAGATCGTTTTCGATGGCACGCGAAAAACAGAAAACTTTGTCCCGCCATGCCCCGTATCTGACGGCGGGAGAGCGTTTTTTGGGTCTGTTTTTCTCCACATAACGGCAAAATTCCGCATGCGCCCGCTCCCGCTCTTCCCGCGCGCGGCGCACCTCTTCCGCATGCGCCTTTATCGCCAGGGAAGAACCGTTCACCGTCCGCCCCTTTGCCGTATACCCGGGCAAAACGGCGTATTTTTCGAGCAGTTGCGGCAATGCCAGCCCTTCCGCCGCGCACATCGCCTGCGCGACGCGCATGGTGGCATAGGCATCGTCCGCGGCGCGGTGGGGCGTAAATTCCACGTTCAGATCCTGCGTGATGGTCTCCAAACCGTATTGCCGCGAGAACGAACCCAGCCGCGTCATATAGATGAGTTGCGTGTCATAGAAGCGGAAACGAAAAGCGGGCAGGTGAAAACGGGCGGTTTCCAAATTCAGATATTTGACGTCGTTGCAGGTAGCATGCCCGAAAACAAGGCGGTTTTCGTCTTCTAAAAGCGCACGCAGACGGTCATAGACTTTGGGGAAGGCGGGATATTTTTTAAAGTCCTCGTAATCATAGGGCAGAACGATCCCCGCGCGCCCCTTGCGGTCGGTCAGATGAAATTTCCCCTTCGGGTTGATGAGCACATCCTCTTTTTCGAGAATGTTGAAATTTTCATCCGTCAGGCAATAGCCGAACGCGCAGATCTTTGCCGTGTCCTTGAACACGCATGCGCATTCTATGTCGAAAAAAAGATACTGAGCGGCGAAAGCCGCGTTTTCCTTTCTTTCCGCCATCGGCTTTTACTTCTTGCGCGTCGGCAAAAGGACGCTCTTGCCGCCCATATAGGGCTGTAACACCGCGGGAATGGTCAGACTGCCGTCCGCCTGCAAATGGTTCTCCATAAAGGCGATGAGCATGCGGGGGGGCGCGACCACGGTGTTGTTGAGGGTGTGCGCAAACTTGTTTTTGCCGTCCTTGTCCTTATAACGGATGCCGAGCCTGCGCGCCTGCGCGTCGGTCAGGTTGGAACAGGACCCGACCTCGAAATATTTCTTTTGCCGGGGGCTCCACGCCTCCACGTCGCAACTCTTGTATTTGAGGTCGGCAAGGTCGCCCGAGCAGCAGCCGAGTTGCCGCACGGGGATCTCCATGGAGCGGAAAAGTTCCACCGTATACGACCAGAGTTTTTCATACCATTCGTCCGACTCTTCGGGACGGCAGACGACGATCATCTCCTGCTTTTCAAACTGATGGATGCGGTAGATGCCCCGCTCTTCGATGCCGTGCGCCCCCTTCTCCTTGCGGAAACAGGGGGAATAACTGGTGAGAGTCAAAGGCAGTTTGTCCCCGTCGAGTGTCTGCCCCATGAACCGCCCGATCATGGAATGTTCGGACGTGCCGATGAGGTAGAGATCCTCCCCTTCGATCTTATACATCATGCCGTCCATCTCTTCAAAGGACATGACGCCCGAAACGACGTTGCCGTGGATCATGTAGGGCGGGATGACGTAGGTAAAGCCCTTGTCGATCATGAAATCGCGGGCATAGGTCAGCACGGCGGAATGCAGGCGGGCGATGTCGCCAGTGAGGTAGTAAAAGCCCTGTCCCGCGACGCGGCGCGCCGATTCGATGTCGATGCCGTCAAAGGATTCGAGGATATCGACGTGATAAGGGATGTCGAAATCGGGCACCGTCGGCTCGCCGAAGCGTTTGAGTTCGACGTTTTCGCTGTCGTCCCTGCCGACGGGCACGTCGGGCGCGATGATGTTGGGGATGGACATCATGCAGGTTTTGAGCCGCGCCTCGACGGCGGGCTGTTCCTTTTCGATTTCGGCAAGGCGGGCGGCGTTTTGGGCGACCTGCGCCTTGACTTTTTCGGCTTCTTCCGTCTTTTTTTCCTTCATCAGGGCGCCGATTTGGCGGGAGAGGGTGTTGCGGGCGGCGCGCAGCGCGTCCCCTTCGGTCTGCAAGGCGCGCTTCTTTTCGTCGAGCGCAAGAACTTCGTCCACCAACGGCAGTTTTCTGTCCTGAAATTTTTTGCGGATGTTCTCCCGCACTTTTTCGGGATCGTTGCGGATCAGATTGATGTCTATCATACGTTTGTCCTCGTTTCGGATTTTTCGTTACGTTTACCTTTCAAGTATACTACTTGCGGGCAAGAATTGCAATGATTTCCGCAAACCATTTTCCGAATTTTGTTGTAAATGAGAAAACTTTATGATATAATAGAGAGGAAACAGGCTGAAAAACGCCTCGTTCTTTCACCAAAGATCCTATTTTCGGAGAATAAAAATGAAAAAAGAACAAACCCCGCCCGCAGACGAAACGAGCGTGCCGGCGGACAAAACGGTGCAACCCAAAGAGGACGAAGCCTTCAAACGGCGGATATTGAGGCGGATCAAATATGCCCGCATCCCGCAGGAAGGCACTTTCGAGCACTTTATGCCCGATCCCGACCGAGGGCTGAGCGATGAACAGGTCCGGACCCGTTTTTCGCAGTTCCTCGTCAACGACTCGCAAAAAAAATATTCCCGCTCCTATCTGAGCATCATCCTCGGCAATCTTCTGACCTTCTTCAACCTGCTCGCCGCCATCGTTGCCGTCCTGCTCATCTATTCGGGCGCCGGCATCTCTCAATTCGCCTTTGCGCTCATCTTTTCCGTCAACATCGGTTGGAGCATCATCCTGGAAATCCTTGCCAAACGCCGTATCGATAAACTGAGCCTCATCACTTCCCCCACGGCAAAAGTCATCCGCGGCGGCACGGTGCGCACCATCCCCGCGCGGGAGATCGTGGCGGACGACATCCTTCTTTTGGAGACGGGACAGCAGATCCCCGCGGACTGCGTTCTGCTCGACGGAACGGCACACGTCAACGAATCCCTCTTAACGGGCGAATCGGTCGCCGTGCACAAGGATGCGGGCGACAAACTCCTCGCTGGCTCCTTCGTGGTCAGCGGCAAATGCCGCGTCCGCGTCATCACCGTCGGGCGGGAGACCTATGTCAACAACCTCACGGCAAAGGCAAAAAAATACAAACGCCCGCATTCGGAGATCCGCAACTCGACCAACATGTTCGTCGGCATCATCGCGCCGCTCATGCTGCTCATCGCCATCGGCATCTTCTGGATCAACAAACCCGAATCTCTTGCCGCCCTGCCCGAGACCATTCAGACGACCTGTGCCGTCATCATCGGCATGATCCCCTCGGGCATGCTCCTGCTCATCTCCATCGCCATGTCCATGGGCATCATCCGCCTGTCCCGCCATCATACCCTCGTCAACGACATGTATTCCCTGGAAATGCTCGCGCGCGTCGACGTGCTGTGCCTGGACAAAACGGGCACGATCACCGACGGCAGGATGCAGGTGGAAGAACTCTCCGTGCTCAACAACTATTCCTCCCGTCCCGTGGAAGAGATCATCTCCTCCATGATCGCGGCGCTGGGGGACAACAACCAGACTTCCGTCGCGCTCTATAACCGCTTCGGCGACGCCTCGACGCTGCACGCCAAAAAGATACTGCCCTTCTCTTCCGAACGGAAACTTTCGGCAGTGTCCTTTCAGGACGAAGGCACCTATGTCCTGGGCGCACCGGAATTTGTCCTGCGCCCCATGCCCTCGCGCGTGGAAAAATTGGTGCGGGAGAACGCGGCAAAGGGACTGCGCGTGCTCGTGCTGGCGCACTCCTCGGCGGCGATCAGCGGCGAAAAGGTCCCCTCCGTCCTGCGCCCCGTCGCCCTCATTTCCCTGTCGGACAACATCCGCGAAGACGCGGCGGACACCATCGCCTGGTTCCGCCGAAACGACGTGCAGGTGAAGATCATCTCGGGCGATAATCCCGTAACCGTTGCCGAAGTCGCCCGCCGCGCGGGCGTCGAACACGCCGAAAAATATCTCTCCCTGGAAGGGCTGAGCGATCCGGAAGTCGAGGCGGCGGCAACCGAATATACCGTATTCGGCCGCGTTACGCCCGAACAGAAAGCCGTTCTGGTCCGCGCGCTCAAAAAGCGCGGGCACACCGTTGCCATGACGGGCGACGGGGTCAACGACATCCTCGCCATGAAGGAATCGGACTGCGCCGTTTCGGTCGCCGCGGGCACGGAAGCCGCGCGCAACGTGAGCAACATCGTCCTGCAAGACAACAATTTCGCCAACATGCCCAAGGTCGTCTTTGAAGGCAGGCGGGTGGTCAACAACGTCAAGGCGACTTCCTCCCTCTACATCATGAAGACCCTCTTCACCGCCATCATGGCGACCATCTGCATCTGCCTGAACATACAGTATCTGTTCAAGACCAACAACCTGCTCCTCTTTGAACTGATGGTCGCGGGCGTCCCGTCGGTCATCCTCTCTCTCCAACCCAACACCGACCGCATTCGGGGCAAATACTTCACCTACGTCCTCTGCCATTCCATTCCCGCGGCAATGACGCTCGTGCTCTGCGTCATCTCCGTCTATATCGCCTCGATCGTGCAGTTCGGCAGTTTCGTGCTCGAATACCAGGCGCTGGCGGTCATAGCGATGACCTTCGGCGGCGTGGCGATGCTCCTGCGGCTGTGCCGTCCCTTCAACCTGCTGCGCGGCGTTACCTGCGCGATCAGCGCAATCGTGTGCATCGCCGTCTTCTGCATCCCCCCGCTCGCAACCATTCTGTTTTCCGAATGGAAATTGGTCGGATTCTCCTTTACGGGCATCCTGCTCGTTATCTGCACCACGGAGACGGCGTTCCCCGTTGCCGAGGGGCTGCAAATGATTTTCAGCGCCATCGAACGGGCGCTGGATAAGACGTATCCCGGCATCTCCGCCGCCCCGGCAGCCGAAAACGCGGCGGCCGCAGCGTGCGCCGCGACGGAAGCGGAACGGGAACATGCCCTGCAAACGGCGGCAAAAGAGGATGCCGCAAGCGTGCCGCAGGCGGACAAAGCGACAGGCGGCAGCGCAAACGAGGGCTAAACGGCTTTTTTCGGACCTCAAAAAAAATTTCCCGCCCCGCGGCGACTGCCGCAGGGCGGTTCTTTTTATGAAAATTGCGGGAAACACAACAAAGACGCTTCCCGCAATGCAAGATTTTTTCCGTTTTTTCCGCCGACGGGCATCAGGTCATGGCGAAAGCCTTGCCGCGCAGAATGACGAGAATGATGTCGACGATCCACATGAACGCGGCGCCCGGAATGATGGTCAGGATACCGATGACCGTCCAAAGGATGCTTCCCTTTGCGAGCCCGTTGATGACGCGGCCGACCGACCAGAAAATGTCGAGACCGGGGATGCAGAGAATGAGTTTCAAAATCCAGGGCAGCCCGTTCATCGAGTTTACGATGCTTTTCATTGTGAAAATTCCTCCTTCTTTTCAAAAATACCGAAAGAGCGCCGCCGACCTTTGGCTACCGCCCCTTCTTATCGTTACCTATATCATAATACATTTTTCACCTTTTGTCAAGAGGCGGAAAAATATTCAACGGATTATTTTGAATTTCTCATTTCCCCCCTGTTTTTAAGGCACGGCGGGAAGGGCGGCGTTACGGACGGCTCTCCGCATCGGCTTCCCCCTCGTCGGCGGAAGGCGCGGCGGGCGGCTGTTTTTCTTCCTTTGCCCTCTTTGCGCCGAAGAACGACTTGAAGGCACGGACAAAGACGTTTTCGCGCCGCAAAGCGCTCCCCGTGATCTTTTTCATTGCGCGGACGGAAGAGGGGTCGTCGCTCCCCGCGATCGGGCTCTCCCCTTCCTCTTCTTCCTCCAAGGGAGAACGCTTGCGCCGCTCCTCTTTCTTCTTGAACACGGCGTCCTTGACAAAGCCGAGCGCGATCTTCAAAAGATCCCTTTTCAACGCCTCCATGTCCTGCTCGATCGCCGCCTGAAAGCGGTGCACGCGCGCCGTGATCCAGACGATGGCGATGTCGAAAAGGAGTTGCAGCACGAGGCAGACGGGCAAGAGAACGGCGAGCAGGATGCTTGGCGCGGTGGGATGGGAAACGGCGGTGAGGATGCCCGCGACGGACAGCCCCGCCGAAACCGCCACGGCGGCAAATTTCGCCCAATGATAAATTTTCGCCGCGCGCTTGTCCCAGGGCGTATCATACCCCTTTGCCGCGCGCACGGTGCAAACGACGGCAAACGCCGTATACAAAAGCGTGATCGCCAAAAGGAAAATATGAATCCAGAGATACCCCATGCCCGCGATCATGCAATAAACGAGAAAGGCAATGTAAACGCCGAGCGCCACGAAGCGGAAGGCGGTGTTGAAGTTTTTGAAATCGCGGATGAGGTTATCCAGTTCTTTTTTTGTCTGATAGGAACCGAAATCAACCATGACGTTCTCCCGTGAAAAATTTTTTAAGACAGGGTGCGGCGCCTTCCGCGCCGCCTTGCCTTATTATACTCTGCTATCGCGAAAACGCAAAGCGTTTGAAGGGAAAAAGGAAAAAATTTTTTTTGTCAATTTTCGGAAATGCCCGCCTCTTCCTCTTCGAGCATCTCCCGAAACATCTGCCGCAGCACGGCAAGATTCTCTTCCGCTTCCCGCAGCGTGCGCAAGCCGTCGTCAAGCCGCGCCGCGGCGCAGCGACCCTTTCCCCTCTGCCAATCGGCGCAGCCGTCGTCCGCGTCCACGGGCAGGCGTTGCAAGGCGCAATAGCCCACGTTCTGCCGGATAAAATTGCGGGCGCCCTTGATGTAATAGACCCGATATTCGCGGCAACAATAGCACTTTCCCTTTTTTTCCATATTTTTCATCTCCTTTGTTTATATACCGTCCGTTCTCCAATATCATATCACGCCCTATGGGCGTATGTCAAGAATATTACGCCCATAGGGTGTAATATTAAAAACATAGGAGAAAAAAAGATGATCAGCCTGCAAAAAATACACCAAAGACTTGCGGAAGAATTAGAGCAGAGCGCGCTGTCCCAAGCCGAACTCGGCGCGCGGATCGGCGTGAGCCAACAAACCATTTCCCATTATATCAAGGGAGATAAAATGCCCGCGCTTGATACCTTTGCCAATCTGTGCGCCGCGCTCGACGCCGACCCCGCCTATATCCTCGGTCTGACCGACTGACGGAGATTTTTTCCGCATTCGTGTCCGCCGAAAGAAATCATCAGACAAATAAAGCCGAAAGGTATCGGCATACGCCCGCCGCCTGTCAAAATTTTTGATCGCGCGATTGCAGCGGGGGCGCCGCGCGGCAATAAGGCGCGGCGCTTTCAAGACAGCCATTGAAAAACGGGACGCACCGTATGCGTCCCGTTTTTTGATTTTTGTCCTTTCTCACGGGCATGCCCGCAGGAAAAATCATTCTTCATCCAAAGATTCCGCTGCGTCCGCCGCCAGATCTTCGGGGGAAGGCGCGCTCTCTTCGGGCAGGACCGTTTCGGCTTCCTCATCCCGTTCGGTTACGGCGATCGTGGCGATCTCGCTGTCGCGCACGCGCATCACGCGCACGCCGCGCGTGTTCCTGCCGATCTTGGAAATGGCGTCGGCATGCATGCGCATGATGATGCCCGCCGCCGTGATGAGCATGACGTCATCGGCATCGGACACCAACTTCAAATTGACGAGCGTGCCCGTCTTTTCGTTGAAGATGCCCGCCTTGATGCCCTTGCCCGCACGCCCTTGCAGGCGGTATTCCTCCACATCGGTGCGCTTGCCGTAGCCGAGCGAGGTGATCGTGAGCACGTCCTTGGTCTTGTCGACGACCAGCATATCCACCAACGCATCGTCCGCGGCGAGGTTCATCGCCCGCACGCCCTGCGTGTCGCGGCCCATTGCCCGCACGTCCTCTTCGGAGAAGCGGATGCACTTGCCCGCGCGGGAAGCGACGATGAGTTCGTCCTCACCCGAGGTACCCATGACCGAAATGAGGGCGTCTCCCTCGACCATTTTAATGGCGATCTTGCCGTTGCGGTTGATGCGCATGAACTCTTCCACGGGCGTCTTTTTGATGAGCCCGTTCTTGGTGGCGAACGCAATGAATTTTTCCCTGCCTTCCTGCACGGGAAGCATGCAGACGATCTTTTCGTCCTGTTCGATCTGCACGATGTTGACGAGCGCACGCCCGCGCGCCGTCTTTGCCGCCTCGGGGATCATGTAGCCCTTGATGTGGTAGACCTTGCCCTTATCCGAGAAGAGCAGGATGTGATCGTGCGTGGAGCAGACGAACATATTCTCCACAAAATCCTCTTCCTTGGGCTTGTGTCCCGTGATGCCCACGCCGCCGCGGTTTTGCGCCTTGTATTCGGTTACGGGCAGGCGCTTGGCATAGCCGCTGTGCGTGAGGGAGATGACCACGTCCTCGACGGGGATGAGGTCTTCGTCCTCAATGTCGCTCTCTCCCGCCGAGATCTCCGTCTTGCGGGGGGAAGGATAGCGGTTTTTGATGTCCGCCAGGTCGCCTTTTATGATGTCCAGCACGCGGCTTTCGTGCGCGAGGATATCTTTGAGGTCGGCAATGGTATTGCGCAGGGCGGTGAGTTCGTCCTGCAATTTTTCCACTTCGAGGGAAGTCAAGCGCTGCAAACGCATTTCCAGAATGGCGTTCGCCTGCTTTTCGTCCAACTCGAAAGCGGCGCACAAACGGCGGTTGGCGTCGTTCTTGTCGGCGGATTTTTTGATGATGTCCACCACTTCGTCCACGTTGGCGAGGGCGAGCACCAGCCCTTCCATAATGTGCGCGCGCTCCTCCGCCTTGTTGAGGTCGAAGCGGGTGCGGCGCACGATGACTTCCTTCTGATGGTCGATATATTCGGAGAGGATCTCGCGCAGGTTGAGCACTTTCGGCTCGGTGCCCTTGCCCACGAGCGCCAGAAGGTTGATGCCGTCCGAAACTTGCAGGTTGGTATGCTTATAGAGGGAATTGAGCACGACCTGCGCGCTTGCGTCCTTCTTGATCTCGATGACGATGCGCATGCCCGCGCGGTCGGACTCCTCGCGGATGTCCGAAATGCCTTCGAGCCGTTTGTCCTTGACCATGTCCGCGATCGTCTTGATGAGCGCCGCTTTGTTGACCTGATAAGGGATCTCCGTTACGACGATGCGCGAACGGGTGGTGTTGCCCGACTGATATTCCTCGATCTCGCACTTGGAGCGGATGACGAGGCTACCCTGCCCCGTGCGGTACGCCTTGCGGATGCCGCTCCTGCCCATGATGATGCCGCCCGTCGGGAAATCGGGCGCGGGGATGTATTCCATGAGTTCACCCACGCCGATCTCGGGATTGTCTATCATGGCGATGGTGCCGTCAATGACCTCCGCGAGGTTGTGGGGCGGGATGTTGGTCGCCATGCCCACGGCGATGCCGTCCGAACCGTTGACGAGCAGGTTGGGATAGCGCGAAGGCAGCACGAACGGTTCCTCTTCCGTGCCGTCGAAGTTGGGCAGAAAGTCCACCGTCTCCTTGTCGAGATCGCGCAGCATCTCCGCCGCCAATTTGGAAAGACGCGCCTCGGTGTAACGCATGGCGGCGGGAGGATCGCCGTCCACCGAGCCGAAGTTGCCGTGTCCGTCCACAAGCGGGAAATTGATGGAAAAATCCTGCGCAAGGCGCACCAGGGCGTCATAGACCGAACTGTCGCCGTGCGGGTGATATTTACCGAGCACGTCGCCGACGATACGCGCGCATTTGCGGTATGCCTTGTCGTTGTAGAGCCCCATTTCGCTCATGGAGTATAAAATCCTGCGGTGCACGGGTTTGAGCCCGTCGCGCACGTCGGGAATGGCGCGGGATTTGTTGACCGCCATGGCATATTCCATGAAGGACTTTTTCAGTTCGTGATCGACTTCGATGTCCAGCACCCGCGTCATGGCGAGCGTCTTTTTGAATTCCTCGGTCAATTCCTGGCTGGTTTCGTTCTTTGCCATCTTTACATCCCTCCGTATGTGTCGTTCTTATCGACCATGCCCGCGTTTTCGGTGATGAACTGCCGCCGCAGTTCGGGATTTTCGCCCATGAGCAGGGAGAACATCTTGTCCGCTTCCACCGCGTCGGACATGGATACGCGGCGCAGCGTCCTCGTCGCGGGGCTCATGGTCGTGTCCCACAACTGTTCCTTGCTCATTTCGCCCAAACCTTTGTAGCGCTGGAATTCGATTTGTTTGGCTTTCTCCCGGTGCGCTTCGATGAAACGGAGTTGTTCTTCATCCGAATAGAGATAGACGTCCGGTTCCCCTTTCAGGCTCGCCTTATAAAGGGGAGGCACGGCGGAATAGACGTGTCCGTGCTCGATGAGCGGGCGCATGTAGCGGAAGAGGAAGGTCAGGAACAATATGCGGATGTGCGCGCCGTCGACGTCGGCATCCGTCATGGAGATGATGCGGTCATAGCGCAGTTTGCTCTCGTCAAAGTCGTCCAGAATGCCGCAGCCGAACGCCGTGATCATGGCTTTGATCTCCTCGTTTTCGAGCACGCGGTTCATCCTGACCTTTTCCACGTTCAATATCTTGCCCCTCAGCGGCAGGATCGCCTGAAAGCGCCTGTCCCGTCCCTGTTTTGCCGTCCCGCCCGCCGAGTCGCCCTCGACGATGTAGATCTCGCAGAGTTCGGGGCGGCGGTCGGAGCAGTCGGCAAGTTTGCCGGGCAGCGTCGCGCTTTCCAGCACCCCTTTGCGGCGGGTCAGTTCGCGGGCATTGCGCGCCGCGTCGCGCGCTTTCTGCGCCGTGATGCAGCGCAGGACAAGTTCGCGCGCCACCGTCGGATTCTCTTCCAAAAAGGTATTGAGGTGTTCGGTCGCGCAGCGGGACACGAAGGAACGGATGGAACTGTTGTTGAGTTTGTCCTTGGTCTGCGATTCAAACTGCGCGTTGATGAGTTTGACGGACACGACCGCCGTGATACCCTCGCGCACGTCCTCGCCCGTCAGACGCTCGCTCTCTTTGAGGAGGTTGAGGCGGTGCCCGTAATCGTTGATGACCTTGGTCAGCGCCAATTTGAGCCCCTCGACGTGCGTGCCGCCGTCCACGGTGTTGACGTTGTTGGCATACGAATAGATGATCTCGCTGTATCCTTCGTTATACTGAATGGCGACCTCGCAAACGCTTTCCCCTTCGCTCTCTTCAAAATAGACGGGCTGCGGAAAGAGCGTATCCTTGCCCGCGTTGAGTTCCTCCACGAGGGAGCGGATGCCCCCTTCAAAGCAGAAGGAATCTTTGCGCTCCTTGCCTTCCCGCTTGTCTTCGAGGGTAATGGTCAGCCCCTTGTTGAGATAGGCAAGTTCTTTGAGGCGGGCTTTGAGCATATCGTATTTGAATTCGGTGGTTTCAAAGATGTCGGCATCGGGCATGAAGGTAACGCGGGTGCCCGTCTTGTCGGTGTCGCCGACGATCTGCACGTCCCGCTGCTTGACGCCGCGGTTATAGACCTGTTTATAGACGTGCCCGTTCTGGCGGACCTCGGCTTCCAGCCATTCGGAGAGCGCGTTGACCGCCTTGACGCCCACGCCGTGCAGTCCCGAAGAGACCTTATAGCCGGAATCGCCGCCGAATTTACCGCCCGCGTTGACCTTGGTGAACACGACTTCGAGCGTGGAGATCCCCTCTTTGGGATGAATGCCCGTGGGGATGCCGCGGCCGTTGTCCGTTACCGTACAACTGCCGTCTCCGTTGATGACGACGTCGATCTGCGTGCAGTACCCCGCCAACGCTTCGTCGATGGAGTTGTCCACCACCTCGTGCACGAGATGGTGCAGCCCCTTTTCGTCCGTCGAACTGATGTACATGCCGGGGCGTTTGCGGATGTGTTCGAGCCCGTCCAGGACCTGGATTTGCTCCGCGCCGTATTGGTGTTCCACTTTCTCAGACATTGTATCTCTGACCTCCCTGTGTCTTTACGAGAAAAACAACGGCGGACGGCACCTTTCTCCCTTCCCCGCGGCGGCGTCCGTGCCCTGCCGAAAAACAAAGTACACCTGCCGTTCTTCCGCTCCGTTGCGTTTTTATTATATATATAATATATAATAAATTTTCTTCTTTTCCATTATACCATACTTTTTCGGAAAAGTACAACGTTTTCGAGCGGTTTTCTTCTTTCTTGCGTCAAACGCCGGAAAAAGGGCGGAAAAAAGGTCCGGCAAAGGACCGGACCCGTGCTTGCGGCGCGTTTTTTGCGGCTTTTTGCCGCGTGCGGCGCCCTCATTTGAAAAATTTGATGCGGGGAAACAGGAAATTCATGCGGGCGTCGGGGAAGAAATAATCGAGCAAAGCGCCGATGAAGGTAGCGGGCGCGCCGCCCGCGCGGCGGGCGGCCCAGCGGAGCATTGCCGCAACGGTGATGACGGCGTCGACGGCGATGACCGCCGCCAATGCCGCGGCGACCCTCTTCCCCGTCTTCTGCGGAATGCGGGCGATGATCCCTTCCAACAAGGGACAGAGAAAGAGCACCCATGCCACGCCGAGCGCGCCCCATCCGAGCGTCATGCCCAGGCAGATGCGCCCCTCGAAATTATAGGGCAGATGGCGATAATCCCAGGAATAGGAATGAAAAAGCGTCTCCTGCAAATAGGAACAGATCAGTTCGATGAGCGTTCCCGCCAGCGCCGCGACGAAAAACACCGGGATGAGGTGGCGCGGCTTTGCCTTGCGCAAGGTGAGGTACAGAACGACGCACCCCGCGCCGTAAATGGGGTTGAAAGGGGTAAACGCCATGGCGGAATGCCATTCGATCCGATGATAGATGTGATAGCACCAGACCACTTCCACGCAAAAGCCGATGAACCCACCCAGGACGTAGAGCCAGACGAGTTTATAAAAATTGACGCCGTCGGAAAAGTGCCGCTCCTCGCCACGTCCTTCCCGCAAGCGTGCGCACACGGCGGCATAGACGGCGGCGGGCTTTTTGCCGAGCCATATGCCGTTCCTTCTTCTCCTGCCGACGCGGAGCAATCGCGGTTTTACCGCCGCCCATGTCCGTGTTTTATACATTTTTCCTCCTTACCACTTCCACGCTCCCGCGGTCTGAAAAATCCGCCTCTTTTGCAGGCGTTCCCTTCCCCGATCTTCCCTTTTTTCCCATTCTCTTTTTTTTCGTCCCTTCGTTTGACCCGCCGCAACAGGCTCAGGACAGGCTTTCGCGCAGTTTGCGGATGGCATCCGCGCGGTTTTCCGCCCCGATCTTTTCATAGAGTGCGGAAATATAATTGCGCGCCGTACCGTCCGTCAGTTTGAGTGCCGAAGCGATCTGGCGGTTGGTGAAACCCTCATAGAGCATGACGGCAATCTCCGTTTCGCGGTCGGAAAAGGAGAAGGCGCGCTT
>CALVZM010000043.1 GCA_944372515.1 uncultured Clostridia bacterium
GTGTTCGGTAAGGCGCAGCCTTGCCTGTAACGTTGCAAAAAAAATCGAAAAGGAGAGATACAAATGACCTACAAACAGGAATTCATCCGCTTTATGGTGGATAACGCTGTGCTGCGGTTCGGGGAGTTTACCCTCAAAAGCGGCAGAAAGGCGCCCTATTTCATCAATACGGGCAACTATAAGACGGGCAGTCAACTCGCCCGACTCGGAGAGTATTATGCGCGTTGCATCGTCGAAAACGGCATCGAGGGCGAAACGCTCGTCGGGCCTGCGTATAAGGGCATTCCGCTCGCCGCCACGACCGCCGTGGCGCTCGCCGAAAAACACGGCAGGGATCTCAATTACTGTTTTGACCGCAAAGAGGTCAAGGATCACGGCGAAGGGGGCATGTTCGTCGGAAAACAACTCACGGACGGCGAGAAGGTCATTCTCGTCGAGGACGTCATGACCAGCGGCAAGGCGCTGCGGGAGATGTTGCCCAAACTCAAAGGCGCGGCAAATGTGGAGATCGCGGGCATGGTCATCTCCGTTGACCGCATGGAAAAGGGATTGGAGAGCGGGCTTTCCGCCGTGCAGGAAGTATATCGGGAGTTCGGCGTCAAGGTGTATTCCATCGTAACGATGGCGGACATCATCGCCGCCATCGAAGAGGGCGTCATTGCGGGAAAGGAATATCTGCCCGCCATGTATGCCTACCGCAGGGAATACGGCGTCGAATGAATGCGGGCGCCGTTTGTCGGCGGCGGGGAATCTTCCGGTTTGTGAAAGAAAGGACAACTTTGTGAAATAAAGAAAGAACAACGGAGCGGCGGCTGCTTTGCGCAGCCGCCGCTCCGATTTTTTTGCCGCGGGATCGGGAGAAAAAAACCGCGCCGAAAGAAAACTCTTTCGGCGCGGGCAGGTAGGGAATGACAAAGCCGTCAGCCATATGCGGCTTTGTCCTGTCGGCAATATTGTCGGGTTTCGGGTTTACAGTTTGATCTCAACGCGGGCGGAAGGGTCGTCGTAATGCTCGTTGGGGATCCAGATCGCCGTCTTGTCGGTCAGGTTATACACGACGCTGTGCACGGTGATGGAATTGCTGTCGTCGTTGTTCCAATCCCTTCTGCCGACGGAAGCGAGAATGTCCATGGCGGCATCCATGTCCTTGATAACGCCGTCATTGACGCTGAGTTGTTCATAGATATGGTCATATCTGTCCACGCCCGGTTTCTGCTCGTCGCTCTCGTAATAGCCGGGCTGTAAAATGAAGTTGGTGATCCACTGATAATCGGCGCTGCCCTCGCGCTCGCCGATGTGCGCGTCGTCGTCGTTATAGATGACTTTCAGGGTGCGCTTGCTCCCGTCGTTGTCGGTGAGGTCGGTGCCGTTCGTCCATTCGAGGATGGCGCTCTTGCCGCTCGCGTCGGCGATCATGTAGTGGAAAGAGGTATCTGCGGAGTCGTGCAGGTCGTACTTTTCGACGAGCGATACGGCTTCTTCCACGCTGTCCGCATAGTCGAGGATGAGCCGCAGCATGGTGGTGGAAGTCAGGTCGGGTTTATCGGTCTTGACGTCGGTGGGAACGGTCTCTTCGCCCTGATAGCTCATGAAGATGCCGCAACTCACGCCCGCATCGTTCATGCCGTCGAGGGGCGCAAAGGGGGCGGCGAGGCAGGTTACCCTGTCCATCAGCCCTTCCACGTCCTTATCCCCGTCAATGCCGAGGAATTGCAAATCGACCGTGGAAACGGTGGCGTGCCTGCCGTTGCCCGCGTCGGTATAGACGATGCAGGTATTGGTCTTGGAAAAGTCATAGTTGCGCCCGAACACCCTGTCGCCGTCCTCGGTCTGCGCCGTGAAGGCGGAACAGGCGATGTCGGACGTGGTGAGCCCCATGTCGATGAGCCCCTTGGTGATGTGATCGGTGATGAAGGAAATGAGTTCGCTGTCGCTCTCGGCGCCGCCCTGTTCGATGAATTCATCGAAATAGAACCCGCCTTTCACGGTCATGGTATACACGGACCCGTCTTCGTGCGCGTCGTTGCGGGCGCGGATCTGTTTGAGACTGACGGCGGTGGCGATCTCGTTGCCCCACACGACAGATACCGTCGTGATCAGCGCGCAGATGAGAATCACCAGCACCGCCAGCACGATCGCGAGGATTTTCAGCCACGTTTTGCCGCGGCGTTTGGTCTTGGTTGCAGTCATTGTTCTTGTTTATACTCCTCTTTTTTTATTTTTGAAAGGATGTTCCCGTCGCCGATGACGGCGGCGAGGCGCAGGAACGCGCGCGCATCCTCTTCTCCGATCTCTTCGCGCACCGCCCGCGCGAGGGCGAGGGAACGGCGGTGCACCCGCAGGAATTCATCGATGCGCTCGGGCACGAGCATCACCGACACGGCGCGCTTGTCGCGCGGGTCGCACACCCGCTTTGCCAGCCCCTTCTCTTCCAGCGCACTGACCGTGCGGTTGGCAAGCGATTTGAGCATCCGCGTCTGCGCAATGATCTCCGCAAGGGGCAGCGCCTCGCCCGTGCGCCTGTATTCATTATATACGAGCAGCATGACGATGGCTTCGTTGTACATCAGCCCTTCGGTGATGCGGTTGTTCTTGATGACCGCGGAAAGTTTCACCCACGCCAGAACGAGTGCCTCTTCCGCTCCGTCCGCCTGCTTTTCTTCTTCGTTCATTCTCCCGCCTCTCCCTGCGCGCCCGATTTTTTTCCTTCGGGTCATGCAATTGGTTCACTTTGTGAACTTTTTATATTTTAGTACGTCGCCAGCCGAAAGTCAAGCGAATGAAAGGGGAAAAAAGCATTTTTGCAAATCGTCGCGCTTGTTTGTGATTTTTGTTATTTTCTTTCATTTTAACATCTTTCATTTTTTCGAGGCTGCGGGGTGTTTTTTTCGGAAAAATCGGCGTAACCTGTCGATTTTTTGTCGTAAACCGCAAATTATGGAAGAAATGCAATGCAAATAAACAAGAAATGCAATTGACAGGCGGGGGGGGGGTGGTATAATACAAGTACCGATTTCAAAGAACGCTTTTTTCTGATTTTGTTTAATATTTTCATTTTATAATGAAAAAGAGCGGCAAAATCATCAAAAAATCATTCGGAGAAGGGAAAAAAATTTTTTAGGAGGACAAGTGATGTTTCTCAAAAAGTCATTATGGCACGGGCTCACCTACCTGTTTGCGTTCCTGCTCGCTTTTGCCGTAATCGTGTCGCTCGTCTTGGAGCAGTTCCGCACCAACGTCGACGATTTTTTCAACACCCGAAGCGAACTTCTGGTGTCCGAAGACGACGGCACGCTGTATTCCACTTACAAACCCGATGAAAAATACCTGAATGCCGACGGCACGGGCAACTCCAAAGCCATCATTCAGGCAGCCATCGACATCGGGCACCAGGAAGGCGCGGAGGGCACCGTGTTGCTCAAAAACAACGGCGCTCTGCCCCTCACTTCTTCGGCGTCGGACAAGACCAAAGTTACGCTTCTCGGTCTGCGTTCGCACATCCCGCTGCTCGGTTCGGGCATGGGCGTGAAAGTGCAGGGTCCGATGATCACGCTCGAAGACGCGCTCTCCCGCAATTCCACCGATTGGCAGAATGCGGATAAATGGGCGACGGCGTTTACCGCCGGCATGGATGATTTCGAGTTTGAAGGCGCCAATTACGATCTGAACCCCACGACCATCTCTTTCTACGATACATACAACGAGACGGCGGGCAAGACGTATAACGACCGCGTTCCAAGAGACGGCGGGATCGACGAGCCCGCCAGGGCTTCCCTCGAAGCGGCGGCGGGCACCTCCTTCACGGAATACGGCGACGCGGCGATCGTCGTGCTCGGACGTCCGGGGTCCGAATCGAGCGACTATCTGCCCGGAACGGTTCCCGAAGGACAGGGCAACACCGAGCCTTTGGAACTGACGACCAACGAAGAAGATCTGCTCGCGCTTGCCAAGGAAGAGTTTGAAAAAGTCATCGTGCTCATCAACAGTTGCAACGCGATGG
>CALVZM010000044.1 GCA_944372515.1 uncultured Clostridia bacterium
CAGCGGGCTGGAACGGGCGCTGGCGGCGCACGGCATCGCGTGCGAACGGACGAAAGTGGGGGATATGTATGTGCGGGAACGGATGCGGCAGGTCGGCGCCGCGCTCGGCGGGGAGCCGTCGGGGCACATCATTTACGGGAAATATGCCACCACGGGGGACGGCATTCTGACGGCGGTCAAGGTCATGGAGATCATGCTCGGGGAAAAGAAGCGCCTCTCCGAACTCGTGCGCGGCTATGCGCCCCTGCCGCAGGTGCTTCTCAACGTCCCTCTGTTTGATAAAAGCGCGGCGGGCGCGCCGTCGGTGCAAAATAAGGTGCGGCAATTGCGGCGGGAGGGGAAGTTCCGCATCGTCCTGCGCCCTTCCGGAACGGAAAACGCCGTGCGCATCTTCTGCGAAGGGGAGGACGCCGCCGCCTGCCGCCGCGCGGCGGGCGAACTGAAAGAGTGCGTGCTTGCGGCGGCGCGTGCGGGGGAGAACGCCGCCGCAGGCGGCGGGCAAAGCGGGGAGGGGTGAGAGCATGTGCGGGATCATTGCGTATACGGGCAGAAGGCAGGCGGCGAAAGTGCTGTATGACGGGCTGACCCGCCTGGAATACAGGGGGTATGATTCGGCGGGCATCGCCGTGCTCAACGGCTGGCGGCTGGATTGCATCAAGCGGGCGGGCAGGGTCTGCGCCATCGCCGACGCCCGCGCCCTTGCGGGGACGTGCGGCATCGGACACACGAGATGGGCGACCCATGGCGGCGCGGAAGATAAAAATGCGCACCCCCATGTCTGCGGAAAGTTTGCCGTCGCGCACAACGGAATCATCGAAAATTATGCCGCCTTAAAGGCGGAACTTTCGGACATGGGGCATTCCTTTTCTTCGGATACGGACAGTGAAACGGTGGCACATCTGCTCGCCGCGTCCTATCGGGGGGACCTGTTGGATGCGGTCGGGCGGACGGTTGGAAAACTGCGCGGGTCTTTTGCGCTGTGCATTCTCTGCACGGACTTTCCCGATGCCGTTGTCTGCGTGCGCCAAAAGAGCCCGCTCATCCTCGGTCGCGCGGCGGACGGGGTGCTTGCCGCAAGCGACGTTCCCGCGTTGGGCGGGTGCGGGGAGATCTGCGTGCTCGCCGACTCCCGCATTGCCCTTTTAACGCCTGCGGGGGCGGAACTCTATTCCTTTTCCCTCGCCCGTCTGCCCTGCGTCTTTGCGCCCAACACGCTCCGCGCGTCGGTCTGCGACAAGGGCGGGTATGCGCATTTTATGCGCAAGGAGATCGAAGAGGAAGGGGCGGCGGTCGTGCGCACGGCGGCGTCCTTTGACGAAGGCGCGGCGCGCCGTCTTTGCGCAGACGGATTTTCCCGCGTCTTTCTCGTCGGGTGCGGCACTGCCTATCACAGCGCCCTGACGGGCGCGCGGCTGCTGGAAGAGGGGCTGCGCGTTCCCGTCCGCGCCGAACTTGCCAGCGAATTCTGCTGCCGCCGTCCCCTTCTGGACAGATGTTCCCTCGTGTTGGCGGTCAGTCAGAGCGGCGAAACGGCGGATACGCTCGCGGCGGGACGGCTCGCCAAAAAATACGGCGCGCGGCTGGCGGCGCTGACCAATGCGGGACATTCCTCTCTTTCCCGGCTTGCCGATCATTGTTTTCTGACGGGCGCGGGGGTGGAAGTCGGGGTGGCGGCGACCAAGACCTATGCCGCGCAACTTGCCTTTTTCTATGCTTTTTACGCCTTTTTGCGCGGGCAGAAAGCGGCATATCTGCAAAAATTTGCCGCGGCGCACCGGAAATTGCTTTCCCGCGAAGGAGAGATCCGCCCGTTGGCGGCAAAACTGACGGGGGCGCAGGGGGTCTATTTCATCGGGCGCGGCGCCGATCATCCTTCCGCACTTGAAGGCAGCTTGAAACTGCGCGAGGTGTCCTATCTGCCGGGCGCGGGCTATGCGGCGGGGGAACTCAAACACGGCAGCATCGCCCTCATGGACGGCAATACCGCCGTCGTCGCCGTGGCAACGCAGAAAGAACTCAAAGAGAAGATGAAAACTTCGATCAGCGAAGTCCGCGCGCGGGGCGCGTTCGTCGTCGCGGTAACGCCGTTTGACGATATCCCCGCGGATCAGGTCCTGTCCCTGCCCGCCTGCCCGCAGAGATATTATCCGCTCCTGACGCAGGTGCCGCTGCAACTTCTCGCCTACCATGCCGCCGTCTGCCGCGGGCTCGATCCCGACAGACCGCGCCATCTCGCCAAAAGCGTTACGGTGGAATAAAAAAAACGGCGTGCCGTTCCTTGACAAATGCAGCCGAAAGGGGTATACTTTCGGTAACGACAGCAAGGAGAAAAGTTTTATGGATCGCAAGAAAAACATTCTCGTTACGGGCGGTGCGGGGTTCATCGGCAGTCATACGGTCGTCGAATTGCAGCAGGCGGGCTACGGCGTCGTCGTGCTCGACAACCTGAGCAATTCCTCTCCCGAAAGCCTGAAACGGGTGGAAAAGATAACGGGCATGCCCGTAAAATTCTACAAAGCGGACATCTGCGACAAGGCGGCACTCGAAGAGATATTTTCCGAAAACGACTTCGACGGCGTCATTCACTTCGCGGGGCTCAAAGCCGTGGGCGAGAGTTGCAAAAAACCGCTTTTGTACTATCGCAACAACATCGGCGGCACGCTGAATCTTCTGGAAGTGATGGGGGCGCACGGCGTTAAGAGCATCGTTTTCAGTTCGTCCGCCACGGTATACGGCGAGCCCGAGCGCCTGCCGCTCGATGAAAACTGCCGCCTTTCGACGACCAATCCTTACGGCTCGACCAAACTCATGCAGGAACGTATTTTGCAGGATATCTATCGGGCGGACAATGCATGGCAGGTCGTGCTGCTGCGCTATTTCAATCCCGTCGGCGCGCACGAGAGCGGGCTCATCGGCGAGGATCCCAACGGCATCCCGAACAACCTCATGCCCTACGTCGCGCAGGTGGCGAGCGGCAAACTCAAAGAGATCGGCGTATTCGGGGACGATTACCCCACGCCCGACGGAACGGGGGTGCGCGATTACATCCACGTCGTCGACCTCGCGCGCGGGCACGTCGCCGCGCTCGACAAACTCACCGGGAGCGGGGTGTATATCTATAATCTCGGCACGGGCAGGGGGTACAGCGTGCTCGATATGATCCATGCCTTTGAAAAGGCTTGCGGCAAAAAATTGCCCTATCACATCGCGCCCCGCCGCAGCGGCGACGTCGCCGCCTGTTATGCGTCCGCCGAAAAAGCCAAAAAGGAACTCGGCTGGGAGGCGAAATACGGCATCGAGGAGATGTGCGCGTCCCAGTGGAAGTGGCAGAGCATGAATCCGAACGGGTACGCAAAGTAAAAATCTGTCTTTTTCCGTCGGGGCGCCGGCGGGAAGGGCGGGAAAAGCAGAAAAAAATATCCGCGTGCGACGGGCAGGCGGATATTTTTTTATTTCGGTTTTCGGCTGTGTTCGTCTTTCGGCGGCTTTTCCGCGGCGGGGATGAATTGCTTTGCAAATTTGCCTTTGCCGCGGTGCAGGACGTAAAAATACCCGATAAACGAAAAGGCGAGCGCGCCCAGAAAGTTGAGGATGAGGTCCTTCATGGTGTCGATGACGCCGACGTCGAGGAATCCGCCCTCGATCACCGCCAGCACTTCCCCCGCGTCGTCCAGCAATACGGTCTTTGCGATGTGCTCGACGGAGATGACGACGTTTTGTCGGGTTTCGTCTAAAAGCACGCTGCGCACCGTGTCGATGAGAAAGTCTTTCTGCATGTCCAGGCGGAACACGCTGTCCATGAAAAACTCGAAAAATTCCCACAGTACGCCCACGGTCATGGAAAAACAGAACGCCACGACGGTGAGAAAGAGGGGGGAGAGCGCGGGGCGGCTGCGGCGGCGGTTGAGGATGTCGACGAGGGCAAATCCGACGGCGGCGCATAAAAATCCGTTGACGAGGTGCAGCAGGCTGTCCCAGAAGGGCACGTTGACGTAAAAAGAGGCGCCCTCGCCCAGCATCTGCGAACAGAAGACGAACGAGAGCACGATGATTTCCAGCGTCGCGGGCAGCCGCACGCGGAAGGCTTCTTCGAGCAAAAACGGCAGGAAAGAGAGGAGCGAGGTCAGAGCGCAGAACGCGATCGTTTCGGTCCTTCCCGTGAAAAGACAGAACAGGGCGGCGGCGAGCGCCGCCGCCTGCAAACAGAGCCATGCGGCAAAGGTGGCGCCGTGCGCCCGCAGCCGTCCGAACATTCTTTTGACAAAAGAGCCCCGCGCGCCTTTTTCCGTTTGCCTTTCTTTTCCTTCCTTCATATCCTTTGCAGTATGTCCGCTCCGCAAAAGATTATGCGCCGCCCTCCCGCGGCTTGACAAAGCGGGTGCCGCAGAGGGCGGTCTGTCTGCCGCAGACGGCGCGGTAGACCTTGTCGGCGCGTTCGTTGAGCGCCAGACACCGCGCCGCTTCTCCCGAGAGAAGGGCGGCGTCCTTGCCGCGGACGAGAAGGGACAGTCCGCTTTCGCCGAGCAGGGACAAAAATTCGTCCGCGCGGCGTTCGTTGAGCGCGAGGATGTTGAGATAGGGCGGGCTTTGCAGGAAGGTCTGCACGTCGTCGGCGGTAAAACCGAGCGTGAGGGCGAGCAGGATGCGCCGCAGGCGCGCCGCGGTGTACCGCCTGGACGTCGCTTCCTGCACGATCTGTCTGACCGTGCGGCACCCTTCGGCAAGTCCCCGCAGTCTGTTTTCCAGCCCTTCGGAACAGTCGGGGCAGGCGGCGATTTGTTCGGCGGAAGCGAGCAGCAGGGCATGGTGTTCCATGGCGTCCCAGCGCTCCGCCGCTTTTTGGTTTGCCGCGGCAAGACTTTTCCACGAAAAATCGGGCACGTTTTTCTTGATTTTTTCGGACATGCCCCCCGTTAAAATGGCTTTTCTTATCGCCGATGCGGAGGAGAAATTTTCGTGCAGTCCGTCGTCGGCGTCTTCAGCGCCCGTCCGCGGCAGCGGCAGCAAGCCGAAGGACGCCCCGCGGCGCAGGGCGGCTTTGGCATATTCGATGGCGAGCATGTTGTTCGGCGAACGGAACAAGCGTTCGTCGGCGCGGGGCATGACCGCTTTGAATGCCGAAAAGCGCGCTTGGGCGAAAGAGGCGCCCCCGTCCAATGCCGCGCGCAGGGTGTTTCGGAAGGCGGGGGGTTCTTTTAGGGAAAGGCGGGCGGCGGCGAGGATGTCCTCTACGGACGGCGCACCTTTCTCGCCCGTGCCTTCGCAGCCGAATGCCAGCGTTTTCACGGCGGGCAGGGCGGCGAGGATGCGCACGGCGCCTGCGGCAAACGTCTCGGCGTTTGCCGCGGAAAACGGCAGCGGCAGTTCGAACACGCCGTCCGCCCCGCCGCGCACGGCGTGTTCGGCGCGGTCGTATTTATCGAGCAGGGCGGGTTCCCCCCGCTGCACGAAATTGCCGCTCATCAGGCAGAGCAGAAAATCGCACCCCGCGCGTGCGCGGATTTCTTTCAACTGCCAAAGATGCCCGTTGTGAAAGGGGTTGTATTCGCAGATGACCGCGCCGATGGTCTTGTGTTGTCGCGAATCGTGTTTTTTCATACAAATTACTTTACATTACTTTACAATTCGGGAAAAGGAGAGTATAATAGAAATATTCCTAAATATTCCTTGCGAAAAGTATAGCATACTTTTGCCTGCAAGTAAAGAGAAAAATATCCGTGTTTGCGGACACATGAGGAGGATTTTGAGAAAATGGCAGACTTACTGAGCAAAATCAAAGAGCGCGCCCGTGCGGCGCACAGGACCATCGTCCTTTGCGAAGGCGAGGACAAGCGGGTGGTGGAAGCGGCGGCGCGGGTAACCGCAGAGGGCATTGCCAAGATCGTGCTCATCGGCAACAAAGCCGAATGCGAAAAGGTTGCGCCCGGCGTCGACCTGACGGGGGTTACGCTCATCGATCCCGATACGTCCGAAAAGACGGAAGAATACGCAAAGATACTGTATGAACTCAGAAAGGCGAAGGGGATGACCGAAGAGGAAGCCCTGCGTCAGGCGCACGACCGGACGATGTTCGGCGCGCTGATGCTCAAAAACGGGGATGTGGACGGTTATGTTTCGGGCGCCTGCCATTCCACGGCGAACACCCTGCGCCCCGGGTTGCAGGTCGTCAAAACCGCGCCCGGCACCAAGTTGGTTTCCAGTTGTTTCGTGCTGGTGGCACCGGAAGGGGGCAACGCCTTTGCGCCCGACGGCGCGCTCGTGTTCGGGGACTGCGCCCTGAACATCTGCCCTTCGGCGGAAGAGATCGCGGAGATCGCCATGTCTTCGGCGGAGACCGCCCGTTCGATCGCCGGGCTCGATCCCGCCGTCGCCATGCTTTCCTTCTCCTCGCACGGCAGCGGCAACGATAAGAAATATCAGGATACCGTAACCAAGATGCAGCAGGCGGTGGAAATCGTCAAAGAGCGGGCGCCCGGGCTGAAAGTGGACGGCGAATTGCAGTTCGATTCCGCCATCGTGCCCAAAGTGGCGGCGGTCAAAGCGCCTTCCTCCTCCGTGGCGGGACATGCCAACGTCCTCATCTTCCCCGACATCAACGCGGGCAACATCGGCTATAAAATCGCCGAGCGTCTGGGCGGGTTCATGGCGTTCGGTCCCATCTGTCAGGGCTTTGCCAAGCCGCTCAACGACCTCTCGCGCGGCTGCTGCACCGAGGACATCGTGGCGACGGTCGCCATCACCGCGTTGCAGGCAAAATAAAGGAAAAATCATCCGAAAGGGGAGAAACGCAACATGAAAATTTTAGTCGTAAACGCCGGCAGTTCTTCTTTGAAATATCAACTCATCGACATGGACACCGAGGGCGTGCTCGCCAAGGGCGGCTGCGAACGCATCGGGCTTGCCGGTTCGCTGCTCAAAGCCAAGGGCAACGGGCAGGAAAAGGTATATGAACAGGACATTCCCGACCACAAGGTCGCCATCGAACTCGTTCTGCGCGCCTTGCAGGACGAGGGGATCGGGGTCATCGCGCACATGGACGAGATCTCCGCCGTCGGGCACCGCGTCGTTGCCAGCGGGGAATATTTCAAACATTCCGTCCTGGTGAACGAAGAGGCCTTAAAGACGCTTGAAGAAAAGACCTTTGAGTTGGCGCCCCTGCACAACCCCGCCGCGGCGACGGGGCTGCGCGCCTGCATGCAGGTCATGCCGAAGACGCCCATGGTGCTCGTCTTTGACACTTCCTTCCACCAGACCATGCCGCCCGAGGCATACCTTTACGGCATTGCTTATGAGGATTACAAGGCATACGGCGTGCGTCGGTACGGTGCGCACGGCACGTCGCATAAATTTGTTTCGCAGGAAGCGGCGAAATACCTCGGCAGAGAGGGGGATGAGAATTTCAAAGTGGTAACCTGCCACCTCGGCAACGGTTCTTCCATCTCGGCGGTCAAGGGCGGCAAGTGCATGGATACGTCCATGGGCTTCACCCCGCTGGCGGGCGTGATGATGGGCACCCGTTCGGGGGACGTCGATCCCTCCGCCGTGGAGTTTTTGGCGCGCAAAAAGGGCATGAGCCACGCGGAGATCGTTACATATCTCAATAAAAAATGCGGCGTGGCGGGCATTTCGGGCGTTTCGAGCGATTTCAGAGACCTCATCGCGGGTGCGAATGCGGGCAACGAACGCTGCGCCCTGGCATTGGATATGTTTGCCTATCAGTGCAAGAAGTTCGTCGGGTCGTATGCGGCGGCGATGGGCGGCGTGGACTGCATCGTCTTTACCGCCGGCGTCGGCGAAAACACCCCTTCGGTGCGTGCGGATATATGCGACGGGCTGGAATTTCTGGGCGTCAGGCTGGATAAAGACAAGAACGCGGCGCGGGGCGACAGTCCCGTCCGCGAGATCTCCCGTGCGGATTCGGCGGTCAAAGTGCTCGTCATCCCGACCAACGAAGAGTTGGTCATCGCGCGCGAGACGCTGGCGCTGGTCGGCTGACGCGGTTGCGCCTTTCGGCTTTTTGCCGTCGGCGCGGACGGGGAAAAATTTTGCGCCTTTGGTCTTTCCCGACGTCTTTCGGCGCAAAAAGGCATAAAAATCCCCCGCAGCGCTCTAAAATGAGTTGACAAGGGCAAAAAGATATATTATAATATCGCCGATAGTTTTATGGTAATCGACATTCGCAAACTCAAAGCCGAGCGCAGATATGAGGGTGAATTGCACTTCACCCTGCCTCCCGACAACGACGTCATCACGCTTCCCTTGGTGGAGGCGGCGTCGGAGTTCCGTGCGGACGGCGTCTATCGCCTGCACGAGGACGACTCGCTCGAAATCACGGGCAAAGTGCGCTGTCTTTTGCGCGGCGCCTGTTCCCGTTGCCTGAAAACCACCGAAAAATGGTTGGAAGGGGATTGGGAGCCGTGCTTTGTCAGGGGCGAGCCGCAGGATGAGGAGTATTCCTATGACCGCGACGTCGTTTCTCTTGACGAGAGCGTGAAAGACGCGGTGATGCTCAGCCTGCCGTATGCCTTCCTCTGCGACGAAAATTGCAGCGGGATCGAATATGACGGGGCGGACGGTCGGTCGGAATAAAAAGAAGAGAAAATATAATCAAAGAGAAAGAGGTGTAAGAAAATGGCAGTTCCCAAGAGAAAACAATCCAAGCAGAGAACCAATACCCGTTTTGCCAACTTCAAGGCGACGGCGCCCACGCTGGTGGAGTGCCCTCATTGCCATGAGTTGAAAGTTGCGCACGCCGTGTGCGCCAACTGCGGCTACTATGACGGCAAAGAGGTCGTGAGCCGGGACGAAAAGAAAAAGGCCTGAAAATCGTCGGCTTTTTTTCGGAATGCGTTTGAAAGGGCAGGGCGTTTTGCGTCCTGTCTTTTTTCGCGTTCGGCTATTTTTTGCAATGGTTTTTGTTGTTCGTGCAATATATTGCTGTTTATATTTTTGAGTTTGTGCGGGGAAATCTTACAAAAATGTAAGGAAAATGTAAGATTCGTGTAATACACTTTTGCAGCAAGGTGTGGTATAATGAATGTGATATAATGGAAGGGAAAAGGAGATGCGCGCATGCGGACAGATTTTTATCCGGAGAACGGAAAGGGAGGGAATTTTCCCAAAACGGCGAAATGGCAGCGGCTGACGCTTGCCGTGCTGTATATCCTTCTTCTCGCGGACGCGGCGGCGGTGGCGGTCGTTATGGGGTCGCCCACGGTCATCGCGATGCTCTGTTTTCTCATCTGGGCGGCGGCAACGGGCGTTCAGGCTGCCCTTTGGCATCCCGGGCAGACGCTCGGCGGGCTGCGTTGTTTTCTCATTCTGCTGCTCGCCCTCTGCAAGACGCTTTTCGCGCTTGTCGTGGAAATTTTCGCCGACGGCAACAACGTCTTTTTCAGCAGCGATTTTCCGGAGGTTACCGTCCGTTCTTATTTGATCGTCGCGGGAATTGTGCTGTATGCCCTCATCGGACTTGCCGAACTTATCTTCGGCACGGCGACGCTGCTTGCCGACCGTTTTTACCGCCGCGGATAACGGCGTGTGTCCGCCGCGGCTTTCTCTTGGATTGCGGCAAAAAGGGAACGGCTTTCTTTATTGTGCAACATATTACATAAACAAAAAGAAGACAAAAGAGAGAGGGAAAAGAGAAAAATTCCGCGCCGTTCGATTTTTATTTCTTTGCGTTTTCTTTGCGGGTATGTTATAATAGAAAAAATCGATATCGTCGGAGGAAAGACATGACGTTCGGAGAAAAACTGACAAAGCTGAGAAAGGAGCGGGGACTGACGCAGGAAGAACTGTCCGACCGCCTGCAAATATCCGTGCAGACGCTTTCCCGTTGGGAGCGGGATAAAAGCCTTCCCGACGTGGGACAATTTTCTTCGCTGTGCAAGGAGATCGGCGTGCAGGCAGATCTGTTCCTGCAGAAAAAAGCGCCGATGCCTTCCGAGGACGAGCAGGGCGCTCCGCCGACGGAAACGGCGGCATGTGAGGAAGCCGCGGCGGGACGCAAACCGTCGGGCAGGCAGGTGGCGGCGTGGGTCGCGCTCGGCACCGTTTTACTCGCGGCGACGGCGGGGCTGTTGTGGCTGCTCTTTCGGAATGTCCTGCCTAAGCGGGATGAAACGCTCGTGCAAAAGGTTACGTCCACTTATGTCAACTGGCCCGAGTTGATCGGCGGCATTCTGCTTGTCATCCTCATCGTAGCGGTCGCCGTTCTGCTCGTCCGGAATATTATCAAATACAGGAGAGATAAGAACAAGTGAAAAAATTCGGAAAGACAGGCGTTCTGATCGCGGGACTTGCGGCGTTGTGCGTCTTGCCCGTGCTGGCGGGAAACGCTCCTTCCGCCGCGCAGGCGGAAAGGGGAACCGTGCAGGCGGAAACCGTTCTCCCGGAAGAGCGCGCCCCCCGCGCATGGATCGTCAATATGTCCCTCAACCTCTATGCAGACGCTTCCCATGTCCGCGCGGAAGCGAAAAACGATTTCACTTTCCCGATGGCAACGGTGTATACGGTTGTGAAACTTTATTCTTCCGCGACCTACACCGAGGACGTTTCCGCCATGACGCTGGAAGCGCAGAATTCCATTGCCGACCTGGATACGGGCAAATCGATCTCGGCGCAGGCGGCGATCGGCGGACGGGAACGGTATTGGCGCGCGCAGATGATGTACCAGGCGGACAACGGCGCACTCAATTATAAGGAGACGGATACCTTCCGCATTTCGGCAAACGGCACCGTCCTTCCCTGAACCGAGAAAAAAAATCAAAAACGCCCGACGAACCCGTCGGGCGTTTTTTGAGTGAACGAAAACAAGGTCGAAAATGCGGAAAGGTAAAAAGCCGGAAGAGAGTTGTTCTTTTCTGAAAATTGCGCCCAAAAAAACGATTGTAAAAATTTTTTCGTTTTTTCATAAAATTGAGGCATGGGTGTATCGTCATGCGGTGTCCGTGCGGCAAAGCATCTTTTTGCGGCCGTGGTTTTTTACGTCGAACGTTCTTTGTCTTTGCCGTGCGCTGCGGGGCAGGTCGTGAGAACGGAATATCGGCAAAGGTGCATTTTTGGCGGTATGGGAGCGGGTGAGAGAAAAGGCGAAAGCCTCGCGGCGGGGCGGAAGGGAAAGGGAGCCCGTTTTTTCCCTTGACATATTTTTTCAAAAAAGTTATAATAGTCTCAAAAAACATGCCTCTTTTTGCTTTGTTCGGTTCGGACGGACGGCGGGGGAAGGAAAGGAAGAAAAATGACCTATCATCAGGCGAAAGAATATTTGCAGTCGATCTCGCAGGAACAGATTTTGCGCTTTTGGGACGACCTCGGTGAGGCGGAACGCGCCTCTTTGTTGCAGCAGATCGAGGACACCGATTTTTCGGTGCTTGAAAATTTTTATCATCGGGAAAAATTAGACGGCGGGGGACACACGGAGCCCATTCAGGGGCTTCGCCTTGCGGATATCCGTGCGCGGCGGGAGGAGTTTGCCTCCGTCGGCAGGGCGGCGCTTCGTGCGGGCAAAGTCGGCGCGGTGCTCCTCGCCGGCGGGCAGGGCACCCGTCTCGGGTTTGACGGACCCAAAGGCGCCTTCAACATCGGCGTTTCCAAACCGCTCTACATCTTCGAGCAACAGGTGAAAAACCTTCTGGAAGTCGTGCGCGACGTCGGCGCTTTTGTCCCTTTGTACATCATGACCAGCGACCTCAACCATGACGCGACGGTCAACTTCTGGCAGGCGCACGATTATTTTTCCTATCCCGCGGAATACGTGCGTTTTTTCAAACAGGAAATGGCGCCCGCCGTGGACGGGCAGGGCAAAGTATTGCTCGCCGAAAAGGGCAGTCTTGCGCTTTCGCCCAACGGCAACGGCGGCTGGCTCTCTTCCATGCGCCGCAGCGGTCTGTTGCAGGACGTTGCCGCGCGCGGGATCGAGTGGCTGAACGCCTATGCCGTGGACAACGTATTGCAGCGCATCGCCGACCCCGTCTTTCTCGGCGCGACCATTGTAAGCGGTTGCAACTGCGGTGCCAAGGTCGTCTGCAAGAGCGACCCGCACGAGCGCGTGGGGGTCTTGTGCCTGCAAGACGGCAAACCGAACATCATCGAATATTATGAAATGAGCGAGGAAATGGCAAAGCAGCGGGACGAACGGGGCGATCTTGCCTATCTTTACGGCGTCATCCTCAACTATCTTTTCAACGTCCCCAAAGCCCTGTCGGTGCTCGACAAAAAGATCCCCGTGCACGTCGTGGAGAAAAAGGTTCCCTATGTGGACGAGCGGGGCGAAAAGGTAACGCCCGCCGCACCCAATGCCTTCAAGTTTGAGACGCTCATTTTGGACATGGTACGCCTCATGGACACCTGTCTGCCCTTCGAGGTCGAGCGGGAACGGGAGTTTGCGCCCGTCAAGAACGCGGTTGGCACGGACAGCGTGGAGACCGCCCGCGCCCTGCTGCAAAAGAACGGCGTTTGTCTTTGAATTTTCCGTAAAATATCTCTTCAAAAACCTGCCCGCCGCGGCGGGTTTTTTTCTGCGTCGGGGATTTTTTTTGTTTTGTATTGACAAAATTTGTAATTTTTGATATAATAAAAATACGATAAAAGAAAGGGCAAGAAAAATTAAAGGAGGCAAAGACATGAAAAAGACAAAGAGATGGCTTGCATGCCTGGTTGCGCTGCTGTTTTTGTTGTCCGCCGTGTTTTTGGCGGGCTGTCAGTTCCGCGTGTCGAGCGGACCGGAGAGCGGTTCTTCGGGAACGGAACAGGGCGGCTCTTCGGGCGGCTCGGGCGGCTCGGGCGGCTCGCCGGGAGGGGATCCTTCCGTCGGGCAGGATCTGGACGAAGCGCTCAAACAGGCGTTTGAGTTGGACGGCGTGCGCGGGCTTTCGGGCAGCATATACGTCGCGGAGAGCAGCAGCATCCTTGCGGGCGGGGACACGGAAGAAGGGATTTCCGGCTCCGGCGGGATGCTTTCCGTAACGCAGTACATCGAGGGGCAAGCGGCGCTGCATGAGGACGGCACGGTCGATGCGGACATCTATACGATCGGCGAGTCGGAGAGCGAAAGCGAACGGTTGGAAACGGTATACGGCGCATACGTCCGCGGCATCGATGCATACGGTGGCGGCGGCGACGTCTATGTCGTGTCCGCCGGCGATGTCATAGACGGCGAAGCGTCCTTGGCGGAAAGTGCCGCCGCCGTGCGGCAATATGTAACGGACGGCAAGGAAAGCATCGTCTTTTCTTGCGAAGGGGAAAGAATGCTCGATGCGCTCCTCGGCGTTTCCGCTGCGGCGGGTGAAACGCGGCAGGACTTCCTCGCCGCCTTTGCCGTACTGCTCGGCGCCGCCGAACAGATCCCCGCTTGCTTTGAAGGCGAGGCGGCGGAAACGGCGGACGGCTACACCCTTTCCTATCGGCTCAAAGACTGCGCCGACGTCTTTTACAAGGGCATTTTCAAGGGCGTGTTGCAGGCGGCGGACGAGGATGCGGACATGACCTGGGCGGAGTTTGCGGAACTTCTGCAGATCGTCGCGCTCACCGATCGCCTCTTTGCCGATTCGGATGCGGAAGAGATGTACGGTCTTTTGCGTATCACATTGAAAAATTTCATGGTTTTGCTCAGCGGTGAATCGGTCGATGCGTTCGAAGGGCTCGATTTTACCGAGATCCTGCCCGCGCCCGGAAAAACGCAGTCGGGGGCGGGATACCTGCGCGCCTGCGTGGGAGACCTGCATGCGATCATGAAGAAAATCATGACGGAGTTCGGCGGGCTGGACGAGGATACGGAAGCGCAGATAGACGGCATGACGCCCCGCGTCGCCCTGTCGGCGTTCCTTTCGGAGATTTTTGGCGTCTTTGCGGAAGAGGGAGAAAAAATGAGCGTTGCTTTTGATTCCTGGTATGAAGAGGCGACGGCAAATTGGGAGAAGTACGGCAAGGAAGCCTCTCTTGTCCTCTCCTTTGACGGGGAAAAAGTTCCGACGGGGCTTTCGCTTTGCATCGAAGCCGAAAACGCCGCGGCGGATCCGTCGGAAGGGTTTGCCTTCTCCTTGG
>CALVZM010000045.1 GCA_944372515.1 uncultured Clostridia bacterium
AGGTTATTTGCCGTTATTCTGGCGATAACCTTTCTTTTTTGTCTTTTGGCAGGCAGGTTCTTTTATATCCAGGTCATCTGGGACGACGAGTTGCGCGCGCTGGCGCTCGACCAGTGGATGCGGGAGATCCCCGTCGTCGCGGAGCGCGGACAGATCACCGACCGCAACGGCACCGTGCTGGCGGGGAACAGGACTTCCTATGCGGTGTTCGTGCGCGCCCGCGCCGTGGAGAACAGGGAGTATACGGCTGCCGTGCTGTCCGAGATCCTGGAATGCGACCGCGGGGAACTGCTGGAAAAACTTGAAAAGGAAAAGGTTTCGGAGATCACCGTGGCGCGGCGCGTGGAAAAGGAAAAGATAGAAAAACTTTGCGCTTACGACCTTGCGGGCGTGTATTATTCCCGCGACAATACCCGCGTGTATCCCTACAAAGAAATGCTCTGTCAGGTGCTCGGGTTTACGTCCGTGGACAATACGGGTACGACGGGCGTGGAAAAATATTACGACAAATATCTGGCGGGGCAGGACGGGGAACTGCTCTATGAGACCGACCTGGTGGGCGTTGACCTTGCGGGCGCGGTGGCGGCGTATCTCCCCGCGGAAAACGGGCTCAACGTCGAACTGACCGTCGACTGCGAAATACAGGCGGTCGCCGAAGAGGCGATGCGGGAGATGTACGAGACCGCTTCCGCCGCGTCGGCGCAGTGCATCGTGCTCGATCCGCAGAATTTCGAGATATTGGCGATGGTCAATTATCCCTCTTACGACCTCAATGACGTTCCGCGCGACGATCCCGACACGCTCAACGCGCTGTCGCGCAATTCGCTCGTCAGCGATATCTACGAACCGGGCTCCACGTTCAAAGTGATCACCGCCGCCGCCGATCTGGAAGAATACGTGCGGGGGAACGCCGCGGCGTTTTCGCCCGCCCGCATCTTTTCTTCCGCCCGCACGCGGACGGTGGACGGCACGACCATCCGCTGTTGGAGCGATCACGCCAACGGCAAACATGCCAACCAGACGATCGCGGAGGCACTCAACAACAGTTGCAATCCCTGTTTCACAGATATGGCGCTCTCGCTCGGCAGTCAAACCTTTTACGACTACCTTTCCCTCTTCAATTTCGGAAAGGAGACGGGCATCGATTATACGGGAGAGGCGCTCGGCATGCTCTTGCCGGAGACAGCGGTCAGAGACTGCGATCTTGCCCGCATCGGGTTCGGGCAGACGATCGCGGTTACGCCGTTGCAACTTGCCTGTGCGACGGCGGCAGCCGTCAACGGCGGATATTATTATACCCCGCATCTCGTGCGGCGGATCTACTCTTCGGACGGAGCGACGAACGAAACGATCGGCGCGACGCTGAAACAGCGCACGGTGAGCGAGGAGACTTCCCGTCTGCTTGCGGGCATGCTCGAAGGCGTGGTCAGGGACGGGAGCGGCAAGAACGCCTATATCGAGGGGTATAAAATCGGCGGCAAGACGGGAACGGCGCAAAAATACGAAAACGGGCACATCGCGCAGGGGAAATACGTCTCTTCCTTCGTGGGCTTTTTCCCCGCCGACGATCCGCAGTATCTGGTGCTGGTCATCGCGGATGAACCGCAGGGCGCCTATTACGGGAGCGTGGTCGCCGCGCCCTTCGCGCAAAAGATTTTTCAGGGCATCATCGACGTGCGGGAAATACCGCCGTATGAAGAAACATAATAAGGACGCGCGCCGTCCTTTGAGCAGGGGAGAAGATTCAGATCATGCAGTTAAAGAGGTTGATGAAAGAGATCACGGCGGAAAAAATTTACGGAGAGATCGAAGATACGGAGATCGGGGCGATCCGCGCCGATTCAAGGATCGTGGGCAGGGGCGAACTGTTCGTCGCACTCGGCGGGAGCAATGCCGACGGGCATGACTATGTATGGGAAGCCGTCCGCCGCGGGGCTGCCGCCGTGGTCTGCGAGCGGCACACCGACGGCGTGCGCGTGCCGCAGATCGTCGTGCGGGACGCGCGCCGAGCGCTGGCGTACCTGGCGGCGGGTTTTTACGGCGATCCGCAGAAAAAATTGAAGATCATCGGCGTAACGGGCACCAACGGCAAGACGACGACCTGCCGCTATATCGCTTCCGTCCTGGAAAAAGCGGGGAAAAGGACGGGCGTGAACGGGACGCTCGGAACGTTTTACTGCGGCATCTCCCTGGCGCCCGATCTCACCACGCCCGATCCCGTGCGGCTGTTCCGGTTGCTCGGCGACATGCTGCAAAGCGAGGTGGAGTATGTGGTGATGGAAGTGTCGGCGCACGCCGTTCATTACCGCAAGACCGCGCCGATACGGTTTGCCGCCTGCGTGTTCACCAACTGCACGCAGGACCATCTCGATTTTTTCGGCACGATGGAGCGGTATGCGGCGACCAAGAAAAAACTGTTTTCGGAGGGAAGATACGGCTTTGCCGTCGTCAATGCCGACGATCCGCTCGGCGTTGAGATCGAAAAAAGTTGCCCGCGTTGCAAGAGTTATGCCATCGACGGACCGGCGGATCATTTTGCCGTGATCCGGGAAGAGGACCTGCGCGGCAGCGACGTCCTTTTCAATCTCGAAGACCAATTGGTCGGCGTCCGCCTGCGCCTGACGGGGCGGTATAACGTCTACAACGCGCTCGCCGCGGCGGCGTGCGCACGGGAACTCGGGATCCCGCCTGCGGCAATAGCCGCGGGATTGTATGCCGTCGACAGGGTCTCGGGCAGGCTCGAAAGCCTCGGCAGCGTCAACGGCGGGGAAGTGTTCGTCGATTTCGCGCATACGCCGGACGGATTGCAGAACGTTTTAAGCGCACTCAAAGAGCGTTGCCGCGGGCGGCTTTTATGCGTATTCGGCTGCGGCGGCAACCGCGATGCGGGCAAACGCCCGATCATGGGAGAGATCGCCGCGCGCTTTGCCAATTTCAGCGTTCTCACGTCCGACAATCCGCGCTATGAGGAGCCGTATGCCATCATTTCCGCCATAGAAAAGGGATATCGCACCCGCTCGAAGAATTATGTCGTCGTGCAGGACCGCCGCAAAGCCATCGAATACGCCATGCGCCTCCTGCGCGAAAACGACGTCCTGCTCGTCGCGGGCAAGGGCGGGGAGAACTATCAGGAGATCATGGGTATAAAATATGACTATAACGACAATGCTGTGATTGAAGAGATCATGCGGAAAATGCATGCGGAGTGATGGACGGGATGAAGGAATATCTGGCGGCGGCGCTGCTGGCTTTTGCGCTCTCTTTCCTTTGCTGCCTGGCGGAGATCCCGCTGCTGCGGCGCTGGAAGGCGGGGCAGAATATTTTGGGTTACGTTAAGGAACATAAAGAGAAGAGCGGCACGCCCACCATGGGCGGGCTGGCTTTTCTGCTGTCCGCCGCGGCGGCTGCCTTGATTTTTTACGGCTTTTCGGACAAGCCGCTCTATGTTTCCGTCGCCATCGGATGGAGTTTCATGCTCGTCGGTTTTTTGGACGATTTCATGAAACTCAGGCACAAAGAAAACCTCGGGCTGACGGCGTGGCAGAAAATACTCTTTCAGACGGCGGTCGCGCTGTTTGCTTCGCTCTATTGCTATTTTGACGGGCTGACGGTTCTGTTCCTGCCGTTCACCCGCCTTTCTTTCGACGTCGGGGCGTGGATCGTCCCGCTCGGCATATTCGTCTTTCTCGCCGCCGTCAACAGCGTCAACCTCACAGACGGGCTGGACGGGCTGGCGGGGAACAGCGCGGCGGCTTATTTCCTTTCGATGGGGGCGCTCCTTTGCGTGCAGTCCCGCTTTCCCGCGCTTGCGGGGCTCTGTTTCTGCCTGAGCGCCGCGCTTGCGGCATATCTCGTATTCAACACCCACCGCGCCAGCGTGTTCATGGGCGACACGGGTTCTCTGGGGCTGGGCGGCTTTGCCGCCTGCGTCGGCATTTTTACGGGCAATCTGCTCTACATCGCCGTGATCGGATTCGTCTTTGTCCTTTCGAGCATAACCGTCATCCTGCAAGTCATATATTATAAAAAAACGGGAAGGCGGGTGTTTCTGATGGCACCCGTGCATCATCATTTTCAGGAGAAGGGATACAGCGAAGGGAAAATATCTTACTGTTACGGCCTGATCACGATGCTTTTGGGTGCGCTGTGCCTGTTTTTCCTGCTGTGAGGAGAGAAGATCATGCTTTTGCAGACACAAAAATTTTTGGTGGCGGGTGCGTCGCGTTCGGGCACGGCGGCGGCAAAACTTCTGCTGCGGCATCATGCGGCGGGCGTTTTTGTCTATGACGAACGTCCCGCGGGCGACGCGGAGAAAAACCTTGCCGCGCTCGAAGCATCGGGGGCGGTCGTTGTAACGGCGGGTTCCCTGCCGCAGGCGCAGGAAGAATGCGACGTGCTCGTGCTCAGTCCCGGCGTTCCCATCGATCATCCGCTTCCCGTGGCGTTCCGCAAGGCGGGCAAGAAGATCGTCGGGGAGATGGAGTTGGGCGCGCTCTTTTTAAGAGCGCCCGCGCTCGCCGTTACGGGCACCAACGGCAAGACCACCACGGTCAATATGCTCGGAGAGATCTTCCGCAGCGCGGGCAGGCGGGCGGTCGTCTGCGGCAATGCCGGGCTGCCCCTTTGCGACTGCGCGGAGTCGCTGGGCGAAGAGGACGTCGCCGTCGTGGAAGTTTCTTCCTTTCAGTTGGAATCGCTCTCTTCCTTCCGTCCGCACGTTGCCGTCGTCCTCAATATCACGGAGGACCACCTGGACAGACATTACAACATGCAAAATTACATATTCCTCAAAAAGAAATTGTTGCAGAACAGCCGGGAGAGCGAATATGCGGTGCTGAACGCGGACGACGAGCGGGTGCGCGCCTTTGCGGCGGAAACCAGGGCGAAGACGGTCTTTTTCTCTTTGCGCGAAAGAACGGACGGCGCCTGTCTGCGGGAAGGGAGCCTGTTTTTCGGCGAAGAAAAAATCATGTCCGCGGACGAACTGCCCGCGGGCGGAGAACACAACATCGCCGACGCGCTCGCCGCGGTCTGCGCGGCAAAACTTTTCGGCGTGAACGGCGAGGCGATCCGCGCGGGACTGCGTGCCTTCAAGGGGGTGCGGCACCGCATGGAACGCATCGGCGGGATCGGCGGGGTAACCTACATCGACGATTCCAAGGCGACCAATGCGGACGCGACGATAAAGGCGCTCGACGGCGTGCGGGGGGATTGCGTTCTCCTGCTCGGCGGCAGGGACAAAGGGTATGACTATGACGGGCTCTTCGATCGGATACGGCAGGGCGGCGTGGCGCAGGCGGTGCTCTACGGAGAGAACCGTTTCAAACTGCTCTCCGCCGCCGTGCGCCGTGGCTTTGCGCGCGTGAGCCTTTGTCCGGACTTCGATACGGCGGTGCGTATTGCCGCGCTGCTTGCCGTCCCGGGGCAAAACGTCCTTCTGAGCCCCGCCTCGGCGAGTTTTGACGCTTTTTCCGGATATGAAGAGCGGGGAGAGCGTTTCCGCGCCCTCTTTGAAGAGTTGCGGATAAAAGCGGACGGGGAGGAGGCAGAGGACCTTTCCGCGGAAAAGGAGGAAGAAGAGGGGTATGTTTCCGAGGCGCGGGACGATTCGCGGGAAGCGGAGGAGTGAAACTTTCGTCCTGTCCGTCGGACGGAAAAGGGCTTCCGGCGACACGTTGCTGCTCGTCGCGGTCGCCCTGTACGCCTTGTTCGGTGTCGTCATGGTCTATTCGGCGAGTTGTTACAACGCCGCCGTGCTCTACGGGGAAGCATTTTATTTTTTCCGCAAGCAGTTGATCGGCTATGTCATCGGGCTGATCGCGATGGTCGGGGCGGGGCGTCTGGATTACCGCAAACTTTTCACGCTCAGGTGGGCGAGCGCCGCGGCGTATCTCGTGCCCGTCCTCCTGCTTTGCCTCGTGTTCGTGCCCGGGGTCGGCGTCAGCAATTACGGCGCGACGCGCTGGATCGGCATCGGTCCCGTTACCGTGCAGCCGTCCGAAGCCGCCAAATACGGTTACATCGTATTCTGCGCGGCATACATCGCGAAGGACCCGCGGCGGGTGAAGAGTTTTTTCGGCATCCTGCCGCTCGTCGGGGGCGGTCTGCTCCTTTGCGTGCTCATCATGCTGGAACCGAATATGTCGGTAACCATGCTGATCGCGGCGCTCATGTTCGCCATGATATTTCTGAGCGGGACGAAACTTGTCAATCTTCTGTTTCTCCTGGTCCCTTTTCTCATTGCCGTGCCTGCGCTCATCGCCGCCGAGCCGTATCGGCTGCTGCGGCTGAGCGCTTTTCTCAACCCGTGGGCGTCCCCGCAGGACGAAGGGTATCAACTCATTCAGTCGCTCTACGCGCTCGGTAACGGGGGATGGTTCGGCGTGGGGCTTTTCAATTCCAGACAGAAATACCGTTTTCTCCCGTTTGCCGAAAGCGATTTCATCCTGTCGGTGATCGGCGAGGAGTTCGGGTTTGTCGGCATGCTCCTTCTCTTTCTCGCGGCGGGATTCATCCTGTACAGGGGGATCGGGATCGCGCTGCGGTGCAAAGATCTGTTCGGTTACCTTCTTGCGTCGGGGATCACGCTCGTGTTCGGGATCCAGACCCTGCTCAACGCCTTGGTGGTCAGCGGGAGCATCCCGCCGACGGGACTGCCCCTGCCGCTCATTTCCAGCGGGAACACTTCGCTCGTCATCACAATGGCGTCCGTCGGTATCCTGTATAGTATTTCCAGACACAACGCCGTGCGAAAAAATCATATTATACAGTGATTTTTCGTCTGCCAGAAAGGAGTACTACACATGGATAAATTTATAATAGAAGGGGGGAACAGGCTGTACGGCAATGTGCAGACGCAGTCCGCCAAAAATTCCGTGCTCGTCCTGCTCGCCGCCTCTGTTTTAACCGAGGAACGGGTAACCATCGAAAACGTGCCGCATATTTCGGACGTTTTGCACATGAGCGAGATATTGCGCAAGTTGGGGGCGGACGTACGTTTTGCGGACGGCGGCGTAACGGTATCGAGCGAGCGGGCGGAGGAGCGGGACATTTCTTCGCATCTGACCAGGGAGTTGCGCTCCTCGGTCTTTATGCTCGGTTCGGTGCTCACCCGTTTCAAGCATGCGTGCATATCCTACCCGGGCGGGTGCGACATCGGGCTGCGTCCCATCGATCTGCACCTGTTCGGGCTGAAAAAACTCGGCGTCAGGACGGAAGAGCGGGACGGCTACATCGTCTGCAACGCCGAAAAACTCGAAGGGGAGAACATCCATCTCGATTTTCCCAGCGTGGGTGCAACGGAGAACATCATTCTCGCGTCGGTCAAAGCCCGCGGAGAGACGGTGATCACCAACGCGGCGAAGGAGCCCGAGATCCGCGACTTGCAGGATTTTCTCAACCGCATGGGCGCGAAAGTGCGCGGCGCGGGAACGGATACCGTCGTGATCGAGGGCGTGAAGGAATTGCACGGCACGCATTTTACGCCCATGCGCGACCGCATCGAGGCGGGCACCTTCCTCATCGCCTGCGCCATGTGCGGCGGGGAGATCTGCGTGGAAGGGGTCAGGCGGCAAAATATTGCCGCGCTTTTGAATAAATTGAGCGAAAACACTTGCAAAATACACATAGAAAATGATAAAATATACATAAGAAGCAACGGAAAACCGCGGAGCAACAGACACATCGAAACGCTGCCCTTCCCCGGCTTTCCGACCGATCTGCAAGCACAGATGACTTCGCTCAATGCCGTCGCCGACGGCGCCTGCATTCTGACGGAGAATCTGTTTGAAACCAGATTCAAGCACGTTCCCGAACTCATCCGCATGGGCGCGGACATCACGGTCAAAGACCGCACGGCGCTCATCCGCGGCGTCGGGCGGCTCCACGGCGCGACCGTGTCCTCGGAAGATCTGCGCGGCGGCGCGGCGCTGACGCTGGCGGCGTTGGCGGCGAGCGGCACGAGCGAAGTGCTCCACCTGTCCCACATCGACCGCGGTTACGACGGGCTGGAAAAGAAACTTTCCGCTTTGGGCGCCAAAATCCGCCGCGTCGGGGACTGACGTGCGGGAGCGGAAAGGTATACATACGAAAGAGAGGGGTTTTACCGATGAAGAGGCAAAAGACGCTGGTCGCCGTCATTTCCGTCGTCCTGTTTTTGGCGGCGCTGCTGCTCGGCGCGAACACCGTGTTTTCCGTTTCGCGCATAGAGATTGCTTACGTCGTTTCTTCCGCGCAGGCGCAAAAGGATTCCCTGGCGCTGCAACGCGCACTTGAAACGGAGTACGTGGGAGAGAACATATTTTTCATCCGGGACGAAGAAGTGGTCGCCGCGTTTGACGGCTATCCCTATCTCTCCGTAACGGGCTTTGAAAAGAAATATCCAGACAGGCTCGTCCTGTCCGTCGAGGAGAAACCGGAGATCTATGCCGCCGCCGTCGAGGAGAGCGGCGGGACGGTCTTTTATATGCTTTCGGAAGACGGAGAGGTGCTGCGCCGCGCGCAGGAAAACGTCAACAACGTGGACGGAGGGGAGAACTTTCTCTTGAACGGGCTGACGTATGCGGGCGGGACGGGATTTTCCGCCGATGAAAATTTTAAGCGGGTGATGGACGTATGTGCGCGCCTGTCCGCGCGGACGGGCGGCGTCCGCACTTGTCTTTCTTCGCTGACGCTGGAAGTCAGTGCGGTGCGGACGGATCTGACGATCGCGACGATGGAAGGGGTGTCGATCGAAGTGGGAAATCCCTTTGTTCTCACCGAGGAAAAGATCGACGCGGCGATGAACATGTATCTCTCTTTGGACGCCCAGAGCAAGTTGATCGGAAGCATTTTCGTGGTCGACGACCGCGAGAGCGGCGGCATCAGCACGACCTATTCCCGCACGGGAAAATGACTTTTGCATAAAAGAGAATACCACGCCCGCAAAAAAGGCGGTAAAGGAAGGCGGTTTGCACCGCCTTTTTTTCGTAAAACCCGTTCAATGCCTTGACAAACACCGCCGGACAGTCTATAATATATTTATAATATATTATTTTACCTCGCGGAGAAAGAGAGATGGCAAACAAAAGCGTTTCGATCCTCGACGTCCGTTCGATGTCCGTTACGGCGGTCATCGGCACGGCGGGAGTCAACAATACATTCGTGTTCAAAGGTTCACAGTCGCAGAATTACGACGGATACGAGGACGGGAAGTTTTATGATGCCGAAGGATTGAAAAGAGCCGTCTATGCCGCTTTGCAGTCGGCGGAGGGGAGCGCGGGCGAGCATGCGGGCACGATCTATGTCGGCGTGCCCGGGGAGTTCACCAAGATCGTCGACAAAAAGCACCTCATTGCCTTTCCCGCGCCCAAACGCATCGCGGGCGGCGACATCGACGCGCTCTATAAGGACGGCTACGGCAGTCTGGAAGAATCTTCCTTTGAAAACATCCACGCCTCCGCGCTCTATTTCATCACGTCCGACGCGCGGAAGGTGTCCGATCCCACGGGGATCGTCAGTTCGACCTTGCAGGCAAACGTGTGCTATATTCTCGCTTCCGTTTATTTTACCGATCTTTTGCGTCAGATGCTGCGCGAATACGGATTCCGCAAGACCGTTTTCGTCCCGGCGTCCTATGCGCAGGCGGTCTATCTCCTGAGCGAGGAGCGGCGGAAGGCGGGCGCGGTGCTGCTCGACGTCGGCGCCATTTCTTCGACCATCTCCGTGATCTACGGGGACGGCATTCTCAAAGAGAGCACCTTCTGGGCGGGCGAGGGGCACATTGCCGCCGAACTCTGCGCGGGGCTGGAAATATCGTATGAGGACGCGACGGAACTGCTCAAAAAGTCCAACCTGTTCCGCAGCGGGATGGCGGACGTGCGGCTGGACGAGGAACGCGGCTATGCCGCCGAGAAGGTGAACGAATACATCAAGGCGGGGCTGGACAAACTGTGCGAACCGCTGAGCGCCTTTCTGGACGAATGTCCCGCGCTCGTCGCCAACAGACCGCTGTTGATGACGGGCGAAGGCGTAACCGGCATACGCGGCGCGGCGGAACATATTTCCCGTCGCATCAGCCGCGAAACGGAGATCGTCGCGCCGGAGATTCCCTATTACAATAAACCGTCCATGAGTTCGCGCATCAGTCTTTTGGACTATGCGCTCAAACGCAGGAAAAAGGACGGATTTTTATACAGACTCATCAATGGATTTGGAGGTTAAACAGAAATATGTTCAATGATGTACAGCAGTTGGCGGGAGCCAAGATCAAGGTCATCGGCGTCGGGGGCGCCGGCGGCAATGCCGTCAACAGAATGATCGAAGCGGGAATGACCAGTGCGGAATACGTCTGCGTCAACACCGACAACCAGGTGCTGCTTTTGTCGCCCTGCGAAACAAAAATACAGATCGGCGCACAGTTGACGAGGGGACTCGGCGCAGGTTCCGATCCCGAGATCGGCAGACAGGCAGCCGAAGAGAGCAAGGAAGAACTTGCCCGCGCCATCGAAGGCACCGACCTGCTCTTCATCACGGCAGGCATGGGCGGCGGCACGGGTACCGGCGCGGCGCCCGTCATCGCAAAGATCGCCAAAGACATGAAGATCCTGACCGTTGCCGTCGTTACAGAGCCGTTCAGTTTTGAAGGCAAAAAGCGGATGGACAACACCATCAAGGGATTGGAAAATCTCAAAAAGTACGTCGACACGCTCGTCATCATCCCCAACGACAAGATTTCCACGGTCGTGCCCAAGAACACGCCCATCCAGGAAGCGCTCCGCTATGCGGACGAAGTGCTCCGCCAGGGCATCAGCGGCATCACCGAACTCATCGTCAAACCGGCATTCATCAATCTTGACTTTGCCGACGTGAAAGCCATTCTCAAAGACAAAGGTCTGGCACACATGGGCGTCGGCGTGGCAAAGGGCGAAAACAGGGTGGTGGAGGCGGTGCGCCTCGCCGTCAACAGCCCGCTGCTCGAAACGACCATCGAGGGCGCGACGGGCGTCATCATCAACATCGTCGGCGGCAGGGACCTTACATACGAAGAAGTCCGCACCGCGGGCTCGCTCGTGCAGAGCGTCGTCGATTATTCCGCCAACATCATTTTCGGCGCGGGCATCGACGAGAACATGTCCGAAGAAGTCGCCGTTACGGTCATCGCGACGGGCTTCCCGACCATGGATCAGGGCGGTTTTAATCCTGAAGAGGAAAAGCAGAAGATGCAGAACATGCAAAATTCCATGTTCCGTCAGCCGTCCGCACCGCAGGACGCTCCTTTGCGCATGCCCCGCGAACCGCAGCAGCCTCTTTCGCAGAATCCTTTCTTCCGCCCGGCGGCGCAGCCTGCCGCGGCGCAGCCGCGCCCGCAGCAACCCGCCATGCAGGGCAATATGAACGGTATGAACAACAACAATATATACCGTCAGCAGCCGCAGGCGCAACAGCCCGCACAGCCCGCTTATCCTAGCGGCTATCCGCAAAACGGGAACGGCTGGGCGCAGCCGATGAACGGGAACGGCAATCCGGCGAACACCTATGCACCCTATCCGCAGAACGGCGCCTATGACCCGAATGCGAACAATGCCTATGCGCAGCAGCCGCAGCAGCGGATGCAGGCGGGGGTGCCGACGGACGAAGAATTGGAAGCGCCCATCGAGGAAACGCGCAGCGGCAGTAAATTGCCCACGTTTGTACAGCGTCTGTTCAACAAGAAGAATTAAGGCGTTTTGCGCAACGTCCGCACATCAAAAACAGATTCGGAGTTTTCCGTTATGAAAAAAATTTTTTTGGGAATCGGACTGGTTTTGCTCTTCGCAACCGGCGCGATTTTTGCGGCATGCGACGACGGTTCGCAGACCAGCGGCGGCGGTCAGCCGACCGTCTATGAAATCACTTCCGTTGAGGACGAACTTTACGGAGATTTCTATGATCTGAAACTGAGCATGGAATCGGGGGAGAGCTGGGACAAAATCTCCACGACCGAAACGGGAAAAACGGTAACCGTTACGCCCGAAATCGGGGAGGAGTGGGGCTTTCTTCGGATTACGGAAGTATGTTTCAACGGTACGCCCTGTACGGCGGGCGCAAACGGAACATATACTTTTGTCATGCCGTCCGAGAACGTGTCTGTAACAGCCACCGGCTTCGAGATCGTCGAAGTCCCCGAAGCCGAATACGGAATGACATGGGTCAGCACGCCCGAGCTGGTTACGAGTTCGCTTGATTTTACGACTTCGTTTGAAATCACGTTCGGATCGCGGACGGTGAACGCTTCCGCGGGGACGGGAGGATTGCTGTATTTGGAAATTATTTCCACAAACCAAAGCGTCATTCCCGACGAAGCCATTTCTTCCGAGCGCACGGATCTGGTGAACGCAGGGACATCGGGCGCAAAGATCGTCTTTGACCGCTCGTTGATTTCAGCCGGAGAAACGACGTTGATCGTCGTCGATACGGACAATGACCGCGCGATTTCGCTGACGGTTACCGTCGAGCAAGGGGAATACTGATCTGAAAAACCGTAAAACAAAATAGAACAAAGCAAAACGCCGTCCGACGGGGTAATCGGACGGCGTTTTGTCGTTCATGAATTTACTGTTTGTTCAATTCGGCCTGATATGCCGCCAGAATCAGTTCTTTCAACTGTTCGCGGGTTTCCGTATTGAGCGGATGGGCGATGTCCTTGTATTCGCCGTCGTTGGTCTTGCGGCTGGGCATGGCGATGAACAGGGAATCCGTTCCTTCGATGATCTTTATGTCGTGGACGACAAAGCAGTCGTCAATGGTAATGGAAGCAACGGCTTTTAATTTGCTGTCTTCGCGCTGTGCCAGTCTGATGCGTACGTCTGAGATATTCATCATAGTCGGTAACCACCTTAATCATAATTTCGTATGTATATCTTACAATATTTTTTGGAAAAATTCAATACCTTTTTCAAAAATAATCGTCAAAAAATTAAAAAAATTTCCATATTTTTTGTTTCGCGCTCATAAAATAGCAGTAATATGAGTCTGAAATCCTTTCTCGGCGGAAAAAAAATACACTTTGTCGGCATCGGCGGCGTGAGCATGAGTTCGCTCGCCAAATACCTGCAAAACGAGGGTTTTTCGGTGAGCGGCAGCGACGTGGCGATGAACGAGGAGATCGCCGCGCTGGAAGAGGCGGGCGTCCGCGTGCGCATCGGGCACGATCCGTCCGCCGTCATCGGCGCCGATGCAATCATCCGCACGGACGCGGTCCAAGACGGCAATGTTGAACTTGCGGAAGCGGCAAAACGCGGCATTCCCTGTTTTTCCCGCATGGAACTGCTCGGGGAGATCACGCAGAATTTTACCTCCGTGATCGCCTTTGCGGGCAGCCACGGCAAGACGTCGGCGACATCCATGTGCGCGCACATCTTTCTCAAAAGCGGTGTGCGCTTTACGGCGCATATCGGGGGCAGGGATCTCCTTCTGGATAATTTTTATGCGGCGGGAAAGGAATTTTTCATCACGGAAGCGTGCGAATACAGGAAAAACCTGCTGCGTTTTCCGCGCGTGAGCGTCGCCGTCTGGCTCAACTGCGACAAAGATCACATGGAGTGTTACCGCGACGAAGAGGAACTGCGGGAGACCTTCCGCCTGTTCTGCGCCCGCGCCCGCCGTTGCGTGGTCAACGCCGACGACCGCGGCATACGTCCCCCGGAAAACGCCCTGACGTTCGGGATCGCTTCGGAAAATTGTGATTATCGGGCGGTGTCCTTGAAAGAATCGGGCGAAAAATATGCCTTTACGGTGCTGGAACGGGGCGAGCGTCTGTGCCGCGTGCGTCTGCGGGTGCCGGGGCGGTTTCATGTGGAAAACGCGCTGGCGGCGCTCGCCGCGGCGCGCTGCTGCGGGTTGGACGTCGGAAGCATCGTGCGGGGGCTGCAATCTTTCACGGGGGTACGGCGGCGCTTTGAAAAGACGGGGGTCTTTGCCGGCGCGGAATCTATTTGCGACTATGCGCATCACCCCGCGGAGATCCGCAGGACGCTGGCGCTTGCCCGCCGCCGCGCCAAAGGCAGGCTGTTTGTTGTTTTTCAGCCGCACACCTATTCCCGCACCCGCTTTCTCATGGACGATTTCGTGCGCGCGCTGTCCGCCGCGGAAAATCTCGTCGTGTTCAAAACGTATGCGGCGCGGGAAAAATTTGATCGGGAAGGCAGTGCCTACGCGTTGCACGAGCGGATCAAAAATTCCCTGTATGCGGAGAGCGTGCGGGAGTTGGAAGCCTACATAAAGAAATCGGTGCGCAGCGGCGACGTCGTTTTATTCCTCGGCGCGGGGGACATCTATTATCTGGCGGGGCGACTGCTCGTCGGGCTGGGCGGAAAGCCGATATCCGGGCGCAAAGGCTGAAAAAAACGCCGCATCTCGCTTTTTTGGAGACGCGGCGCATGAGGCGCAAGAAAAGACGGGTTAAAATTCGACGGGGAGTCCCTTGGAAGAGAGGGAATAGACAAGGTCGACGAACTGTCTGGCGCGGCGCGGGGAGCGCCCGCCCTTGACGATCGCCCACCGCTCGGCAAGCAGGTCGAGTTGTTCCCGCGGCAGGGAAATGCCCTTGTCCGCCGACAGTTGCCGCACGATGGAGAGGTATTGTTCCTTGTTGGTCGTGGAGAACAGAACGCAGATGCCGAAGCGGTCGGAGAGGGAAAGTTCTTCCTGCATGCTGTCGCCCGCATGCACGCTGTCTTCGCGGCGGGAGAATTTTTCGTCGATGATGTGCCGCCGGTTGGACGTCGCCACGATCATGGCGTTGTCCGTGTAGCCCTCCGCGCAGCCTTCGAGGGCGGCTTTGAGAGAGGAAATGCGCTCGTCTCCCGCGCTGAGGGACAGATCGTCGATGTAGATGATGAATTTGAGGGGCACGGCGCGCAGGTGTTCTTTGAGGCGGCTCAGAAGGAGCATGTTTTCCTTGGAAAGTTCCACGAGCCGCAAGCCGTTTTCATAGTAACGGTTGATCATGGCGTGCACGGTGGAGGATTTGCCCGTTCCCCGTTCTCCGTAGAGGAGCATGTTGGAATGGGGCAGTCCTTCGAGGAAATTTTCGATGTTCCGCGATACCGTCTTTTTTTCTTCTTCGTAATTTTTCAGGTCGGACAGTTGAATGGGGGAAGGGCTTTCGATGGGACGGAGAGCGCCGTCCTCAAAGCGGAAAGCGCGGTAACGGATGAAATTGCCGTAGCCGTATTGCGCATAGAAGGCGCGCAGTTCCCGTGCGTGTTCCTCTGTCGTGCGGCGGGGCGGCAGCGCCTCTCCGACGGCGAACATGCCGCGGGGGTCGGCGGTGCACACGAGTTCCCGCAGCGTCTTCATGTCCCGGACGAATGCCTTCTCCACATAGGGGGAAGGCTCTTTTTTTGCCGCGCAGGCTACGGAAAATGGGTTTTCGTCGTAGAGGACGGCATTGTAGACATATTCCGAAAAATCGTTTTCCGCGCCGCGGCGGTAGAGCAGGTCCAAAAAGGCGGCGTATTCGGTTTCGCCGTCCGTTTCCCGCCACTTGAAAAAGGCGGAGAGAAGTTCGTCCGAGCGCAGATTGCTCAGAACGGTGAGCGGAGTTTGTTTCATTTTTTTCGTGCTTCCTCTTTGCAGTGTGTCTGATGCGCCTTTTTGGGGCATTCTTTTCTACATTATAGACTCTTTTCTCGGAAAAATCAATCCGAAAAATGCAAAATCGGTGAAATAATTTTGTATTTTTATCTCTCAAATTCTTGACTTGAAAAAACGGGAAAGGTATAATATTCGGTGAAAACAAAAAAATTGGAGGATTTACTACTATGGCACATAAAATTTATGACGACAAAACCATGACCGCCAGAATGTTCCATGAAGCCGATTGCGACCTTGCCTATCTGAAAGGCAAGACGGTCGGCATCGTGGGATTCGGTTCGCAGGGACATGCACACGCGCTCAACCTCAGGGACAGCGGCGTGAAAGTCATCATCGGGCTCAACAAGGGCGGCAGAACGTGGCCCATCGCCGAAGAAGCCGGCTTCAAGGTCATGAGCGTTGCCGAACTCACCAAAGCGGCGGACATCATCATGATCCTCGCGCCCGACGAACGGCAGGCGGATATCTATAAGGAGAGCATCGCGCCCAACCTGACCGACGGCAAATATCTCGCTTTTGCACACGGGTTCAACATCCACTTCAAGCAGATCGTGCCTCCCGCGGGCGTCAACGTATTCATGATTGCCCCCAAAGGTCCCGGGCACACCGTCCGTTCGGAGTTCACGGAAGGGCACGGCGTGCCCGACCT
>CALVZM010000046.1 GCA_944372515.1 uncultured Clostridia bacterium
CCGCATCCTCTTCACGGCAATCCATCTCAAAATCTTGCCGCAAAAGGTGCAAAGCAATCAAAAGCCGTATATTTTGCGGTCAGGCGCGGCGAAAGGCGCAGTGCGTGCCGTGTGGCACGTGCAAGCCATTCAACAATGCATCACCGCAAAATCGGCGCTTTTGATCGGGTTCGTATTACTCCCTTACAGTATAGCATGCGCTCGTCGTTCCTGTCAAGGGCGGGAGGGGGCGATTTCGGTTTTTTCACGGCGTTTTCACGGGCGGACGCTTGGTCTGCCGTCGCCCGCCGCGGCGGATTCCGTTGGATTTTCACGAAAAATTCCTTGAAAAAATGAAAAGTGTATGGTATAATGGGCGTATAATGAGTGCGGTATGTGTCAGAACGTATGCAAAACTCAATCTCACGCTCAACATCACGGGGAAGGCGGGGGGCTATCACCTGCTCGATTCCTTCGTCGCAAGCGTGGATATCTTTGACGAGATCACGCTGCGTGCCCGCACCGACGGAAAAATTTCCGTGCGGATGTGCGGTATGGGCAGCGAGGCGATCCTGCCTGCCGACAATGCCGCCGTGCGCGCCGCGCAGGCTTTCTGCCGCCGTTTCGGCACGGGCGGGGCGGACATCGTTGTGCAAAAGAATATCCCCATGGGCGCGGGCATGGGCGGCTCGTCTGCCGATGCGGCGGGTGTGCTCAACGGCATGTCCGCGCTGTACGGCAAGGGGGAATATGCCGAATTGCGCTCCCTTGCCGACGGGCTGGGTAGCGACACGGGCTATATGCTGCGCGGCGGGTTTGCCCGCATGCGCGGCCGCGGGGAGAAACTCGAAAGCATACCGGACGGCATGCCGCTCGCCTTTTTGCTGCTCTTTCCGGGTGTTCCCGTGTCCACGGCGGCGTGCTATGCCGCTTACGATGCGTCGCCCGACGGGCGGCGGGAGGATACGGAAAATTGTCTGCGCGCCTTTATGGCGGGAGACGTCGCGGCGACGGGCAAGAGTTTTTATAACGCCCTGTTTGCTCCCGCCTGCCGTCTGGTCCCCGCCGTGGCACGCGCGGCGCAGGCGGCGCGCGCCCTGTCCCCCTTGGGCTGGGGCATGACCGGCTCGGGCAGCGCCGTTTTCGCGCTGTTTGTCTCGCGTGCGGAAGCCGAAGAGGCGGCGCGGCGGTGCCGCGGGGAGTTTTCCGCGGTGGCGGCGTGTTCCGTTCCGATGTCTGCGGGGATTTGATTTTTCCGCCGCGGGCAGGCATGCCCGCGGCGAAACGGAAAATATAAAAAATAAAAAGAGGTTTTTCGTTTTATGGATGAAAAAATTTTGGACGATGAAGAGGCGGAACTTTTCGGGTTGAAGAGAAAAATTCTTCCCGAAGAGGAGCCCGAAGAGAAGACCGGCGGACAGGACCCTGCCGTCGGAGAGGCGGAAGCGATCGCCGTCGGCGTCGCGGCGGACGGGGATGGCGCGTTTGCGGACCCCGAAGAAGAGGAACTGCCGCTCGATGCGCTTCGCGCCAGGCTGGACGAGGGGTACACGCTGGACGGCTACATCGATGAGAACGCCGTGCCGCTCGATTTTTCGGACGCGGAAGAAGACGACGAATCGCTCGTCATGCTCTCGCCCGAAGAGGCGGCGGAAGCGGTGCGCCGCCGCGAGGAAAAGGAAAAGCGGGACAAGGCGCGGTTTGACGCCCTGGTGCAGGCGGGACAGGCGGCGCTGGACGCGGGTGATTTTGAAAAGGCGCGGGAATGCTTCACGCAAGCCAACGAATTTAATTCCGACGATCTGGAAATGAACGTCGGATATATGCGCGCATACAGCGAGGATTTCACCCTTTCGGACGAGAGTGATATGCTCGCCGATGTATACGAACAGTGCCGCAACAGTGCGGGAGAGGCGTTCGTCCGCCGCATCCGCGAGATGTTCGGTGAACGCATAGCGGCGGAAGCCGCCGCCGCGGAACAGCGCGCCGGGCAGTTGCTCGCCGCGCATACCGCCGAAACGGAAGAGCGGGGCAAGGAACTTTCCGCGCGCATGTCCGCCGCCACGGGGCTGGTCATCAAACTCGGACTGCCCTTTGCGGTCTGCCTCGTCGCCGTCATGCTTTTCGGCGGGTTTGTCAATGCCATCGAAGGCAATCTCTTCCTCATCCTTCTGATCGTTTTCGGCGTTGCGGGCATCGGCTTGTTCGTGCCGCTGCTGTTCGCCGTGCGTAAAGCCGTCGAGGCGGCGGCGTATCTGCGGGACAACGAGCGGCTCGATTCCACCGAGGCGGGGCAAAAGAGCCTGGAAGCGGAGCGCTATGCCGCCTATCTGCGCGCCTGTCTGACGGATGACGGTGCGGGGAGCGCCGCGGACAAAGAGCGGGAGCCCGCGTCGGCGGAGGAAAACGGGGACTGACGCAAAAACGTTGGCGCGTGCGGTTGTGCGCGCTCTTTGAAAAAGACAAAACCCTGCGGGCGGCGAGCCGCCCGCAGGGTATATTTTTACGGAATAATCAGAGCAGGGATTCGATCAGGCAGAGCCCGCCTCCGACGAGCAGGATGCCGAGCAGCGCGCCGACGATGACGTCGGAAGGGTAGTGTACGCCCGCAATGACCCGCGTTGCGGCGAGGAGCGCCGCCAGGACGGCGGCGACAATGCCCGCGGCGGGAGAAAGAAGGAAGAGGACGGCGGCAACGGCGAACGCGCTGAATGAATGGCGGGAGGGGAAGGATTTTCCCGTCTTTTTCCGTTCCAGCAGGGGCTCGATGTGCAGCGTTTCATAGGGGCGCGCGCGGTTGACGGCGGCGCGCAGCAAAGTAACGGCAAAAAATGCCGCCGCCGGCACAAAGATCATGCCCCAAAGCCGTTCTTCTCCCCGCACGGCAAGCACGAGGAGGGCGGCGAAGTATGCCGCGGCAAGTCCCCACGTGGCGGCTTTGTTGTAAAAAAGCAACGCCTTCCGCAATCCGTCGTGCCTGCGGAAGGGGGCGCTCCATTTGCGATATTGTTCTTCCGTCATTCTTTTTCCCCGTTTTAAGTCAAAAACAGTATAACATAAAAAGATTATTTTGACAAACGAAAGGGAAAGTGTTACAATAAAAAACATGAAAAAAGAATTTGAACGCACCGCGCTCCTGCTGGGCGCGGCGGGGGTGGAAAAATTGTCGCGCTGCCGCGTGGCGGTCTTCGGGATCGGCGGCGTCGGGGGATATTGCGCCGAGGCGCTCGCCCGTGCGGGCGTGGGGGAATTGCTGCTCGTCGACGGCGATCGGGTGGAAGAGAGCAATCTCAACCGCCAGATCGTCGCATTGCACTCCACGCTCGGTCTGCCGAAGGCGGAAGTGATGGCACGCCGCATTGCCGACATTAACCCCGCATGCAGGGTTACCGCGCGCGTCTGTTTTTATGATGCAGGCACGGCGGACCGATTTGATTTTTCCGCCTTCGATTATATCGCCGACGCCGTGGACGACATCGACGCCAAGACGGACATCATCGCCCGCGCCGCGAAAGCGCATGTCCCCGTCATCTCCGCCATGGGTGCCGGCAATAAGTTGTTCCCCGAACAATTCGAGGTGGCGGATATTTCCCGGACGCAGGTGTGTCCGTTGGCGCGTATCGTGCGCAGGAGACTGCGCGAACGCGGGATCGAACGGGGTGTCAAGACGGTCTTTTCCAAGGAAGTGCCGCATGCCACGCCCGCGCGGGCGGAAGAGCCGTCGGGTGAAGGCGTCTATGGGAAGGAACGCCGCCCCGCCGTCGGATCGGTGTCCTTTGTGCCGTCGGTCATGGGGCTCATCATGGCGGGCGAAGCGATCAGGGATCTGGTGAAAGAAAAATGATGAAAGTATATCTCGATCATGCGGCGACGACGCCGCTCGACAAACGGGTGCTCAAAGCCATGACGCCCTGTCTTACGTCGGTTTACGGCAACCCCGCTTCTCTGCATTTTGCGGGCAGGGAAGCGTTGCGGGCGCTGGACGCAGCCCGCGACCGCGTGGCGGAATTGCTGGGGGCAGAGCCTTCGGAAGTCTATTTCACTTCGAGCGGGAGCGAGGCGGACAATTGGGCGATGAAATGCGCCGCCCGCGCCGTGCGGCGGCGCACGGGCAGGGATAAGATCGTCCTTTCCGCCTTAGAGCATCACGCCGTGCTCGGCAGTGCTTCCTTTCTCGCCGAAGAGGGGTTCAGGGTCTGCCGCGTCCTGCCCGGGCAGGACGGCATCTGCACCCCCGCGGCGTTTGCGCGGGAGATCGGTCAAGACACGGCGCTGGTCTGTCTGATGACGGCAAACAACGAAGTGGGCACCGTGCAGCCCGTGCGGGAAGTCGCGGCGGCGGCGCATGCGGCAGGGGCGCTCTTTTTTACCGACGCCGTGCAGGCGGCGGGATATATGGATATCGGAAAATCTGCCTTGCAGGCGGACATGGTATCCCTCTCCGCGCATAAATTTTACGGTCCGAAGGGTGTGGGCGCGCTCTATGTGAAGCGCGGCACGCCCCTGTGTCCGCTCATCCACGGCGGGGAGCAGGAACGGGGACTGCGGGGCGGCACGTCTTTCCCCGCGGGTGCGGTCGGGCTGGCGGCGGCGCTCTCTTATGCGGTGGAAGAACGAGAGGAAAACAACGCGCGCATACGCGACGTGCGCGACTGTTTTCTGGATATGCTCTTCAACGAAACGGACGGCGTGTCCCTCAACGGCGACCTGCTGCGCCGCATCCCTTCCAACGCCAACGTTTCCTTTGCGGGGGTGGACGGCGGCATGCTGCTCCATCGGCTCGACCTTGCGGGCATCGCCGTCTCTTCGGGCAGCGCGTGCATGTCCGGTTCGACCGAACCGAGCCACGTTTTGACCGCCATGGGACTGCCCGCAGACAGGGTGAGGGGCGCCGTTCGCTTCTCGTTCGGCAGGGACAACACCCGCGAACAGGCGGAATATGCAGTCAGGACGCTGCAACGGCTTGTGAGCGAACTGCGCGGCGAATAAAAAGCGTTTGGTTTTGTTCCCCGCCGCCGCATGCACTGCGGCGGCGAAAATAAAAGGCGACGGCAAACGCCACGATTCGATTTCTTTTTTACGTCTAAACGGCGAAAATCCTTCATATAGTAGTCATAGAAAAAACCTTTCGGGAGGAATTTTTTTATGAGCGAAGAGATAGATTACGCCGAAATGCTGGAAATTCCCGTTGCAACGGTCAACGTGGTCAAGAAAAAGCCCCGCCGTTTCCGCGATCTGAAATCGCTGGCGGTCGGGAAAGTCAACGAGCGCATGGAGAGCCGCGCCCGCGGGCGCGACAAGACGTATGCGGGCAACGATTTTGCCGGGGACGCCGCGTCTGCGGCGGGGACCTCGGGCGCGGAGAGTGCCGCGGGGGACGTGCCGCCGCCCGAGGGCACGGTTACGGAAACGGCGCTTTCACCCTATGAAGAGCCCGTCCGCCGCACCCATCCCGTCCTCATCGTCGAGTTTGCGCTCGCCTGCCTGCTCTGTCTGACCATCTTTCTGACCAACGTATTCATGTCGAACAGCGCCATCAACACCTTTCTGCGCGGCATCCTGAACCCTGCGGAATCGGAAGCGGCGCTCACCTATTCCGATTTCACTCTTTCGGGTGTGGTGAGCGAGTTCGCCGATGTGGAGATCACCGTCTCTTCCGCGGGCGTGCTCTCCTTCACCGCCGAGTGCAGCGTCTATCCCGCCTGCAACGGAACGGTCAAATCGGTAACGCAGAACGGGGAGACGTATACCGCCGTCATCGCCCATTCGGACACCTTTGAAAGCGTATACACCGGGCTCACGTCCGTATATTACGCCGCGGGCGAGAGCGTCCTTTCGGGCGTCCCGCTCGGTTACACGCAGGGCGAAAGCGCCGTGCAGGTAACTTTTTATCAGGACGGACAGATGCTGAACTGCTATTCCGTCGGTGCGGAAAACTGTCTGAGTTGGAATGAATAAGAAAGGTCCGCTTCGGAAGATCCCGTCTGCGGGAGAGCCGCCGCTGCGCCTTGCCGTACACCCGCTCTTCTGGGTGTCCGGCATTTATTTTTGCCTGACGGGGCGGCTGTTCGTCTTTCTGCTGCTGACGCTGAGCGCGCTCGAACACGAGTGCGCGCACGCCTTTGCCGCCGCGCGGCGGGGATATGCGCTCAACCGGGTGGTGCTCATGCCTTACGGCGCGGTCGTGCGGGGCGACATCGGGGGCATTTCGCTGCGCGACGAGATCGCCGTCGCGGCGGCGGGTCCGCTCGTGAGCGGCGCGACGGCGCTGGGCTTTGTCGCGCTCTGGTGGTTCTTCCCCGAGTCATACGCCTACACCGATACCGCCGTGTATGCCTGCGCGTCGCTGGCGCTCGTCAATCTTCTGCCCGCGCTGCCCCTCGACGGGGGCAGGATCGTCTTTTGCGTTGCTGCGCGTCTTTTGGACAAAAAACGGGCATGGATGCTGTGCGGCGTGCTTACGGGGCTGATCGCGCTGGCGGCGCTGGCGGCGTTTGCCGTCAGTTGTTTTTTCACGCCCGACCCGAATCTTTTGTTTTTTGCGTTGTTTTTGGGCACGGGGTGTCTGCAAGGCGGCAAGTACGGATACGAACGCATCAAATTTTCCCTCGCCGCCGATTTTTCCCGCGGGCTGGAAGAGCGGCGCGTCGCCGTTTCGGATTCCTTTCCGCTGCGCAAGGTCATCCCGCTCCTGCGGCGGGACAAATATCTCATCCTCGACATTTTTTCAAGGGGAGAGGAATATGTCGCGTCCGTGCGGCAGGAAACGCTCTGTCAATGGCTGGAAGAGGGGGACATCGGGCAGGCGATAGGAGAATTTTTGCAAAATAAAGCGAAAAATCTGTCGGCAGGGGTTGAAAAAAGCAAGATGATGTGATATAATGGAAAGCGACGGGTTTTTTGCGGCTTTTCAGAACGAAAAAACCCGTCTTCCCTTTTTGCGGAACCGTCTTTGCCGTTTTGCGCAGAGGGGCTTGCATCGTATAATATTTTTATAAGGTTTACATAGATCGTACAATGAAACAGGAACTTTACTTCGACCGCCACAGCGGTCTGCGCCTCTCCGCCCTCATGGAGGACGGGCGGCTGATCGAGTTGGGCATCGAAAACGAAGCACACCGGGAAATCGTCGGCAACATTTACAAGGGCAGGGTGGTCAACGTCATCGAGAGCATGAACGCGGCGTTCATCGACTGCGGGCTGGAACGCAATTGTTTTCTGAGCCTGTCGGACGGGGACGCCTGCGCGCACGTCGCGGGGGTCGCGGCGGCGGACATCTCCGGGAAAAAGCCGCAGAACGCGCCGCTCCGCCTCAAAGCGGGGGACGAGATCGTCGTGCAGGTGCTCAAAAATCCCCGCGGCAACAAGGGCGCCAAAGTTACCGCGCGCCTCTCGTTCGTGGGGAAAAACCTCATCTATATGCCCGGCACCGATTTTCTGGGCGTCTCCCGCAAGATCAGCGAGGCGGAATTGCGCGATAACCTGCTCTTCACGGCGGACAGCATGCGCGCCAAGGGGGACGGGCTCATTTTGCGCACCGTCGCGCCCTATGCCAGGGCGTCCCGCCTGCGCGCCGAGTCCGAATATCTGCGCAACCTCTATTTATCCGTGCAGGAAAAGAGCAAAACGGCAGCCGTGGGTGCCGTTTTGCATCGGGAATACGACCTGCCCATCCGCGTCATGCGCGACAATTTCAACGACGACATCGGGCGCATCGTCGTCGGGGAGCGCGGGCTGTATGACGAACTCGAATCCCTCATCCGTCTGCGCCCCGATTTCGACAAACGGAAGATCGAATTGTACACGGGCGAATACGACATGTTCTCGCAATACGGCATCGCCCGCCAGATCCGCGAACTCTCCGGGAGCACCGTTCCCCTGCCCAACGGGGGCGATCTCATCATCGAACGCACCGAAGCCATGACGGTCGTGGACGTCAATACGGGGCGCTTTCTGGGGGATGAAAACCTGGAAGATACGGTGTATGCCACCAACATCGCCGCGGCGCGGGAGATTGCGCGGCAGGTGCGGCTCAGGGACGTGGGCGGCATCGTCGTGGTCGATTTCATCGACATGCAGGACGAGCGGCACCGCAAAGCCGTAACGCAGGAATTGGAACAGTGCCTTGCCCGCGATCGGGTCCGGTGCAAAGTTCTGCCCATGAACGAGTTGTGCCTGGTGGAATTCACGCGCAAACGCACGACCAACGGCGTGGCGTCCCAACTCTTGCAGGCTTGCCCGCACTGCCGTCTGAACGGCTACATCCTCTCCAATGAATTCATCGCCTGCCTGATCCGCGCGGAGATTTTGGGGCGGATGGCGCAGGGGGCGCAGACCGTCGTCGTTCAACTCAATGCGGGCGTCATGGAGTTTCTGTTTTCGCGGCGCATGTTTGAAAAGGATATGCGCGCGCACGCCGGCAAGAAGGTCTACTTCGTGCCGCACCGCACCTATCACGAAGAAAAATTCACGATCTCTTCCTACGGCGCGGACGCGGCGGCGGAACTTCCCGCGGGTGCGACGGAACTGCGCTATGACTGACGGGCGGGGTGCAGTCTGCCTTGTGCCCGAAGGCGGAAAAAGAAGAAAAGGAAAAGAGGCGGCATCCCGTCTCTTTTTGCTTGTTTTTACGGGCATGCCCCGTCTGTTTTTATAAAAACGTTTTGAGTTTTTCCTCCGATTCTTCTTCGAGGGAAATGAGCCTGTCGAGGAGAGATGACACTTCTTCGTCGAGGAGCCCTTCGCTGTCCGAGCGGGTCTTTTTGAGCGCGGTGATGCCCATGACCGTGCCGCGGATCATCATGTCGGCGATGTGTTGCGCGGAGTTATCGGACAGGGTGCTCATCTTGATGCTGCTCCACATCATGGCTTTCTTGAAGGGACCGGGCTCTTTCAGTTCCTGTCCGTCGGAGCGGGCGAGCAGGGCGGCGGCGGAGCATATTTTTTCATATTCCTCGTGTTCGCGCACGATCTCGCGGCGGATGCCTTCGTCTTCGACTTCGGGCAGGATGTCGGAAATGGATTGCAGGGCGAGTTGTGCGTTGCGGTAAATTTCGGAAAGCGTTTCGCTGTTGGATTTTGTCTTTTCCATGGATGAAGATCCTCCTTTTCGGACAAGTATGCGCAAAAAGGGACGCGGGTATGCGCGGCGGAAAAAGTCCGTGCGTGCGGCGCGGAAAAATATTCTTGACGGGCGGCGGGATTTGTGGTATGCTTTTGACGGATATAAAAACGGCGCGCGCTTTTGCGCGGCGGAGAGAAGAAAGAAAAATACAAAAAAGGAGCAGGGAAATGCAAAATTTATTCGCGCTGACCACAGATCCGCAGGGGGACGCCGTGCCGGCGGGGGAATGCTTTGCGGAACGGAAAGTGCCGGCGGAACTCAAAGCCGAATTTTTGCAGTTGCAGGAAGAAGAAAGGACCTTGCGCCGTGCGGCGATCCCGCCGGTGCATACGATCATCGCGTTTATCGCCTGGTTCGGGGCGGCTGCCTGCCTCTTTATCTTTGCCCTGTTGCAGGGCGAGGAAGAACCCGTTTCGGACGCGGTCCGGCGCCTGTTGCCGTCGGTTATTGTCGGGTGCGTGTTCTTTTTCGTCGCCGTTGCAGAGACCGTCAATCTCATCGTCAGGGCGACCCGCGTGCGCCGCAGCCCGCAGATGGCGTCCTATCGCGTGCACCGCATCAAATTGCAGCGCCGCACGGACGAGGCGTTCGGCGTGCCCGAGGACGCAAAGGAGATCGAGGCGCTCGTCTCTTTCGGAAGGCGCAAAAAGGCGAACAGACCGCCTGCAAGCGGAAGGCTCGAACGCATGACGGCGTTTGTGCGGGACGGAAAACTCTTTCTTTCGTCCGGCTACGGGCTGTATGCCGTGCCGCTTGTCGGCATCACCGCCACCGTTCTGCGGAAGAAGGAAATTGCCCTGGCGGAAGAGTGGTGGGAGGAGAAAAAGACCTACACTTCCCCGCCCAAAAAGGGGCATATCCGGCAGTGGCAGTACGGATACGGTCTGCGTTCCCATTATGCGGTGCAGATATGCACGGTCAAGGGGGAATTTGAACTCATCGTCGCGCCCTGGTCGCTTTGTGCGCTCACCGCGATCGCCGATCTGAAATTGGTCGGCGGATAAGCGAGGGAAAAAACTGATTTTTTCGGAAAAAAGACGAGAAAAAGCGCATTCGGGGGCAAAAACGGCTTGACTTTCGCCGTATAATATGGTAAATTATACTCCGAGCCGACAGAAACGGGCAAAAAAGTGCGGGTTTTTCCGCCGCCTTGCATTTCTTCGAGACTGGTAAGAGGAGGTAAGGAATCTTATGTACGCAATCATCGAGAACGGCAACAAGCAGTACAAGGTCAGCGAGGGCGATACCGTCCGCCTCGAAAAATTGGACGCCGAAGTGGGCGCAGAGGTCGAACTGAACGTACTGATGGTGGCGGGCGACGACGGCGTGAAGGTCGGACAGGATGTGTCCGCCGCCAAAGTCAAGGCGACCGTCGTTGCACAGGATAAGTTCAAGAAGATCGTCGTGTTCAAGTACAAGGCGAAGAAGAACGAACGTAAGAAGCAGGGGCACAGACAGCCCTTCACCGCGGTCAAGATCGAAAGCATTTCGCTGTAAGGTCGCAGGCAAAGAGAGTATTGAGGATTATAAGGAGAAATAAAAATGATATTCATCAGTTTATTCGCTCATAAAAAAGGTACCGGTTCCTCTCACAACGGCAGAGACAGCGAAGCCAAGCGTCTCGGCGTGAAGCGCACCGACGGGCAGGAAGTGCTCGCGGGCGGCATTCTCGTAAGGCAGAGAGGCACGAAGATCCACCCCGGAAAGAACGTGGGGATCGGCAAGGACGACACGCTCTTCGCCCTCGTGGACGGCGTGGTGAAGTTTGAGCGGGCGGGCAAATACGACAAGTGCGTATCCGTCTATCCCGTTGCCGAATAATCGAGCGAAAAGAAAAATAGACAAAGAGGGGCGGCTGCTTGGCAGCCGTCCCTCTTCCTTTTACACGAGAAAATGTTTCTTTTGCGTTTGCGCGTATTCCTTTAATTGTGCCGCGCCTGCGCTATCCGTCCCGCGTATTCCTCCGTTTTTTTCACGAAGGCGGGGGAAGAGAACACGAAGATGCCCGCGACGATTACCAGCGCCATGTCCACGAACACAAAGGAGTTATAGGCAAGGCTGTAAACCCACACGTTGGTGCTTTCGGCATACGCCTGAAAGGCGAACACGCCCGAGAGCACGTGCGACACAAAGCGCAGTGCGGCGGCGACGACCGCGCCGAGCGTAAAGCGGAGTTGGGGCAGTTTCAGGGCATGCATGCCCGCAAACAGTCCCGCAAAGCCGATCATGGCGAAGGCGACGGGATAATCGAGCAGGAATTGCGCGGGATGAATGATGTAGGGGTCTTGCACGGCTTGCAGAATGCCGTAAACGAAGCCCGCCGCAACGCCCTTGCGCACGCCGTAGATATAGGCGAAGATCATCAGCGGCAGCAGGGAGACGAAGGTAACGGAGCCGCCCTGGGGCATTTCCCACAGTTTGATGTAGGAGAGGGCGAAACTCATGGCGATGCACACGCCGGCGAGGGCGATGCAGCGGCTGTCGAACCCGCTCTTGTCCTTTCTGCCGAAGAAGAGGGCGCCCGCGACGGCAAGCGCGGCCATGGCGGCGGCGCCGACGTACAATGCGATCTGATTGACGGCAGCCGTGTCGGAGTTGTAATAGCCGTCTTCGGCAATGTTTCGGAAGTAATAGACGGCGATGAGCACGCCGACGGCGACGACGCCCGCGGCGATGAGCACGCCGAATACGACGGTCAGGACCTTAAAGGGCTTTTTCGCGCCGAAAAGGGAAACGGCAAAGAGCACGATGCCCGCGATCAAGGCGAGGGCGAAGAGGGCAAAGAGGGGGAGGAGCACGAAATAAATGACGTCTTCGCTGATATAATTTTCGGCGAGATACTCTTCGTCCGCATGTTTGGCGATGTTCAGGGCGAGCATGACCATGCCCAGGATGAGGGCATAAAAGACAAAGCCGATCGAAGCGAAACGGATGTACGGTCTGAACGCCGTTTTCCTTGCAAAGAAGATTGCGGCGCCCGCGACGATCAGCGCCGCGACGATCCCCACCGTCAGCCAGAGTGCGACGGGTTCGGCGGCGTCGAAAGCGTAATCCGCCGACAGTAGATTGAATGACATCGGTAAAAACCTCCTCATCCGCCGCGAAGGCAAAAAAATCCCCGCGCAAAGTGCGTGGGGAAAAGTTCCTGCATTCAGTCAAATCAGTCTCTCGCTCAAGTATTACCTTGCCGATTCCATGGTATGATCTCAGCCTTTTACAGCACCCACGACGGATATTCAAAATTTGATATATGCATTATAGTATAAAAAAAATCCAATGTCAAACGAATTGATTGAATTTTTCGGAAATTTAGGATATAATGGAACGGGACGCGGGGAAAGCCGCCCTGCGCTTTTGCGTCCCGAAACGCAGCAAAGAGGTGAACGGTGATGAAATATAATTTTTATGCCTATATGGACAGGATGAAATACATCCGGCGCTGGCAGTTGATGCGTTCGGTGCGGGAAGAGAACATCATGGAGCATTCCGAGAGCGTCGCTTTGCTCACCCACGCCCTTGCCGTCATCCGCAATAAGATATTCGGCGGCAGCGTCGACGTCGGCAAAGCCGTGCTGTATGCCGTCTACCACGAGACTGCCGAAGTCATGACGGGCGATCTGCCCACGCCCATCAAATATTTCAACCGTGGCATTCAGGGGGAATATAAAGAGTTGGAACGGCAGGCGAGCGAAAAGATGCTCTCCATGCTTCCCGATGCGCTGCGCGGGGAAATCGCTCCGTATGTGTTGAGCGACGGCGGCAGCGAAGAGTATCGATTGGTCAAGGCGGCGGACAAACTCTCCGCTTACATCAAGTGCCTTGAAGAACTGCGCAGCGGCAATTCGGAGTTCGCGCACGCCAAAAAGAGCATCGAAGCCGACCTGAAAGGGCGGGGCATGCCCGAAATCGATTACTTTTTCGAACATTTCATCGACGGCTATTCCCTCACGCTGGACGAACTCGGCTCCTTCGGCGGCTGAACGTGTTGCGCCGCGCCCGTTTTTTGTTCCCGCTCCGTCTTTTTTTCGTCGCGGGTGGTTTTTGAAAGACCCGTTTGTTATAGAGCAAAAAAGTATCCCCCTTACGCGGTGCGTAAGGGGGAATTTTCATGTTTATACCTATTCAATTGTACGAGGCATCAAATTATTGTGCGTTCCTTATTCTTTCATTATTCCTATGCAGATACTACCCCGTGCTCTGCGTTCTTTGCGGAACTTCTTAAAATGACTGCCTCACGGCTGAAACTGTTCATTGGAATAGCCCTCCCCGAAAGATTTTGCGCGCGAGAATTCTTACCATAGCCCGTACCTCCTTGCAGTTTTCCTTGGCGCGGGGGAAAATTCTTCCCCTCATTCGGATCTTTCCCTTATACGGGTTCTCCTTTTTCGGACAGTCCCTTTCATGTCCGAAGATTTCAAAAAGTGTTGCGCATTAACTTTTTGTACTTTTATTATAGCAGAAAAAAATGATTTGTCAATACCTTTTTGAAAAAAAGTTGAAAAAATTTTTTTGAAGGGCAAAACGGCGGGCGGAACGGGGTCAGTGGGAGTCTTTGACGGAGACCTCGAAGGTGGCGGCGGTGCGCTGCAAGAGGGTGTCTTTGCAGGCGTTATAGAAGGCGGTGTGATATTTCCGCATGCGGTCGGCAACGCCGAAGATGTCGCAGTTTTCCCTGCGGCACGTTTCAAACGCGGTCGCAAGGGCGTCCGAAAGAATGGTCTCGGCGCCGCGGCGCAGTCTTTGCCGCACGGTATTGGTCGCGGCGATGTTTTCGATGTCCTTGGGTGTCGTGCAGTCGCTGATGCGGGCGACGGCTTTCAGACGCACTTGCAGCCGCGGCAAGCCGTTTTCCTCCCGCGCGGTTGTCTTTGCGCGGACGTTCGTGAGGGTGAGGGCGTAGACGGTGCCGTCCGGCAGGGGCACCTGCAAGGTCGCCTGCCGCACTTTGCCGACGGCGAGGTTGAGCGCAAAACTCTCCTCTTGTCCGAGCACGGCACGGAGTTTTCCGTCGTAAAAGACGGCGGTGCAGGCGCCGTAAAAGATTTTTTCCTCTTTCTGCGGAGCGGAAGACGGATCTTTCCCGCCCTGCGCGGCGGCGGACAATGCCTTTCCCCGTTCCGCCTTGCCCTTTCCCGCGGCGGACTGTCCTCCCGCGCCGCTTTGCGCGTTTTCTTCGCTTTTTGCGCCGCCCTCCTCCGGGGAAAGAAGGTAGAGGAAGGGCATATATCCGCTCTTGTGCGGGGAGAAATAGCCGATGGCAAAATCTTTGAGGTTGACGGTGGAGATGTTGCCGCTCTCCTTGGCTTCGGTGGCGAGTATTTTCTGCAAGGCGAGGGCGGTCATGTCTTCGGTGGGGGAAGAGGCGGAAAGGGCGTCCCGCGCGCTCCCTTCGCAGGCGGCGAGCAGGCAGTTGTCCGACATCTGTTCGTTGCGCAGGAAATAACCCAGACAGTCAAAGACGTTGTTTTTCGTAACCGTTTCGCCGAGCACGATGAGGTCGCAGAAGATGAGTTTGGGGAACCAGCCCGTCTTTGTGTTGATCTCCTGAAAGGCGCGGGCGACGGTTTCGCCCGACCCGCTGACGGCGATCGCCTGCGCGGCACCGCCGCTCTTGGAGGCTTCGGGCACGGCGATCTGTGCGGTAACGCTGAACAGCCCGTCTTCCGTCCGGTCGATGCCCGCCGCCAAAATGATGGCGGTTTTCTGGATGTCGATCAGACCGAAATCGGTGCTGAAAAAGAGTATGACCACGAAAAACACCACCAAAAGGATGATTTTTTCGCCGCGGAGCCGCGGCATGTAAAAGGTGTGTTTTTTCATGCTTTTTTTGCTCCTTTTCGGCGGTTTTTTCGGATGGCGAGCAGGGGACAGAGAACGGGCAGGGCATAGCCGAACAGAAGAAACACGGGGAAAAGATACCCGTTGATCGTCTGTTCGAGAGAGGGGAAAGATTTGGAAGTGAAGAGCACGACGAGTAGTAAAACGCCGTTGACGATCGCGGAAAAGAGCGGCGGCATGTCCGCGTTGAACGCCATTCCCATGGTGTGCGCGCTCAACTGCACGGGCAGCGTGAGAGCGAAGAGTTGCACGAGGGAAAGGACGTAGATGAAGAGCAGGTCGATGCGCCCGAGCGTTTTGAGGGCGTTATAATACCTTGCGATCTTGATGACGGCAAACGATTCGTTGAGGGCGACGGCGGAAAAGATGCCGTAGAAGATGGCGAGGAAGAAGAGCACGCAGGCGGCGCCGCAGGCATAGGAAACGCCCGTTTTGAGCAAAAAGCGCCTCTCCGTGCGCACGTTCCCGAGAAAGACGGCGAGCCATGCGGCGTCCGAACACCAACTCAGGATATGCGCGGCGCCGGAGAATATCCTGCCCGTTCCCGCCGCCCCGACGGGCAAAAGTTGCGTAAAATCGGCGCTCGCGACGGACATGAAGATCAGCACGGGCACGGAAAAGAGGAAGAGGGGCGCGCTGACGTCCGCCGCCCGTCCCGCGCATTGCAGTCCCTTGGCGGCGGCATAGCCGCTGAAAAAGAAGAAGGGCAGGAAGATGAGGATGGTCGGCAGGGTGTCATACATGGTGTTCTGGATGTACAGCCGATGTTCCGTAACGGGCAAAACGGCGGAAAAGAGCAGGTAGAGGGAAAACAGGAAATAGAAAATACGAGCCGCCCATGCCCCGAATTTTGCCGCAATCAGTTCAAACAGCGTCTTATCCGTCCGCGTCATGAGCCAAAGCAGGGCAAAGACGGCGACGCCCTGCGCGGCAAAGACGGCGAGCGCGGAAAGGAGCAGGTCGTTTTCCGCGTACTGCGTCAGCACCGCAGGCAGCAGGATGAGTTTGTTTGCCGGCAGGAAAAAGGCGAGCATAAAGCACAGTTGCCGCGTGGTGATGGTGTGCTTGTCGTTTTTTTCTCCGCTCGAACTGTTCTGCGGCTGTCCGGCGGCGCCGCCCGCCGCGAGATCATTCTTCATGTTCCCGGAACCTCCTTTTGTTCTTTCCGCGCAGGGGGACGGGTCTGTCTCGCAGTGCACGCAGGTTGAATTTGAGAAAACTGTCTTTCAGGTCGTTTTCGATCATCGGCGAGAAGGGGGCGAGCAGGGGCGCGCCGTAACTCTCCGAGGCAAAGAGATAATAGAGCAGAAAAGCGGTCAGGAGCACGATGCCGTAAGTCCCCACGCTTCCCGCCGCCAGCAGCATGAGAAGGCGGATGAGCGAAGTGGTCTCGATGAGGTTGGGCACCGTGTACAGGCAGATGCCCGAAAGGGCGATGATGAGGATGGCGGGCGTGGAGAGTATCCCCGCGTTGACGGCGGTGTCGCCGAGGACGAGCGCGCCCACGACGGAGAGCGCCATGCCCACGTATTTTGGCATGCGCACGCTGGCTTCCGTGAGCACTTCCAATAGGAGGACGGTCAGGAACATTTCCAGGCTCGGCGAGAGCGGCAGTCCCTGTATGCTGCTGGCGATGGTGAGCAGCAGCCCCAGCGGGAGCAGTTGCAGTTTGAACAGTTGCGCGGAGACGTAAAAGGCGGGCAGGTAGATGGAGAGGATGAGGGAGAACAGGCGGATGAACCGCGTGAAGGACGCGCGGAAGGGGGAGATGAAGTAATCTTCGCTCGCCTGAAAATCTTCGATGAGCAGGTAGGGCAGGGTCAGCGCGATGGGTGAGCCGTCGACGAGTATGCCGACTCTGCCTTCGAGCATGCGCGCGGCGAGGATGTCGGGCTTTTCCGTCGTGCCCGTCTGTTTGAAGAGGGAGTGCCGTCTGTCGGCGAGGAAGAGGGCGACATAGGAAGAGTCGGGAACGCCGTCGATGTCGATGCGTTCCAGGCGGGATCGGATGTTGTGCACGACTTCTTCGCGGGCGATGTTTTTGAGATAACAGAGCACGACTTTGGTTCGGCTGCGCCGCCCGATCTTGACCGTTATAAAGAGCAATTCGGGCGTTTTGAGCCTCGTGCGCAGGAGGGACATGTTGGTTTTTAGGTCTTCGACGAACCCCGCGCGCGGCCCCTTGATGGCGATGTCCGTGGGCGGTTCGGTAACGGCGCGGGCGGGCACGGTCTTCACGCCGATGACGAGGGTGCGGTCCAACCCGTCGATAAAGAGGACGGCGTTGCCGTCAAGGATCTCTTCGGCGAGCGAGGCAAAATCGCCGCCCTCTTTGTTTTCGGGCGCGGCGACGGCTTTGGCGAGTTCTTCAAAGGTTTCTTCTCCTTCGTATGTGCCGAGCGGCTTTGCGACCTGTTCGCCCAGGAGTTCCTTGTTCGTAACGCCGTCGGTGAACACCGCCGCGCAAGCCCTGCCCGAGGGCAGGGCGAAGGAAAAGACGAGGACGTCCTCGGCGGGCAGAAGCGCTTTGATCGCCGCTATGTTGTTTTGGAGATGACGGTCCGGTCGTTGCATGATCATTCAGCAGTATAGGCATTTGGCGGCAAATTATCCCTTGTTTGCGGCTTGTTTTGCGGGGGAAATTTGTTTGCCTGCACGGGAAGGGCGAAGCGGGGGGCAAAAAAACGGCACGGGTCGCGGGGATACGGCGCAAAACGGGTGTATACTGTAAGAAGCGGGTGAGAAATTTTTGAGGGGCGGCAGGGACACGGGAGCGGTCTTCTGCCGCCGAAGGCAGTTTTTTCGCATGGAAGAATCGGAAATTTTTCAGTTGCTCGGCCGTTACGGTGTCGACGCCGTGCTCGTCGCGGCGGCGGTCGCGGTCGCTGTCCGCATTTTGCGGCAGACGCTCTTCAAGGGAAAGACGAATGCGGTTTTGAACGCCGCCTTGCCCTTCGCCTTGGGCTTGCTGCTCTTTGCGGCGGTGCAGTGCGCGGCGCATCCTTGTGCGGACTATCTCCTTGAAAACGCGGCGGACATCCTTCGCCGCGGGTTTGCCGCGGGCTGTCTTGCCACCCTCTTCGGGGCGGTCCTGTCCCGTTTTACGGGCAAAAAGCCGCTCTCGGCAAAGGAGTCGGTGGTGCGTGAATTGCTCTCGGGCATCGCGTCGGGAAAGGAACTTGACGAACTTGCCGTCAAAGCCGCCGCCTGCGTCTCGGAGGCGTATTCTTCCGAGGATGCGGAGCGCGTGCTGAAAGTCCTGTGTGTCTACGCGCGGGAGAAGGCGTCGGCAGGGACGGAGATCGCGGAAGAGGACATGCGCGTGCTTGCCGAACTGATCGTGCGGACGCTGGAAACGACGGCGGTATAAAGGACTGCCGCCTGCATGCCGCAAACGGCCGCAGACGCAATTTTTTTGCGGCGAAAGAGGGGCGGGACCTGTGCGGTCCCGCCCCTCTTTTTCGTCTTGGTTTTTTCTTGTCCGTCGGGCGTTCCCGCCCGACAAGTTTACCCCTTTTCATGCAGGCATGTCCGCGTGGAAAGGCAAAAAGCGTTTCATTCGGTGAATACGTCCTCAAAGAGGGCGGCGGCGCCGCGGCGCATGACGCCGCCGCAGATGCGGGCGGCGTGCGCGGGGAGCAGGGCATAGAGGAGTGCCATGCCTTTGGCGTCGATGCCGAAGACCTTTCTCTTTTTGCCCTTTGTCAGCGCGCGTTCGATTTTATCCGCCATCTTTTCGCAGGGCATTGCCGCCATGGTGATCAGGCGGCTTTTTCCGATCTCGCTTTTCTGTCCGCGGAAAATATCCGTCATGGTGAAACCGGGCAGGATGAGGCACACGCGCAGTTTGTCCGCGGGATATTCCGCCGCCAGCGCTTCGGTGAAACTTTTCACCGCCGCCTTGCTCGCGGCATAGGCGGTTACGCCCGGCAGGGGACAGAGCGCCGCCGACGAGGCGATGTTGCAAAGCAGGGGCGCAGGGGACTTTTTCAGCAGGGGCAAGAGCGCGCGGCAGCCGTACACGACCGATAAAAAATCGGTGCGCACCGTCTGTGAAAAAAGTGCGGGATCGGTTTTGTCGAAGCGGCAAAATGGCGGCAGCATGCCCGCGTTATTGATCAAAACGTCGGGCACGGTGTTCCGTTCTTGCAGTCGGAGCGCAAAGTCCTGCCAGGCGCTCTCGTCGCTTACGTCGAAGAGGAAAAAGGAGAAGGCTTCCCCGAGTTCTTCCCGCAGGGCGGCGCAGCGTTCTTCGTTTCGCGCGACGCCGATGACGCGGCAGGCGTGTTTTTGCACGAGCCTGCGGCACAGCGCCCTGCCGATGCCCGAGGATGCGCCCGTGAGCACCACCGTTTTGCCCCACAGACGGTCGTTTTTCTGTTGCGGCTTTGCCGCTGCGGCCGGGTTCATAGCGAACGCAGGACCTCGTTGACAAGTTTCATGTCGCATTTGCCCGCGTAATTGGCTTTGAAATGTTTCATGACGGCGGGCACGCTCCTGTCTGCGAGGGAGAGGATGACCGCCTTGATCTCTTCCGCGCTCATCATGGCGGGGATATATTTTCTGACGGTGGTGAGTTGTTTTTCGAGCGCGGCGACCGTTTCCGCCCGTCCCGCTTTGCGGAAGTTCTCCTGTTCCTCCAAAAGTTCCTTTTCGGTCTTGGAAGCGGCGGAAACGATGTCCGCTTCGGAGATGTCCTTGCCGTGGTTGGGGTCGGTCGCCATGAGCATCAGGCGGGAGATCAGGGCGTTATACGCCGTAACCGCCTCCCCGTCATGCGCCTTCATGGCGGCGATCTTGTCTTTTTTCAAGCCTTCCAGAGTCATCATAAAATTCAAACCTCCCGAATGTTTATTTTTTTCGCTCTTCATTGTACCACGTTCCGGAAAAATTTTCAAGTATCTTGCGGAACAAAGGCGTTTTTCCGTTCGTCGTAGACATATCCGATGCCGCGCAGCGCCGCCAGGATCTTTTCCCGCGGGGCGTCCTCTTCCTCGCAGAAGGTGTCCAAAGAGGGGTATCGGTCGCGCAGCGCGGTGTTGACGTAACTGAGCAGCATGACGGGATCGCAGGGTAAAAACGACATATTTTGCCTCCGATTTTGTTTTTCTTCCTTTTTATATGGATTATAGCATATTTTTTTTGAAAAAGGAAGGATTTTTTTCGGTAAAAGGTCTTGATTTTCTTTTCGTTTTGCTTTACAATATAAACTTGCAGGAGAAAACCGTAAAGTCATTTTGCGGCTTTATGCCGATATTGCAGGGAGGCACAATGATTTACGTAGGGATAGATCTCGGCGGGATGTCCGCCAAATCGGGCGTGTTTGAAGACGGTCGGCTCATCCGCAAGGAGCGGGTGGACACCGATCCGGCGGACGGCGCCGAGGGCGTGGCGGAAAAGATCGGCGCGCTGGCAAAGAACGTGGCGGCGCATGCGGGGCTGCGCTTTGAGGACGTGCAGGCGATCGGCATCGGTTCGCCCGGCGTCATCGACAGTGCGGCGGGCGTCGTCGCAAAGTGGGGCAATTACAATTGGCGGCAGGTGCCGCTTGCGCGCATGGTCGCCGATCGCACGGGGAAGCCCGTCTGTCTTACCAACGACGCCAATGCCGCGGCGCTGGGCGAGGCGAAATTCGGCGCCGGCGCAAACTATAAGGACTGTCTGCTCATCACCCTCGGCACGGGGGTCGGCGGCGGCATCGTGCTCGGCGGAAAGTTATTCGAGGGTTATCGCAGTGCGGGCGCCGAGGTCGGGCACATGGTCATTCAGACGGGCGGCAGGCGCTGCGGCTGCGGCAGACGGGGGTGCTTTGAACAATATTCCTCCGCCACCGCGCTCATCCGCGACACCCGCGAAGCCATGGAGAGCAACAGGGCGAGCCTGCTTTGGGAGATCGCCGGCAGTTTGGAAAAGGTGGACGGCAGCACGGCGTTCAAAGCCGCCCGTGCGGGGGATGAGACGGCGCGGCGCGTCGTCGGGGACTATATCCGTTACCTTGCCGAAGGCATCGCCAATCTCGTCAATATTTTCCGTCCGCAGGCGGTCATGCTGGGCGGCGGCGTGTCCAACGAGGGAGAAGCGCTGCTCGTTCCGCTCAAAGAAAAGGTGAACGAACGCATCTATGTGGGCACGGAGTATGCGCCGCTGGATATCCTGCGGGCGGCGCTCGGCAACGATGCGGGCATTTACGGCGCTTATGCCTATGCCTTGCAGCGGCAGACGGAAAGATAAAGACGCGTGTCGGCGGACGGAATGTTTTTATGTCCGTCCGCATTTTTCATAAAAAAAGGTTTTTTGTCGCGGAGGAACCGCGGGAACGGCGGCGAACCGTCGCGGCGGTTCGGGAGGAGAAGGGATATGGCGTTTGTTTCGTCTCTTGCATTGAAAATATTTGCATTCTTTTCGGCACTGCACGACAAAAAGCGGGACAGGGGACTCATCGAACCGCCCGAACTGACCGTTTTCCGCGATCGGCGCTATGCGCCCGGCGGGCAGGAGCATCTGCTGGACGTCTATACGCCCGCGCGGGAGGGGGAGACGCTCCCCGCGCTCGTCTGCGTGCACGGCGGCGGGTTTTGTTACGGGGACAAGGAATTGTATCGCTTCTATTGCATGCACCTCGCCTTGCAGGGGTACACGGTGTTCAATTTCAATTACCGTCTGTTGCCCGAAAAATTTCCCGCGCCGTTGGAGGATCTGAACGACGTTATCGGTTTTATGCTGACCCATGCCCGCGAATACAGGGCAAAAGAAAACAAAGTCTATGCCGTGGGCGACAGCGTCGGCGCCCTTCTTTTGAGTGTGTATGCGGGCATGACGGCGTCCGCTGCCTATGCGGCTGCATATCCCTTCCGCGTCCCGCCCGTGCGCTTTGAGGCGATCGGGCTGCACAGCGGGGTCTATGACTGCGGAAACGGCTTTTGCGGAACGGCGCGGCATGCCGTCGCGCCGTGGATCGAGGGCAGGAAAGAGGCGGGTGCGCTCCTCTCCGCGCGGGCATATGTGCAGGAAGGCTATCCGCCCGTGTTTCTCTCTTACAGCGTCGACGACCCGATCACCGATGCGTCGCCCGCGTTTGCCGGATTGCTGCGGGAACGGGGCGTGCCCTGCGAAGCCGCTGTATACGGCGGGGCGGGAAAGCGGCAGGGACACGTCTTTCATCTGGACGTGCGCTCGCAAGCCGCCGCCGACTGCAACAAAAGGCAGCACGCCTTTTTTTCCGCCGCGGGAAAGGACTGATCGGGGAGAACGGCGGAAGAGGGAAAGGGAAGAAAGGGGGCAAAATTCCGATTTCACCGATTTTACGGGATTTTCACTTGTCTGCCCTTGACAAATGCCGCCGGTTGTTTTACAATAAAAGGGTGAGCCGCGTTCGGGCGCGCCGCGGGTGCGGCGCGGACAGCCGCACGGCGGCTTTTTTCGGATAAAGAGAGAAAACGCACATGATCAAGAGTAAAATTTGCAATCTTTTGGGCATTCGCTATCCCGTCTTTCAGGGCGGCATGGCATGGGTCGCCGACGCCCGTCTCGCCGCCGCCGTTTCCGAGGCGGGGGGGCTGGGCATCATCGCGGGCATGAACATGAACGGCGAACAACTCCGCGCGGAGATCAGGAAACTGCGCGCCCTGACGGATCAACCGTTTGCCGTCAACGTCATGCTGATGAGCCCGCACGCGGCGGAAGTCGCCGACGTGGTCGTGGAAGAGGGCGTTCCCGTCCTGACCACGGGGGCGGGCAATCCGCTCACTTACATGAAAAAATGGACGGGCGCGGGGATCAAGGTCATTCCCGTCGTGGCGTCCGTTTCGCTGGCGCGGATGGTCGCGGGGCGGGGTGCGACGGCGGTCGTCGCCGAGGGCGGCGAATCGGGCGGACACATCGGCGAGGCGAATACCATGCCTTTGATCCCGCAGGTCGTCGACAGCGTGGACATCCCCGTCATCGCCGCGGGCGGCATTGCCGACGGCAGGGGCATGGCGGCGGCGCTGATGCTCGGCGCGGACGGCGTGCAGATGGGCACGCGCTTCCTCGTGGCGAAGGAATGCCATATCCATGAAAATTACAAAGCCAAAGTGCTGGCAGCCAAAGATATGAGCACCATGGTGAGCGGCAGGCGGCTGGGTCATCCCGTCCGCGCCCTCAAAAGCCCGTTTGCCCGCGCGTTTGCCGAAAAGGAAAAGGACCCGACGGTTACCGATGAGGAACTCAACGCCTTCGGCACGGGCGCGCTGCGCAAAGCCGTTCTCGAAGGGGACGAAGAAGGCGGTTCCTTTCTGTGCGGAGAGGTCGCGGGGCTGGTCAAAAAGGAACAGACCTGCCGGGAAATCATCGAAGAAGTCGTTTCCGAGGCGGAGGCGCTGCTGCGCGCCGCCCCGCAGCGCTGCATGTGAGGCATCTCCTGCGGGAGCCCGATGCGGACGGAAAAAATATTCGGAATAAGGGAAAAAACAATGACAAGAGAAGAGATCAAAGAGGTTTTGCCCCACCGCGAGCCCATGCTGCTCGTGGATGAGGCGGTGAAAAACGAAGACGGCACGGTTACGGGAAAGTACACCGTGCGCGGGGATGAATTCTTTTTGCAGGGGCATTTCCCGGGCGATCCCATTGTTCCCGGCGTCATCCTCTGCGAAATGGCGGCGCAGTCCTCCTGCATGCTGATGGCGGAGGCGGTGGAGGGGAAGATCACCCTCTATGCGGGCATGAACAACGTCCGTTTCAAATCGCCGGTCCGCCCCGGCGACACCGTGGAATTCAATTGCGCGCATATCCGCTCCGTGGGTCCCATCCACTTCATCAAAGCCGAGGGGCGCGTGAACGGAAAATTGTGCGTGAGCGGAGAGTTCTCCTTTGCGCTGGTCGACGGCGCCAAGGCGGGACGATAAATTTCAAGCATTTCAAAAATAAGGAGACAAGAAAAAAATGTATCGTTTGTTCTGCGATTCCAACTGCGAACTCTGGCACACCACCGTCAAGGATTTGGGGCTCAACGTCATCCGCATGCCCTACACCGTCGGCGACAAGGAATATTTCTACGACATGGGCGAGCATACCGATTTCAAGGCGTTCTTCGAGGCGATGAAGCAGGGGGCCGTGCCCAAGACGAGCGCGCTCAACGAGTATGCCTACACCGAATATTTCGAGCCCGTGCTCGCCCGCGGGGAGGACATTTATTATGTAACGTTCTCCCATCAGATGAGCGGCACGTTCGGCGCAATGAAGAGCGCCATTGCCCAACTCAAAGCAAAATATCCCGATCGGGAGATCCGCTATAAGGACAGCAAGACCATTTCCCTGGGCAGCGGGTTCGTAACCTACTATGCCGCCCTCAAATACAAAGAGGGAGCGACCATGGACGAGTTGGACGCCTATCTCGATGAACTCATCCCGCACACCGCGACCTATTTCGTCGTGGACGATCTGACCTATCTGCACCGCGGCGGACGCATTTCGGGCGTCTCCAAAGTCGTCGGCAACCTGCTCGGCATCAAACCCATCCTGCGCTTCGACGAAGAGGGCAAGATCGTCAATTTCGCCAAGGTCAAGGGGCTGAAAAAGGCGCTCGGCGTGCTGCGCGACTATATGCGCATGAAGGGCAGCGAATTGGATAAATACAAGGTGTTCGTGTTGCAGGCGGACTGCGAAGAGGTCGCCGAAGGATTTGTCAAGAGCCTCAAAGAGGAGTTCGGCGACATCGACGTGCAACTGCAACCCGTGGGACCGGTCATCGGTTCGCACTGCGGTCCCGGCACCATCGGGCTCATCTTCCACTGCTCGGAGCGCTGAAAAAAGCCCTCCGAGGGGCAAAAAAACAGAAAAGAACGAAGAAAAACGCGCGCGGAGCCGAGGCTCCGCGCATTTTTTGTCCTCTTCTTCCCCATTCGTTTGACAATTTTTTCCGCGGCATTTATAATGAAACCGTATGAAAAAAGTATTTTCCTATCTGAGCGGGTACAAAAAAGAATCCATTCTTTCCCCCCTCTTCAAACTGCTCGAAGCGTGCTTTGAACTTGCCGTGCCGCTCGTCGTCGCGTCCATCGTGGACAGGGGCATCGGGCAGGGGGACAGGGGCTATGTCCTGGGCATGTTTTTCGTCCTCATCGCCCTCGGCGCGGTCGGACTGGCGGCGTCGATCACGGCGCAGTATTTTGCCGCGAAAGCCGCCGTCGGATATTCCTGCCGCCTGCGCCGCTCTCTCTTTGAAAAAATGCAGTTCCTGAGTTTTGCCGAGATCGACTCCCTCGGCGCGGCGACGATGATCGCCCGCATGACCGTGGACGTCAATCAGGTGCAGACGGGCATCAACATGACCCTCCGCCTGCTGCTGCGTTCTCCCTTCATCGTATTCGGCGCCATGATCATGGCGTTCACCGTGGATTGGCAGGCGGGCATCGTGTTTGCCGTCGTCATTCCCGTGCTGGCGGGGGTCGTCGCCCTCATCATGGGCGTTACCATCCCCATGTATAAAAAGACCCAGGCAAGGCAGGACGGGCTCCTTCTCTCCGTGCGGGAGAACCTGACGGGGGTGCGGGTGCTGCGCGCCTTCTGCAAAGAAGGGGAAGAGATCGCCCGTTTCGATGCCAAGAACGCCGCGCTCAAAAAGAGCCAGAACATCGTCGGCGCCGTTTCGTCGCTGATGAATCCTCTGACCTATGCCGTCGTCAACGCGGGCATCATCGTCCTTCTCTATGTCGGCGCCGTCCGCGTGGATGCGGGTTCGCTCACGCAGGGAGAGGTGCTTGCGCTGTACAATTATATGTCGCAGATCCTCGTCGAACTCATCAAACTCGCCAACCTGATCATCACGGTAACCAAATCTCTCGCCTGCGCGCGGCGCATTGAGCGGGTCTTTGCGCTGGATAATCCCCTGGAACGCATCGGGGACGGCGCGGTGTACACCGAGAACGCCGTGGATTTTGAAAACGTGTCGTTCTCTTATAACGGCGGCGGCAACGCCCTCGAAGACATCTCTTTCTCCGTGAAAAAGGGGGAGACGGTCGGCATCATCGGCGGCACGGGTGCGGGCAAGAGTTCCCTCGTCAACCTCATCGGGCATTTCTATGACGCGACGGCGGGGCGGGTGCTGGTGAACGGCGTCGACGTCAAGGCGCAGGACCCCGCCGCCCTGCGCGAAAAGATCGGCATGGTGCTGCAAAAAGCCGTGCTCTTCAAGGGCACCGTCCGCGAAAATTTGCTGTGGGGCAACGAGGACGCGACGGACGAAGAACTTCTGCGCGCCGTTGCGCTTGCGCAGGCGACGGACGTCGTTGAGGCAAAGGGCGGGCTGGACGGCGAGATAGAGCAGAACGGCAGGAACCTTTCGGGGGGACAGCGCCAGCGCCTTTCCATTGCGCGCGCGCTCGTCAGGCGCCCCGAGATCCTCGTGCTCGACGACAGCGCGTCCGCCCTCGATTATGCCACCGACGCCGCGCTTCGCCACGCCATTGCCTCCCTGCCCGACAAACCCACGACGTTCATCGTTTCCCAGCGCACTTCTTCTTTGCAGCATGCCGACAAGATCGTCGTGCTCGACGAGGGCAAAGCCGTCGGCATCGGCACGCACGAGGAACTTCTGGAATACTGCGAGGTCTACCGCGAAATTTACGGTTCTCAGTTCAAGGAGGCGACCCATGCCTGAAAAGAACGACAAAAAAGGATGGAAAGGGAAGAAGGTAAAGAAGGGCACCATGTCCGCGATCCTGCGCTATATCCTGCGGTATTGGTATTACCTTGCCGCCACGGTGCTGCTCGCCGCCGTTACCGTGGTGCTCACGCTGTACGTTCCCGTGCTCGTGGGGGATGCCGTCGACTGCATCGTGGGGAAGGGCGCGGTGGATTTTGCCGCCCTGGCAAAAATTTTGCGGAACATTGCCGTCTGCGTGGGCGGGACCTTTCTCTCCCAATGGCTGATGAGCCTTTCCAACAACCGCATCACCTATAACGTCGTGCGGGACATCCGCGCGCAGGCGATCCGGAAAATACAGGTTTTGCCCCTCTCTTACATCGACAACCGCCCTTACGGCGAGGTCGTGAACAACGTCGTTTCGGACGTCGAACAGTTTGCCGACGGGCTGCTCCTCGGTTTTACGCAACTTTTTACGGGCGTCGCCACCATTCTCGGCACGCTGGTCATGATGTTCCTGCTCCATTGGCAACTTGCGCTCGTGGTGCTGTGCGTAACGCCGCTCTCCGTCTTTATGGCAAAATTCATCTCGGGGCATACCTATTCCATGTTCCGCGCGCAGTCCGAAGTGCGGGGCGAACAGACGGCGTTCATCGATGAGATGCTCGGCGCTCTGCCGACCGTGCAGGCATATTCCCACGAGGACGAAAATCTCGAAAAATTCGACGAGATCAACGGCAGACTGTCCAAGGCTTCGCTCAGCGCCATTTTCTATTCCTCGCTGACCAATCCCGGCACCCGCTTCATCAACGCCGTCGTATACGCCCTTTTGGCGCTCTTCGGCGCGTTTACCGTCATTTCTACGGGCGGCGCCTTTTCCGTCGGCACGCTCACCAAATTCCTGGCGTATTCCAATCAGTACACCAAGCCTTTCAACGAGATCACCGAGGTCATCACCGAATTTCAGAATGCACTCGCCTGCGCTTCCCGCGTCTTTGAACTGCTCTCGGAAGCGGAGGAGAAGAGCGACGCGGGCAATGTTGAGTTGGGGCACGCGGAGGGGAACATTTCCCTGCAAGACGTCAGTTTTTCCTATACGCCCGACAAGAAACTCATCGAGGGGCTGAATCTGAACGTCGTCAAGGGCAAGCGGGTGGCGATCGTCGGACCCACGGGGTGCGGCAAGACGACGCTCATCAATCTTCTGATGCGTTTTTACGACGTTTGCGGGGGCGCGATCTGTGTGGAAGGGCGGGACGTCCGCGCGCTGACGCGGCATTCCCTGCGCAAAAATTACGGCATGGTCTTGCAGGAGACCTGGCTCAAAAGCGGCACGATCCGCGAAAATCTCTGCATGGGCATGCCCGAAGCGGGCGAGGAAGAGATGATCGCCGCGGCAAAGGCGGCAAAGGCGCACGGGTTCATCTCCCGCCTGCCGCAGGGGTATGACACCTGCATCGGCGAGGACGGCGGCTCCCTTTCACAGGGGCAAAAGCAACTTTTGTGCATCGCGCGCATCATGCTCCTTCTGCCGCCCATGCTCATCCTCGACGAGGCGACGAGTTCCATCGACACGCGCACCGAGTTGAAGATCCAGGACGCCTTTGCCGCGCTCATGCAGGGCAGGACGAGTTTCATCGTGGCGCACCGCCTTTCGACGATCAAGAACGCCGACGTCATTCTGGTCATGAAGAGCGGTTCCATCGTCGAGCAGGGCACGCACGAAGAACTGCTGAAAGCCAAGGGCTTCTATGCCGAACTCTACAACAGTCAATTCCGCTGAGCCGTCCGCCGCGTGCGGCGCTTTCGCATCGGGAAGAGAACGGGAGGGAAAAGAGATGAGCGACGTGGTGGCGGCGCTCATCGTCGAACAGGGAAAACTGCTCATCTGCCGCCGGCCGCCGCACAAGGCGCGCGGCGGGCTTTGGGAATTTGCGGGCGGCAAGGTCGAGGCGGGCGAGGACAAACGGACGGCGCTCTGCCGCGAATGCCGCGAGGAGTTGGGGATAGAGATTGCCGTTGGTTCCCCTTTTGCCGAGGTTACGCATGCCTATCCCGACCTCACGCTGCACCTGACCTTTTTTTGGGCGAAGATCGCCGCGGGCACGCCCTGCAAGCGGGAGCACACCGAACTTCGCCTGGTTTCACCGTCGGAGTTCGACGGCTATGCGTTCTGTCCCGCCGATCGGGATATTCTTGAAAAACTCAAAACCGCCGCACCGTTTTTACGCAAAGAATAACACACAGGAGAGGCATACCATGACCGAAAAGAAGAGCATGGAAGAAAAACTTTTTCACGAACGCGAAGCCGCGCGGGCGGGGTACCGTTTCATTGCGGGCGTGGACGAAGTGGGCAGGGGACCGCTGGCGGGACCCGTGGTGGCGGCGGCGGTCATTCTGCCGCTCGAAGCGGAAAGGCTCATCGAAGGCATCGACGACAGCAAGAAACTTTCCCCCGCCGCGCGGGAACGGCTGGCGGGGCTCATCCGCGAACGCGCCGTCGCCTATTCGATTGCGCAGGTGGATGCGAAGACCATCGACGAGATAAACATCTTGCAGGCGACCCGTCTCTGCATGAAAAAAGCCATTGCGTCTTTGTCCGTCAACGCGGACATGGTGCTCACGGATGGCAACATGACGCTGGATATTTCCCTGCCGCAGAAATCCATCGTGCACGGGGACGCGCTGTCCTATTCGATCGGCGCGGCGAGCATTCTTGCCAAAGTGTACCGGGATGCGCTCATGGACGGATATGCGCGGGAATATCCCGGATACGGCTTTGAAAAAAACAAGGGCTACGGCACGGCGGCGCACATCGCCGCCATACGGGAGAACGGATTATGCGCGATACACCGCAGGACCTTTACAAAAAAATTTTAGGCGGCGCGGGCGAGCGGCGGGCGGCAAAGTTTCTGGAATCGCAGGGTTGCCGCATCCTCAGACGCAATTACAAGACGCCCTTCGGCGAAGCGGACATCGTGGCGCGGGACGGGGACGACATCGTCTTTGCCGAGGTCAAGACCCGCACGTGCGACGCCTTCGACACGCCCGCCGCGGCGGTCGATCGGCGCAAGCAGAGGCGCTATGCGGACATCGCGCGCTACTTTCTCTCCTGCGTCCAAACGGAGTGCGCCGTCCGTTTCGATGTGCTGGAAGTAACGAAAGAGGGCGTGGAATGGCTGAAAAATGCCTTTGAATGCTGAAAAAAATTGTCCAAAGCATGCAAAAAGGCTTGCAAAAGAAGAAAAAATATACTATAATGGATTCCGACTTCGGATATTCCACTGCCTTTCAGGGCGGGCGCGGCAGGCGTCCGCAGCGGGTCATGAATATTGCGTAATAATGGAGGTATGAGTCAGAATGAAAGGATTGATCGAAGCCATCGAGGCAGAGAGCGTCAAGGCGGAAGTGCCTGCATTCAACGTCGGCGATACGGTATCCGTCGGATACAGGATCATCGAAGGCGATAAGGAAAGGGTGCAGAATTTCGACGGCGTGGTCATTGCCAAAAAGAAGAACGGTTTCCGCTCCACCTTCACCGTCAGACACATGTCTTACGGCGTGGGCGTGGAAAGAACCTTCCCGCTCCATTCCCCCCGCATCGCGGATATCAAGGTCATCCGCAAGGGTAAGGTAAGAAGGGCAAAACTTTACTATCTGCGCGCTTTGACGGGTAAGGCCGCCAAGGTCAAAGAGGTAAAGTAAAATCCCCAAGGGGCTCTTCTCGGTAAAAAGACAGAACGACAGGAAGAAACGGTTTGCCGAAAGTCAACGGCGGACCGTTTTTTCGCTTTTTTTCCCGCGCGGCGAAAATTTTAACGTTTGTCGGGTATAAAACCGTTTACTTTTTCGGCGTATTCATGTACAATGACAGTTGTGTGCGGATCTGTTTTTCACTTCTCCCCGCGGGAAGAGGCAAAAACGACCCGTCCGTTCCCCGGGGGAAAGAGCGTTTTTGCCCCGACAGAAAATTTCTTCATCGCCCGAAGGGGGGCTTGTGATGCAGACAGACAAAAATTACAGACAATATAATATGTCGGGAAAAAACAGGCGCTCTTTGCGCGAACGCCTGGCGTCGCTCTCCGTCTTTTCCCGTATTTTTGCGGTCCTTTCCCTCGCGTTGCTCGTCTTCGGGCTCTGCACGGTCGGCGCGTTCAACGGCACGGGGCGGAGCGTATCGGTGGCGCCCTCCGGGCGGGATATCAGTTTTGCCTATGTCCTGTCCTATGAAGAGGGGCAGTCCCTCGCGGCGATCTATGTCAACGTCGGCGCGGTGTATGCCGATACGGGCGCGGAAAGGGCAAAGGACACCATGCAGGTGCGCGCGCGGTATTACACCGATTCCGGCTGGAACGGCTCTTTCGGTTCCACGGTATACATTGCCGACATCTATGCCGAGGAGGACTCCTCCGCCTATAAGAGCAACGCCAACTATAATTGGGTCGCCCTGGCGGAGGGCAGGACGGTAACGAGCGAGCGGGTGCGCATCAACGTCTTGGCGGCGGGTTGCGCGGGCGTCGTCAACGAAGTGGCGTTCGTCGACGCCGCGGGCAGGACGATCGCCGCCCGCGCCGACGAGGCGTATTGCGACGGCGTTACCCGCGAAGAGGTGATGCGGACGCTGGACGCGCAGGGCTCTTTTTCTCCGTCCGCGTCCTACCGCCGTCATTTTTCCTATGCCGAGGAATACATCCTGCAATCCGTGCACGGCATCGAGTTGGGCGGGGAAGCGAACACCGAAAACGTATATGTGATTTCTTCCGATTACAACGCATTCGGCATCCTCATCCACGCGCTGTCCGTGTGGATATTCGGCAAATCGACCTTCGGGCTGCGTCTGCCCTCCCTGCTTGCCGCGTTCGGGCTGTTCGTTTTGTGCTTTCTTCTGGGCAGGCGGCTTTTCCGCAGCGATAAATGGGGCTTGGCGCTCGCCGCCCTCTTTGTGCTCGGCGGCGGCTTTTTCGGGCTGGGGCTGACGGGTACACCGCAGGCGGCGGGGCTCTTTTTCGCCGTGCTGGGCATATATTTCATGTATCGGTTCTTCTCGGAAGGCGTCGGGGACGAGCACCCCGTCGTCGGAGCGCTGCCCGTACTGTTCTCCGCGTTCTCCTCGGCGGCGGCGTTTGCCGTTTCGCCGTTGACGGGACTGCCGGCGCTGGTTTCGCTCCTGCTCTTCGTGTGCGGGCTGCTGCGGCTGTATCATCACCGCGCTTATCTGATCGGCAAAGCCGCGCAGGGCGGCGCCCCGTCGGTTTCGCCCGACGCGGCGGAAGAAAAGGCGGAAGGAAAGGGCGGACAAACCGCCGAAGGGCCGGGGGAGAACGCTTCGGATGCGGCGATCGCCCGCATCAACGGGGCATATCTGCGGAAACTGCGCATTTGCGCGGGCTGGCTGGGTTGCGGCGTGGCGTTTGCCGTGCTGCTGCTCGTGCTCGCCGCCGTGCCCGTCTATTCCTCTTTTGTGCGTTTTTACGGCGAGGGGAGTTTCTTTGATATGATCGGCAGAGGGATTGCGGCGTGTTTCTCGGTCGGGGACGTAACGCCGTTCACGGCGGCGGACGCGGCAACGCCCTGGGGCTGGTTCATCGCCCTGCGCGCCGCACGGCTCTATGCGAGTGCGGACGGCGCGGCGCAGGCGTTTTTCCTGCCCGATTTTTTGGCGGCGTATCTGGCGGCGGCGGCGTTTTTGTTCTGTTCGGCATATCTGCTTTTTGCCGCGCCGCGGCATCGCGGCGAAAAGGGTTACAGGCGGATATTGCGCGCCTACACGGGACTGTCCGTCGGCATGCTGACGGGGCTTTTGCCCTGGCTCTTTTCCGCGTCGGTCCCCGCGGAGCGGAGCGCGCCCTTCTGGCTGTTCTATCTGGGATTCATCGTGCTGGCGCTCTGCATTATAGGTGCGAAACAGGAAACGGCAAAGAGGGACGGTCCTGGCATGAAGCGCGCGAAAGCCGGCGCCGCAGACGTCGTCTGCATCGTGATTTTGTCCGCGTTGTTTGTCCTGTTTGTTTTGGGCATGCCTGCCGTCTTCGGCTGGGAGATCGGTGCGAAAGCGGCGGCGGTCATGTTCGGCTGGCAGCCGCCCGTGGCTTGGCTGCCCGTCGTCTGATATAAGGCTGTCAGGCGCCGCCTTTTCGGCGCGGGCGCATCGGGTGCGGGAATCGATACGGAGGGGAAAAATATGATAGCGAGTGTATTTTCGTTCGCGCTCAACGGGCTGGAAGGCATACCCGTTACCGTGGAGGCGGACATCAACAAGGGACTGCCGTCCTATGAATTGGTCGGGCTGCCCGACGCGGCGGTCAAGGAATCGCGCGAGCGCGTGCGTTCGGCGATCAAAAACAGCGGCTATGCCTTCCCCGTGCACAAGATCACCGTCAATCTTGCGCCCGCCGAGTTGCGCAAGGAAGGGACGGCGTTCGACCTGGCGGTGGCGCTCTGTCTGCTGAAAGCATCCGAACAACTCGTGTCCGCGCGGACGGACGGGTGCGTGTTTTTGGGCGAGTTGGGGCTGAACGGCGATCTGCGCCCCCTCAACGGCATTCTTCCCATGCTCATTTCGGCGCGGGACCGCGGCTTCACCCGCTTCGTCGTCCCCGCCGCCAACGCGCGCGAGGCGCAGTATATTGCGGGCATCGAAGTGTTCGCGGCGAACGATCTCAAAGAAACGGTGGCGCACCTGACGGGTGAAAAGCCTTTGCCCGCCGTGCCCGTCCGCGTCTTTTCCGCGGCGCGGCGGGAGGAAGGGGAGGACCCTTACGATCTGAAATACGTGCGCGGGCAGGCGGTGGCGCGCCGCGCCCTCGAAGTGGCGGTCAGCGGGGGGCACAACCTGCTGCTGGTCGGACCACCCGGCACGGGCAAGACCATGCTGGCGCGCGCCATCCCTTCGATCATGCCCGATCTCACTTTCGACGAAGCTTTGGAGATCACGAAGATCCATTCGGTGGCGGGGGAAGTGGGCGCCGAGGGTATTGCGACCCGCCGTCCCTTCCGCACGCCTCACCATACGGCGACGACGGTGTCCATGTGCGGCGGCGGTTCGCACGGCGTGCGCCCGGGGGAGATCAGCCTTGCACACGGCGGCGTTCTCTTCCTCGACGAATTGCCCGAATACCGCCGTTCCACGCTCGAAGCGCTGCGCCAGCCCCTCGAAGACGGGGTCATCACGGTGTCCCGCGCCGCAGGGAGCGTTACTTATCCCGCGGCGTTCATGCTTTGTGCGGGGATGAATCCCTGCCCCTGCGGCAATTTCGGTTCGGCGACCAGACCCTGCACCTGCACGCCGGCGCAGATCCGCCGCTATCGCAGCCGCATCTCCGGTCCTCTTCTCGACCGCATCGATTTGCAGGTGGAAGTGGACGGCGTGGGCTATGACGACCTTGCGGGCGGCAGGGAAGAGGAGAGCAGCGCCGCCGTGCGCGAGCGGGTCAACCGCGCGCGCAAGATCCAGCGGGAACGCTTCCGCGGTCTTTCCGTCCGCACCAACAGCGGCATGCGCGAAGCCGAACTGCGCAAGTTCTGCCGTTTGAGCGCGGCATGCGACGACGTTCTGCGCGCGGCGTTTGAAAAGTTTTCCCTTTCGGCGCGTGCGCGGGCGCGCATCATCAAAGTGGCGCGGACGATCGCCGACCTCGATTGCAGCGAAGAGATCGAGCCCGCGCACCTCTTTGAAGCCGTTTCTTACAGAACGTATGAAAAGGACGGGTCGTGAGGCTCGGGGAGCGGTTGGCGATGCAGGAAAAGAAATATCTGTATACGGCAGAAGAAAAATTCATCATCTGGCTGGACGGATTTGAAGGACTGACCTATCGGCAGAAATCGGCGATTCTCTCCCGCTTTTCTTCCGCAAACGCCTTTGTCCGCGCCATGCGCGACGGGCGGGAAGAACTGCTGCGCCTCGTGCCCGAAGAGATGCTTTGCCGCATGGCAGGCAGCCTGCAAGACGGGGAATATCTTCCGTCGCTCTTGTCAAAACTTACCAAAAAGGGCATCTTTTGCGTAACGCTGCGTTCGGCGGACTATCCCGCATCCCTGCGCGCCGTTCCGGCGCCGCCCCTGCTGCTCTATTGCAAGGGGGATAAAACGCTGCTGCGGGAGGATAAATTCGCAATTGTCGGTTCCCGCCGCACGCTTGCGTGGGCGCAGTCCCTCACGCGGGAATTTGCCGCCGGTCTTTCGGAGCATTTCGCCGTGGTAACGGGCATTGCGGAGGGCGGCGACATCTCCGCCGTCAAGGGCGCATTGGAGGGAAGAAAGTCCCGCGCGGAAGAGCGTGCGCGCCTCATCTGCGTGCTTGCCCACGGGATGGAATATGTCTATCCGTCGGCGCATACGGATATTTTGCGCGAGGTCGCCTCCTGCGGGCTGGTGCTCAGCGAACATCGTCCGGAAGTGGCGCCGCAGAAATTTCTCTTCCCGGTGCGCAACCGCATCATCGCGGGGCTTTCCCGCGGGGTGCTCGTGGTCAGCGGCGGACTGCGCAGCGGCACGTCCATCACGGCGGGCTATGCCCTCGAATACGGCAGGGACGTGTTTGCCTTTCCCTACAATCCCGGCATCGCGTCGGGTGCGGGCTGCAACGCTCTTTTGAAGAGCGGCGCCGCGCCCGCGGACTGTTTGCAGGACATCTTTTCCTGGTATGGCTTTGAACAAAAGAAGGCGTCCATGCCCGCGTTGAGCGAGGAAGAGGAGAAGATCATGCGCCTGCTTGCATCGTGCGGCGAAGCGCACGTCGGAGAGATCTGCGCGCAGACGGGCATTCCCGTCTTTCGTGCGGGCGGGCTCCTTTCGGGGTTGGAGATCAAGGGCATGGTTGCCCGTGCGGGCGGCAACCGTTATGCCGCCGTCGGCTCCTTCCTTCCCGCCGCAGTAAAAGAAACGGAAACAAACGAAAGCCAGGAGACGTCCGAAAGACAGGGCGTCCCGCGGCGAGCAAAATAAAATTCAGGACAGGGTGAAAAATATGGATCTGATCATTGTGGAATCCCCCTCCAAGGCACAGACGATTTCCAAATATCTCAAAGGACAGTACAAAGTGGACGCTTCCAAGGGACACATCCGCGATCTGCCCGAGCGCACGCTGGGCGTTTCGCTGAAAAACAATTTCGAGCCGAAATACGTTACCACCGCCGCGCAGGAAGCGGTCATCAAACGGCTTTCGGAAGAGGCGAAAAAGGCGGATAAAGTTTACCTCGCGACCGACCCCGACCGCGAAGGCGAAGCCATTTCCTGGCACTTGCAGACCGTGCTGGGAATGGACGAGGCGGCGCCCAACCGCATCGAGTTCAACGAAATTTCCCCTGCGGCGGTCCGCCGCGCGCTCGAACATCCGCGCGTGATCAACTACAACCTCGTGGACGCCCAGCAGGCGCGCCGCGGGCTGGACAGGTTGGTGGGGTATAAACTTTCTCGTTTGCTGAACAATAAGATCCAGAGCGGGCTTTCGGCGGGGCGCGTGCAGTCGGTCGTCTTAAAACTCGTCGTCGAACGCGAACGGGAGATCGCCGCGTTCAAACCCGAAGAGTATTGGACGATCACCGCCGAAGTGCAGGACGCGGACAGGAAATTTTCCTCTTTCAGGGCGTCGCTGGAAAAGAAGAAGGGCAAAAAATTCCGCCCGGCGAACAAGGAACAGGCGGACGAAGTGCTTTCGGCGGCAAAAACGGCGCCGTTCGTTGTCGGAACGGTCAAAAAGAGCGTTGCCAAATCGCACGCGCCCGCGCCGTTCACCACCAGCACCTTGCAGCAGGACGCTTCCAATAAATTCGGCATGAGTTCGCCCGAGACCATGCTCGTCGCGCAGCATCTTTACGAGGGCATGGACACCGCGGAAGGGCACATCGCGTTCGTTACCTACATCCGCACGGACTCCACCCGCGTCTCCGCCGAAGCGCAGCAGCGCGCCCTTGCCTATATCCGCGAGCGGTACGGCGAGGAGTATTGCCCCGCAAAACCCAACTATTACGCCAGCAAGAAGGGGGCGCAGGACGCGCACGAAGCCATTCGTCCCATCGACCTCAACATGACGCCCGATCGGGCGAAAAAACTCCTCGACAAGAAGCATGCCAACGTCTATCGGCTCATTTACGAGCGCTTTGTCGCCTCGCAGATGTCCGAAGCGCGCTACAATTCCATGCAGGTCGAAGTGCTCTGCGGGGAATATGCCTACAAGGCGGCGGGCAGGAGCCTGCTTTTCCCCGGGTTCACCGCCGTCTATCAGGAGACCCGCAAGGAGGACAAGGAGGACGAAGAGGGGATCTCTTCCAAACTCCTGCCGCCCGTGCAGGAAGGGGACGGGCTCGATCTCGTGAAGATCACGCCCGAACAGAAATTCACCAAGCCGCCCCAGCGCTATACCGATGCTTCCCTGATCAAACTCATGGAAGAAAAGGGCATCGGCAGACCTTCCACCTTCTCCACCATCGTCTCCGTGCTCAACAAGCGCAAATACGTCGTCAAAGAGGGAAAATATATGGTTCCGACGGCGGTGGCATATAAAGTTACCGATTTTCTGGAAGAGTTCTTCAAAGACGTCATGGACGTGGGCTTTACCGCCGATATGGAAGAAAAGTTGGACGACATCGAAAACGGCGGCAAGGATTGGCATGCCATCGTCGGAGAATTTTATCCCGGGTTTGCCGACCATCTCAAAGCGGCGCAGAACGCGGGGGACGAGCCGACGGACATCATATGCTCCAAGTGCGGGCATCCCATGGTGAGAAAGATCGGCAAATACGGCAAATATCTCGCCTGCACCAACTACCCGCAGTGCTCCAACATCGTCAGCGAAGGCGAAGCGGAGATCTCCGAAGTGCGCTGCCCCAAGTGCGGCGCCAACATGGTCGTCAAGAGCGGCAAGTTCGGCAAATTCCTCGCCTGCCCCAACTATCCCGAGTGCAAATGCACCCTGCCCTATGTGGAGAACGGCGAAGCCGACCTCGTCGGCGTCTGTCCCGAATGCGGCAGACCCACCCGCCGCATGAAGTCCAAATCGGGCAAAATTTATTACAGTTGTTCGGGCTATCCCGCCTGCAAATTCATGAGTTGGGACATTCCCACCGGCAAAAAATGCCCCCAATGCGGCGGGGCGATCGTTCAGACCGAGCGCGGCGCCGTCCGCTGTGCGGCAAAGGGCTGCAATTATGTGGAAAAAGCGGCGCCCATGCCCGCAAAGAAAGGGGTAAAGCAGAAGAAAGGGGAATGACGGAAAGATGAAAAGAGTTACCGTTGTCGGCGGCGGGCTGGCGGGGAGCGAGGCGGCGTATTACCTCGCCCGCCGCGGCATATCCGTGCGCCTCGTCGAGCAAAAGCCCCTCTTTTATTCTCCCGCGCACACTTCCGCCTGTCTCGGAGAACTCGTTTGCTCCAATTCGCTCAAAAGCGACGACGTTTACGGCAACGCCTGCGGGCTGCTCAAAGAGGAGATGCGCCTTCTTGGCTCGCTCACCATGGAAGCGGCGGCGCACTGCCGCATCCCCGCCGGCGGCGCGCTGGCGGTGGAACGGGAAAGTTTTGCCGCGTACATCACCGAAAAAATACAGGCGCAGCCGCGCATCGAACGGGTCGCGGCGGAAGTCTGCACGCTGCCCGCGCGGGGGGAAGGCTTGACGATCATTGCCACGGGTCCGCTCACGTCGCCCGCGCTTTCGGCGGATATCGTCCGCCGTTTCGGCAGGGAATTGCATTTTTACGACGCTTCCGCGCCCGTCGTGGCGGCGGAGAGCGTCGATTTTTCTCATACCTTTACGGGCGACCGTTACGGCAAGGGGACGGGGGATTACGTCAACTGTCCTTTGACGAAAGAGGAATACGACGCCTTTGTTTCCGCCCTGCTCACGGCGGAAAAAGCCGCCCTGCACGACTTTGAAAAGCGGGAAATTTTTGAGGGCTGTATGCCGTTGGAAATCATGGCTTCCCGCGGGCATGATACCCTCCGTTTCGGCACTTTCAAACCCGTGGGGCTGTACGATGAAGCGGGCAGGCGGCCGTATGCCGTGCTGCAACTGCGCAAGGAGAACGCCGCGGGCACGGCGTATAATCTCGTCGGCTGTCAGACCAATCTTCGCTTCGGGGAGCAGCGGCGGGTCTTTTCGCTCATTCCCGCCCTGAAAAACGCCGAATTTCTGCGTTACGGCGTCATGCACCGCAACACCTATCTGCAATCGCCCGCCGTGCTGCACGCCGATTTTTCCTGCAAGACGCAGGACGATTTGTATTTTGCGGGGCAGATCACGGGCGTGGAGGGGTATGTGGAGAGCGCGATGAGCGGGCTCCTGGCGGGCTTGCACGCCGCGCAGAAAGTACTGGGCGGCGAAAAGATCGTGTTCCCCCGCGAAACGGTGTGCGGCGCGCTGTCGGCGTACATTGCTTCTCCCAACCCCGATTTTCAGCCGATGAACGCCAATTACGGCATTTTGCCCCCGCTTGTAGGTTATACGGGCAGGGACAAGAAGGAAAAACGCCGCCTTTTTGCCGAGCGGTCGCTTGCTGCCGTCCGAAAAATTTCCCGTATTTTGCCTTCTCTTGTTTAGAAAGCGTTCAAACGCTTTACAAGTAATACATACGGCGGTGTGCGGCTTGTCCGTCTTTGCCGCCGCAGTGCGCCCGCGCGGGCGCATATCACCAAAAGATATCGGAACAACGAAAAAAACAGACAAGGAGTCTTAACGGATTATGGAATTCAGAGGCACGACGATCTGCGCCGTCAAACGCGACGGCGTAACGGCAATTGCGGGGGACGGGCAGGTTACCATGGGAGAGTCCATCGTGTTCAAAAACACGGCGGTCAAGGTGCGCCGCATTTACGGCGGCAAGGTCATTCTCGGCTTTGCAGGGTCGGTTACGGACGCATTTTCTCTCACCGAACGGTTTGAAGGCATGCTCAATAAATTTTCGGGCAACCTGATGCGTTCGGCGGTGGAACTTGCCGAACTTTGGCGCAGCGATAAGATCGGCAGGAAACTCGACGCCATGATGATCGTGGCGGATAAGGACACCCTGCTCATTCTCTCGGGTACGGGGGAAGTCATCGAGCCGGACGGCGGGTGCTGTTCCATCGGCAGCGGCGGCAACTACGCCCTGGCGGCGGCGCGCGCCCTGTTGCAGAACACCGATTACGACGCCGAGACCATTGCCCGCAAATCCCTCAAAATCGCCAGCGAGATCTGCGTCTACACCAACGATCACATCGTCTGCGAAACGGTATGACGGCAGAGGGAAAGGAGAAAATAAGGTTATGGATTTTTCACCCAAACAGATCGTTTTTGAACTCAACAAACACATCGTCGGACAGGAAGAAGCCAAAAAGGCGGTCGCCATCGCGCTTAGAAACCGTTACCGCCGCAGCCGTCTTTCCCCCGAACTTCGGGAGGAGATAACGCCCAAAAACATCATCATGAAAGGTCCCACGGGCGTGGGCAAGACGGAGATCGCGCGGCGGCTCGCCAAACTCGTCAAAGCGCCTTTCATCAAGGTAGAGGCGACCAAATATACCGAAGTGGGCTATGTCGGCAAGGAAGTGGAGAGCATGGTGCGCGACCTCGTGGAATGCGCCATGCGGCTCGTCAAGGAAGAGAAGATGGCGGAAGTCTCCGTCAAAGCCAACGCCGCCGCCGAAAAGAAACTTCTCAACGCGCTCGTCGAGGCGAAGAAGGCGGACAAGGGCGAGACGGCGACGGACGTCTTCCGCGCCAACATTCTCGACGGGCTGCGCAAAGGGCTGTATGAGGACTTCGTTCTGGAAATGGACGTTGCGGAAGAGCCCAAGACCATGGAACTCATCCCGGGCGGCGCCGCCATCAACCTCGGCAGCATATTCGGCGAAGCGCTCCCCAAGCGCCGCAAAAAGCGTCGGATATCCGTCAAGGAAGCGCGCAAATTCATCGTCGCGGAAGAGAGCGACAAACTCATCGACAACGATGCGGTAACGAGCGAAGGCTTGCGCCGTGCGGAAAACGAAGGCATCATCTTCATCGACGAGATCGATAAGATCGCGGGCAAGGGCAACGCGAGCGGGGCGGACGTCTCCCGCGAGGGCGTGCAGCGCGACATCCTGCCCATCGTGGAGGGCTGCACGGTCATGACCAAGTACGGCGCGGTCAAGACCGATTATATGCTCTTCATCGCCGCAGGCGCCTTCCATGTGTCCAAAGTGGAAGATCTCATTCCCGAATTGCAAGGTCGCTTCCCCATCAAGGTGGAACTCAAAAGTCTCACCAAAGAGGACTTTGTGTCCATCCTCACTCAGACCGAACATTCCATCACCGATCAATACAAAGTGCTTCTGGCGGTCGACAACATCGACCTTTCCTTCACGAGCGACGCGATCGCCCGGATCGCCGAGATCAGCGTGGAGATCAACGAGAGCAGCGAGGACATCGGCGCCCGTCGTCTGCACACCGTCATGGAGACGCTGCTCGAAGACGTTTCCTTCAATGCGGGCGGCGGTGGTTATCCCGTCGTGCCCGTCGTCGTCGACGAGAAATATGTGGACGAACATCTCTCGTCCATCACCCGCGACCGCGACATTAAAAAATATATTCTGTAAATCGGGCGATAACCGGAGATTTTCAAGAGGCGTTGCCTCTTGAACGGGGTTGTAAGGGGCGGCGCCCCTTATGAAAGATAATTCTTCTAAACGCGGCGCATGTGCCGCATAAATCGCCCGTCGGGCGATAGCCGGAGATTTTCAAGAGGCGTTGCCTCTTGAACGGGGTTATAAGGGGCGGCGCCCCTTATGAAAGATAATTTTTCTAAACGCGGCGCATGCGCCGCATAAATCGCCCGTCGGGCGATAAGTAATGCAAGGCAAAGCCTTGCTCGCAAGTTCGGAATACGGAGGGCGCTGCCCTCCACCCGCCAAAGGGTCCTCGACCCTTTGGAAACCCGAGTGGCGCAAACCTTGACGGTTTGCTTGCAACGTGCAGACAAGCAGGGGGAGCATCCCTTTGACCCCATGCAAGGAAGGTGTTCCTTGAAAATCCAAAATTACGCAAGGCGGCGCCTTGCAGCGGGGCATGCCCGCAGATACCGCACAGGAGAGAAGATATGATCAGTATACCCAAAGGCACGAAGGACGTCCTTCCCGCCGATTCGTACAAGTGGCAATACGTCGAGGAAAAGGCGCGCGAGATCGCGCGGCTTTACAACCTGCGGGAGATCCGCACGCCCGTGTTCGAGCATACCGAACTCTTTGCGCGCGGCGTGGGGGAAACGACGGACGTGGTTACCAAGGAGATGTATACATTCTTCGACAAGGGAAACCGCTCGATCACGCTCAAACCGGAAGGCACGGCGGGCGTGGCGCGTTCGTTTGTGGAGAACGGGCTGTACAGCACACCCATGCCATTAAAAATGTACTATATCATCCCCGCTTTCCGCTATGAACGCCCGCAGGCGGGGCGGCTCAGGGAATTTCATCAGTTCGGGGTGGAAATATACGGCTCGCCGACGCCCGACACCGATGCGGAAGTCATTGCGCTGGCGCACGATTTCATCGCGTCGCTGGGGCTGAGGGCAAAACTGCACGTCAATTCCATCGGGTGCAAGACCTGCCGCAAGGCGTTCAACGACGCGCTTAAAGCATATCTGCGCCCCCGTCTGGACGAAATGTGCCCCGACTGCCGCGCGCGTTTCGATAAAAATCCCATGCGCATCCTGGACTGCAAAGTGCCCGAATGCAGGAAGGTTACGGCGGGCGCGCCCGTCATCACCGATTATCTCTGCGACGATTGCAGGGCGCATTTCGATGCCGTACAGCGCTATCTGAAAATCGCGGGCATACCCTATGACATCGACACCAAGATCGTGCGCGGGCTGGACTATTACACCCGCACGGTGTTTGAGTTCGTCAGCGAAGAGATCGGTGCGCAGGGCACGGTGCTCGGCGGGGGACGCTACGACGGACTGATCGAAGCGATCGGCGGACCCGCGACGCCCGCGGTCGGGTTTGCGGCGGGGCTGGAACGGCTGTTGCTGCTCATGGAAAAATCGGGGGCGGCGATTCCCGGAGAGCCTGCGCCGACCGTCTATTTTGCGGGCATGGATGCCGCTTGCCGCGAAAAGGCGTTTGCTCTTGCCGTCGACCTTCGCAAGGCGGGCATTCCCTGCGAAGTCGATCACATGGACCGTTCGCTCAAAGCGCAATTCAAATATGCCGATAAAATCAATGCCCGTTTCACCGCCGTCATCGGCGGCAACGAGTTGGCGGCGGGCGTCATGAACGTCAAGGATATGTCCGATTCTTCGCAGCATACCGTTGCTTTCGACCGTGCGGCGGAATTTTTTGCGCACGGAAATTCCTGCAAAGGGGAATAACGCATCTTTGCATTGCGGAGAATAACGGAAAACGGATCATCGGGAGGAGAAAAATATGTCAAAGAACGTCAAAGAGATCGAAGAGAGGGAATTCAACGCGCTTTTGCAGGGAGATGTGCCCGTGGTCTGCGATTTTTTCGCGACCTGGTGCGGTCCCTGCCGCATGCTGGCGCCCGTGCTGGACGAGGTGGCGCAGGCGTGCGCGGGAAGGGCGGTTTTCGTCAAGGCGGACATCGACCGCAATCCCGCGCTCGCGCAGAAGTATGAAATCTATTCCGTCCCCTGCGTGAAGATATTCAAGGGAGGCAAAGAGGTCGCCGAAAACCTCGGCTACGTCCCGCAGCCTGCGATGCTGGCTTTTGTGGAAGAAAACCTGTAAAACCGGTCAAACGGTTGACTTTGCCGCGCGGAGTATGATACAATAAAAAGAAAAAAGTCAGAGAAATACAACGAGAGGAAAATGACCATGATCGATATGACCACCATTCAAAACGCCGATCCCGAAGTGTATGCCGCCATGCAAGACGAACTTGCCCGTCAGCGCGGCAATCTGGAACTCATCGCCAGCGAGAACATCGTTTCTCCCGCCGTCATGGCGGCGATGGGCAGCCACCTGACCAACAAATATGCCGAAGGGCTTCCCGGGAAGCGGTATTACGGCGGCTGTCAGTATGTGGACGTCGTGGAGACGCTCGCACAGGAACGGCTCAAACAGATCTTCGGCTGCGACCACTGCAACGTCCAGCCGCACAGCGGCGCCCAGGCGAATTTTGCGGTATTTTTCGCCGTTTTGCAGCCCGGCGACACCGTCATGGGCATGAACCTCGCGCACGGCGGGCACCTTTCACACGGCTCGCCCGTCAACGTTTCGGGAAAATATTTCCACATCGTCCCTTACGGCGTATCCGCGGAAACGGAGACGATCGATTATGATGAAATGGAGCGCATCGCCCTCGAATGCAAGCCCAAAATGATCGTCAGCGGCGCTTCGGCTTATCCCCGCGTCATCGATTTCAAGCGCATCCGCGAGATCTGCGACAAGGTCGGCGCGTACATGATGGTGGACATCGCCCACATTGCGGGGCTGGTCGCGGCGGGCGTGCATCCTTCCCCCGTGCCCTATGCCGATTTCGTAACGACGACGACGCACAAGACCCTGCGCGGTCCCCGCGGCGGCGTCATCATGTGCAAGGAAGAATATGCCAAGATCATCGACAAGGCGGTGTTCCCCGGCACGCAGGGCGGACCTCTGATGCACGTCATCGCGGCAAAAGCCGTGGCGTTCAAAGAGGCGCTGACCCCCGAATTCAAAGCCTATCAGCAGCAGATCGTCAAAAACGCGGCGGCGATGGCAAAGCGCTTTGTCGAGAACGGCGTGCGCCTGGTCAGCGGCGGGACGGACAACCATCTGATGCTGCTTGACCTCAGCCAAAAGGGCGTTACGGGCAAGGAACTTGAAAAGATGCTCGACGCCGTGCACATCACCGTCAATAAGAACGCCATTCCTTTTGACAAGGAAAAACCTTTCGTAACCAGCGGCGTGCGCATCGGCACCCCCGCCGTTACGGCGCGCGGCATGAAGGAAGAGGACTGCGCGCACATTGCCGACCTCATCTCCCGCGTCATCGACGAGAAAGAGGCGTGCTTTGCGGAAGTCGGCGCGGAAGTGGCAAAACTCTGCGAGCGCTTCCCGCTGTATGCAAACGATATTCTCTGATTTTTTGATCGGAACCAAAGATCCCCGTCCTTTGCGGTAAGGACGGGGATCTTTATCGTAAAGCGGCGCATGCGCCGTTTTTCTGCTTTTTCATGTCTGTTTCCGCACGCCGAGGATGTGCAGTCCGCGCGCCCGTTCAAAGCGATAGGACGCAAGCGGACGGTCATAGGCGTCATAGGAATGCGCCGCGACGAAGATCTGTCCCCGCACGATGTCCGTAACCACGGGGGAATGATAAAAATCTCCCGTTCCTCTGCCGAGTTGCACGATGTCCCCGATTCTGAGCGCGTGCAGGGGGCGTTCTTCGGCAAACGGTCCCGCGCCTTCGTTGCCGACGAGGAAGTTATAGAGGTACTCCACGCCCGTCCAGGCGGGCGCGCGGTCGTTTACGGAGCGGTAGTACCAGCCGAAAGTCGGCGTAAAGTTCATGACTTTTGCCCCCGCGTAGATGCACTGTGAGGCAAAGTTGGTGCAATCCCCGCCGATGTTTTCAAAGTCGTAATAGCGCGGGTTGCGGCGGAACGCCCATTTGCGTGCGTATGCCGCCGCGGCGTCGCGGTCATAGGGAAAAGTCTGCATAATGCAGTATATGCCCCCCGCGTGCGGGAGTGTGCCTTAGAGTTTCCGTCCGCCGCGGTAAACGGGGGAAGCGTGCAAAAAAGAGGATAAAAAGGCGGGCGGAAAAGATTTTCCGCCCGCGCGCCGGTGCGAAATTTATTTTTGATCAGGATCGGCGTTATTTCGGGCATGGTATGCCCCAAATCAACGATCGCTTTATTTTTCGGGCGTGAACGTGCCGCCGCAATAGGGGCATTCGGCGTTTCTGCCCTGATAGGTGAATTTTGCGCCGCAATAGGGGCATTCGGCGGCGCGCGTTCTGCCGCCCGGTTTGGTCCCCTCGCCCGTGGTGATCTCGTCCCCTTCGCGGATATATCCTTCCAGATATCCCTTGCGGAAACAGTTGGTCAGCGTGTTGCGCACCTGGTTTTCGTTCAAAGACAGTTGGGAGGCGATCTCCCGCACGCTGTAAAGGTGTTCCTTTTCCACCGCCACGACGATGCGGTACAGGCTTCTCTCCTCGCCGTAATAGACCCACAGCAGGGGCGTGGCGAAAAACCCGCCGCCCGTAAAAATGATGCCGAGGACCATGACGGGATAGACCTCGTTGGCGGCGCCGAGGGGGATCATGGGGATCCCGCCGGCGAACAGGACGGAAACGAGGACGCAGACAAAGAGCAACGTTTTCAATTTTTTCGTGATTTTATCCATGACTTTATAATAATATGTTTTTGACCGATTGTCAAGAGCCAAAGACAAAAAAATTTGCGTCGGCTATTGACAGATTTATCAAAAAATATTATAATGGATGTGAAATCACGGCGGCTGCCGCCGCGGAGCGATCTCCGCAAGGGCGTCCCCCGTTGCGGATCTTAATTTTTTATTACCCTGAGGAGGGGACATCGTATGGGCTTGTTTTTGAAAGTCATCGAATGGGCGGATAACTCCCATAACACCATCGTCTATAAGGTGGACACCAAAAAGAACGTCATCGAAAAGGGCTCGGCGCTCAGCGTGCGCGAGGGGCAGGTCGCCGTCTTTTGCGACAAGGGGCGCATGGCGGACGTCTTCACGCCGGGATATTATAAACTCGACACCGACTCTCTGCCCGTGCTGACCACGCTTCTGTCCTGGAAATACGGGTTTGAGACCCCGTTCAAATCGGAGGTGTATTTTGTCAATACCACCCGTTTTGCCACGCAGCGCTGGGGCACTGCCAATCCCATCATGCTCCGCGATCCCGACTTCGGACCCGTGCGCGTGCGCGGATACGGAACGTATTCTTTCCGCGTCAAGGACGCCTATGTCTTCATGACCGAACTTTCCGGCGCGCATTCGACCTACCGCACCGAGGACATCACCAACCACATCCGCAGCATGCTGGTCATGGCGATCTCCGATGCGATGGGCGAGAGCGGCATTTCCGTCGTGGATATGGCGGCGAATCTCATGGAGTTGAGCGCCACGGTCAAAAAGAGCCTGGAAAAGCGCTTTGCCGATTTGGGGCTGGAACTTTGCGATTTTAACTTTGAAAACATCTCTCTGCCCGCGGAACTTGAAAAAGCGCTGGACGAGACGGCGCGCCTGGGGATGATGCGCCGCAACGTGGACGTCTACACGCAGATCGCGCAGGCAGACGCCATGAAAGAGGCGGCGAAAAATCCCGGCATGGCGGGCAGCGCCATGGGCGCGGGCATGGGGCTCGGCATGGGCATGCACATGATGAACGCCATGAGCGGGAACATGAAATCATCTGCGGCGGCGGTAAAGGCGGGCGGTAAGGTCTGCCCCAAGTGCGTCGCGCAGGTTTCGGAACATGCAAAATTCTGCGCCAAGTGCGGCGCGCGTATCGAAGAAGTGGGGGCGACCTGCGCCAAGTGCGGCGCCAAACTGTCCCCCGGGGCAAAGTTCTGTCCCGAGTGCGGTGCGCCCGTGGGGGGCAAGTGCCCCAAGTGCGGCGCCAAACTCTCCCCGGGGGCGAAATTCTGCCCCGAATGCGGAGAAAAGGTCAAATAAGGCAGGACGAGCGCGTGCGGTAAGGTCTGCCGCAAAGGATGAGGTGAAGACGCATGGAAGAGAGAAAGGACCGCGGCGGTGCGCCGTTGTCGGCGGAAGAGGGATTCGGCATGCCCGTTTCGGAAGGAGAGGCGGAAACGGCGGCTTCGGCTGCCGGGGCGCAGACGGTGTCATCGGGTACATATTCCGGGTTCGGAGAGGACCGCACGGCGGTGGAAACGCAGAAATGCCCGGCGTGCGGGGACAATTTGCGCTTCGATCCCGCGTCGGGAAAACTCAAATGCCCTTCCTGCGGCACCGAACAGGATATTTTCGTGCGGCAGGGCACGGAGTTGGGGATAGAGCATTTGCAGCACGTCGGCGGCAGTTGGGCAAACGAAACGCACGTCTATCACTGCAACAACTGCAACGCCGAGGACGTCATGGACCGCCGCGAGATCGCGCACGTCTGCCCCTTCTGCGGTTCGCCCAACGTGGTGGAAAAGGAGGAGTTTGCGGCGATGCGACCCAACGCGCTGCTTCCTTTCCGCGTGGAAAAGGAGCGCGCGGCGGAACTTGCGCGGGGCTGGGCGAAAAAGCGCCTCTTCGCGCCCAACGATTTCAAAAAATATTTTGAACCGGAAAAAATGAAGGGGGTATATCTGCCCGCCTTCACCTTCGACACTCAGACGTTTTCCTCTTACAGCGGCACGCTGGGCAAACATTATTATGTTACCCGCCGCGTCAACGGCAAGACGGTGCAGGAACAGCGCACCCGATATTTCCCCATCGGCGGGACATACGATTACTTTTTTGACGATCTGGCGGTCAATGCGACGGACGCCGTGCCCGATTCTTATATGAACACGCTGCTCGCCTATGACTATTCCAACAGCGTGGAGTATAACGACGAGTTTTTATACGGCTTCTCCGCCCTGCTCTACACGCGGGACGGCAAGATGTGCTGGGAGGACGCCAAGGACATGGCGCGCAGCATGCTCCGCTCGCAGATTTTGGGGCAATATCAATACGATGTGGTGTCGAGTTTTGACATGAGCACCGATTTTTCGCAGGTCAAATACCGCTATCTGCTGCTGCCCATGTATATCGGCAGTTGCCGTTACCGCGAAAAGTCCTATGCTTTCTACGTCAACGGCAGAAACGGCAAGACCAAGGGCAAAGCGCCCGTTTCGCCCTTCAAGGTGGCGCTGGCGGTGCTCTTCGGGGCGGCGCTCATCGCGCTCGTCTGCACGCTGGTGTATTTCTTCACCTGAAAAAAACGAGCCGCCCGCGGTTGTCCGCTTTTTTGCGGCGGGGGGATCGGAATGTTTTTATAGGCAACGGAATCAAAGATAAAAGGGGGATATTTTTATGGAAACGGCAATCGTCATTTTGAGCGCGGTCTGTGTCATGCTGTTCGTTCTGTGCATCGTATTTCTGGTGATGGCGGTGCGTTACGGCAAGCAACTGAAAGAACTGCTGCCCGACGAGGACTCTCTGGCGGCGGAAGTGGAAGTCAAGGACGGCGTGCGCTACACGAAGGAAGCGGCGACCGTAGACGCGGCGGGCGTGAACGTAACCCATCGGGAAGGGGATGTCTTTCTCAAACGGGACAAAACCTACCGCGCCGAAAAAGACGGCAGTCTGCTCCCCGGTGCGTATACCGTTCTCGTGGCGCAGGGGAATGCGGGGAGCGTCAAGATCCGCGTGGGCGACCGCGTGCGCGAGTTCATGCACGGCGACCGCATCGTGCTCGGCGACGGGGAAGAGATCGCGGCTGTATCCGCCGACGCCATCCTGCGTTGAGAAAAAGACGGCGGTATTCAAGCGTGGCATGCCCGCGAAAAGCGGGGTATAGAATCATAAGGAGAAGATAAAACGGATATGAGTAAAAAATTTTTTGTAAAACTGTTGATCGGGCTGGCATGGCTGGCGGCGGCGGTGCTTTGGTTGCTGTCCGTCGTTCTGCCCGACACCTTCGGATTTTTCAATCTGAATTGGGCGATCGCAGTCATCGCGGGCACGAGCGGTCTGGCGCTGCTTCTGGGCGGGCTGTTCACGGGCAAGACGGGCATACTTAAAAAGTTGAACATCTTTCTCGGCGCGGCGCTCATCGTCATTGCGGGCGTCAGCGTGGCGTTTGCCCTGGCGCTGCCCGAAAGTTATGTCTGGCCGGTCATCGCCGTCGTTCTGACGGCGGCGGGGCTCCTGTCCCTGTTCGCCACGGGCGGAAAGAAATGGGACGAGGGGGACAACGAGCGCATGGGCTATAAGGACTACCGCACGCGCAAAGCCGAAGAGGAAGCGCGGCGCGCGGAAGAAGAAAAGGACGAGGAGTGAGCGCGGGACATTGCGTCTTTGCGCCACAAAAAAACGGCAGACACACTGCCGTTTTTTTCATGCTCTTCAATTTTGTATATCGGGTATGCCGCGGCGGGCATGCCCGTATCGTAAGGGACATGCGCCGCAATTTTTTCTGCGGTTTTTCCAAGGAGAGAAAGCGGGTTTTCCCTTTGCGCGCAAGGGGACTTAAAACTCCGTCTTTTCCGCCACATAGCGGACGGCGTCCTCGACGGACAGACGGATCTGTTCCATGCTGTCGCGGTCGCGGACGGTTACCGTATTGTCTTCCAGGGTCTGGAAATCCACGGTCAGGCAGTACGGCGTGCCGATCTCGTCCTGGCGGCGGTAGCGCTTGCCGATGGAACCCGTAACGTCATAGGTCGCGGCAAATTTTTTGCAGGCGGCGGCAAACACTTCGTCCGCCTTTTCGGAGAGGTTTTTCTGCAAGGGCAGTACGGCGCACTTATAGGGCGCCAGAGCGGGGTGCAGGTGCAGCACGGTGCGCACGTCCTTCTTTTCTTCGTCCACGACTTCTTCGTCATAGGCGTCGGTGAGGAAGGCGAGCACGACGCGGTCGGCGCCGAGGGAGGGCTCGATGACGTAGGGGATATACCGTTCTCCCGTCGCGGGGTCGAGATATTCCATGCTCTTGCCGCTCTCTTCCTGGTGCTGTTTCAGGTCGTAATCCGTTCTGTCGGCGATCCCCCACAGTTCCCCCCAGCCGAAGGCAAAATTGTATTCAAAATCGGTCGTCGCCTTGGAATAGAAGCAGAGTTCTTCGGGGGAGTGGTCGCGCAGTTTGAGGTTTTCTTCCTTCATGCCGAGGGAGAGCAGCCATTCCTTGCAGAAATTTTTCCAATAGGCGAACCATTCGAGGTCGGTGCCGGGCTTGCAGAAAAATTCAAGTTCCATCTGTTCAAATTCACGGGTGCGGAAGGTGAAGTTCCCGGGCGTGATCTCGTTGCGGAAGGACTTGCCCACTTGCCCGATGCCGAAGGGCACTTTGAGACGGGAAGCGCGCTGGACGTTGAGGAAGTTGACGAAGATGCCCTGTGCCGTTTCGGGGCGGAGATAGACCGTGCTCGCGCTGTCCTCCGTTACCCCCTGGAAGGTCTTGAACATGAGGTTGAATTTGCGGATGGAAGTAAATTCCGACTTGCCGCAGACGGGGCAGGGGATCTTATGCTCGGCGATAAAGGCTTCGAGCGCGTCGTTGTCCATGCCCTCCACCTTGACGTTCAGCCCGTGTTTTTCCGCATAGTTTTCCACAAGGTCGTCCGCGCGGTGGCGCGCCTTGCAGTTCTTGCAGTCCATCAAGGGGTCGGAAAACCCGCCCAGATGTCCCGACGCCTTCCAGGTGCGGGGGTTCATCAAAATGGCGCAGTCCACGCCTGTATTGAGTTTGTTTTCTTGAATGAACTTTTTCCACCAGGCTTTTTTCACGTTGTTTTTGAGTTCCACGCCCAAGGGACCGTAGTCCCAGGTGTTGGCAAGTCCGCCGTAGATCTCGCTTCCGGGGAAGATGAATCCCCTGTTCTTGCAAAGTGCGGTGAGTTTTTCCATGGTAACGGCTCTTTTTTCCGCCATAATATCGATCTCCTTTCCCGTCTGCGGGAAATATTTTTTTCTTTCCTTGTAAAAAATGCCCGCGTCCGAAAGGGGACGGGATAAAAGTATTATATATTTTTTCCGTCCGTAAGTCAAACACATTGCCGCGGGTATGCGCAAATATTACCCGTAAAATTTTTTTTGCCGCGCGGCGGGCGGCTGCCGCACCCCGTTTTCCCGACGGGACTTCTTGCGGGAAGGGGAGAAAAGGGCTTTACATTTTCGCCGATTCGCGGTATAATATCAAAGAGAATGAAATTTTTTTTACGCAAGAAGGGCAAACTTTCCCGCACCGCGCGCTCCCGTGCGGTCGGCGCGGTTTTTTCAAGCCCGGAAAAAGGAGGTCGTTGCAGGTCATGTTGAGCGATATAGAAATTGCAGAGAGCGTGCAGCCAAAGGACATACGGGAAGTCGCCGCGGAACTCGGGCTCGGCGGGGACGAGATCTCTCCCTACGGCAGGTATAAGGCAAAGATCGACGTTCCGCCCGCAGGCAGGCAGGGCAAACTCATTCTGGTTACCGCCATCAACCCCACCGCTTCGGGCGAGGGAAAGACGACCGTTTCCATCGGGCTTGCCGACGGCATGCGCCGCATCGGCAAAAAAGTGTGTCTTGCCCTGCGCGAACCCTCCTTGGGTCCCGTGTTCGGCATCAAGGGCGGCGCGGCGGGCGGCGGCTATGCGCAGGTCATCCCCATGGCGGACATCAATCTGCACTTCACGGGCGATCTGCATGCCATCACGTCGGCGAACAATCTGCTCTGCGCCCTCGTGGACAACCATATCTTCCGCGGCAACGGACTGAAAATCGACCCGCGGCATATTTTCTTCCATCGCTGTATGGACATGAACGACCGCAGCCTCACCAACATCACGATCGGGCAGAAGGGGCGGGGCGCCGAGCGGGAAGAGCATTTCGACATCACCGCCGCAAGCGAAGTCATGGCGATCCTTTGCCTCGCCCGCGACTACCGCGATCTCAAAGAACGGCTGGGCGGCATCATCGTGGGACTGAATACGGACGGGGAATATGTCTTTGCGCGGGACATCCCGGGCGCGGTCGGGTCCATGGCGGTATTGCTGAAAGACGCCCTGCAACCCAACCTGGTGCAGACGCTCGAAGGCACGCCCGCCATCGTGCACGGCGGACCGTTCGCCAACATCGCGCACGGCTGCAATTCCGTCCGCGCAACCTATGCCGCCATGCGCCTTGCCGATTATGCCGTAACCGAAGCGGGCTTCGGCGCCGATCTCGGGGCGGAAAAATTCCTGGACGCCAAGTGCCGCATTGCGGGCATCGAGCCGTCCGCCGTCGTCATCGTGGCGACGGTCAAGGCGCTGAAACTGCACGGCGGCGCGGAAAAATCCACGCTTTCCGAAGAAAATCTTACCGCATTGGCGGGGGGCATGCCCAACCTTTTCAAGCATATCGAAAATATGCAGCAAGTCTATAAAAAGCCCGTCGTCGTCGCGATGAACCGCTTTGAAAGCGACACGCCCGCGGAGATACAATACGTCATCGACGAAGTGGAAAAACGCGGCGTGCAGGCGATATTTACTGACGTATTCACCCAAGGCGGCAAGGGTGGCGAAGCGCTCGCCCGCGCCGTCGTTGCGGCGTGCGACCTTCCTTCCGCCTTGCAGTATGCCTATGCTTTGGACTCGTCCGTGCAGGAAAAGATCGCAGGGGTGGCGACCCGCGTCTACGGGGCGGACGGCGTGGACTATGCGCCCGCCGCGCTGGAAAGCATCGCTCGCATCGAGGCGCGCGGATTCGGGCATCTGCCCGTGATCATCGCCAAGACGCAATATTCCCTTTCCGACGACGAAAAACTCCTGTCCCGCCCGACGGGTTTCCGCATCCGGGTACGGGACGTCGTCTTAAAAGGCGGCGCGGGGTTCATTGTCGTCATTGCAGGTAAGATCATGCTCATGCCCGGTCTTTCCGCCCACCCTTCCGCCGAGCGGATCTCCCTTGACGACGACGGAAATATCCATGGTCTGAGTTGAGCGTGAGCCCGTTAAACGCGGGCATGCCCCGCATGGGATTTTCAAGGGACGTTGTTCCTTGAACGGGGCTTGTAAGGGGCGGCGCCCCTTACAAAAGAAATAAAATTTTGGAAATCGGAATAAAGTTCCGCACCGATCGCCCGACGGGCGATAACATGGGTTTCCAAAGGGGTATGCCCCTTTGGCGAGGGCGCGGGAGCGGCGTTCCCGCATAAAATAAGCCTTTGGACGGCGAAGCGAATGCTTCGCGCAAAATCGCCCGACGGGCGATAACATGGGATTTTCAAGGGACGTTGTTCCTTGAACGGGGCTTGTAAGGGGCGGCGCCCCTTACGAAAGAAATAAGCCTTTTGAAATCGGAATAAAGTTCCGCACCGATCGCCCGACGGGCGATAAGCCGCAAGGCACAGTCTTGCCTGAGCGTTCGGGAAGAAACGGAGGGCGCCGCCCTCCGGACCACCCGCGAAGGGACAATGTCCCTTTCGACACCCGCGTTGCGCGGCAGGGCGCCGCCGAACAGTCTGAAAACAACGGAGAATGATATCATGACAGAAATCGAAACGACCAATTTCATCGAACAGATCGTCAAAGAGGACCTCGAAGAGGGAAAAGTCGGCGGGGTGCAGACCCGCTTCCCGCCCGAGCCGAACGGGTATCTGCACATCGGGCACGTCAAGAGCATGCTCGTCAATTTCGGCACGGCGCTCAAATTCGGCGGCAAGTGCAACCTCTTTTTCGACGATACCAATCCTTCCAAGGAAAAGACCGAGTTCGTCGACGCCATCCGTCGGGACATCGAATGGGTGGGGTATCGCTGGGCGAAGGAAGTGTATGCTTCCGACTTTTTCGACGTCATCTATGACTATGCCGAAAAACTCATCCACATGGGCAAGGCGTTCGTGTGCGACCTCTCCGCCGAGGAGATCTCCGCTTCGCGCGGCACGCTCACCGAGCCTGGTAAAGAGAGTCCGTACCGCAACCGCACGGCGGAAGAAAATCTGCGGCTCTTCCGCGAGATGAAGGCGGGCAAATATCCCGACGGCAGTAAGTGTCTGCGCGCCAAGATCGACATGGCGTCCCCCAACATCAACCTGCGCGACCCCGTCATCTACCGCATCCTGCGCGCCACCCATCACCGCACGGGGGACAAGTGGTGCATCTATCCCATGTACGATTACGCGCACCCCATCTGCGACTATCTCCAAGGCGTTACCCATTCGCTCTGCACGCTGGAATTTGAAGATCACCGTCCGCTCTATGATTGGGTGGGCATCACGCTTGGTTTTTCTCCCAAACCCCGCCAGATCGAATTTGCCCGCCTGAACATCACCAACACCGTGATGAGCAAGCGTTACCTCAAAAAACTCGTCGAGCAGGGGCTGGTGCACGGCTGGGACGATCCGCGCATGCCGACCATTGCGGGACTGCGCAACCGCGGCATCCCGCCCAAGGCGCTTTTGTCGTTCTGCGCGGCGGCGGGGATCTGCAAGGCGGATTCCGTCTGCGAACAGAGTTATCTGGAACATTTCGTGCGCGATGAGTTGAACGCATCCGCCGAGCGCGCAATGGCGGTCGTGCATCCTCTGAAAATGACGATCGTCAATTATGAAGGGGAAGAGGAAACGGAGTTTGCCGTCAATCCCACGCTGGAAAATTCCCCCGTGCGCAAGATTCTTTTCGGTAAAAATCTGTACATCGAGGAAGAGGACTTCTCCCTCGCCCCGCCGCCCAAATATAACCGTCTCAAAGAGGGGGGATATGTGCGGCTCAAAGGGGCATATATCGTCCGCTGCGACGAAGTTGTCAAAGACGGGGAGGGGAACGTCGTCGAGGTGCGCTGCACTTATATCCCCGAAAGCCGTTCCAACCACGACACCAGCGGGCTGAAAGTCCGCGGCACCATCCATTGGGTCAACGCCGACCGCTGCGTGGACGCGGTGGTGAAAAATTATGAATGCCTTTTGAATGACGCCGCCTATGACGGACAGGATTTCGACGAGCGCATGAACCGCGAAAGCGAAAAGGTCATCGAAGGGGTCAAAGCCGAACCCTACCTCGCCGCCGCGGCGGACGGCACGCCCTTCCAACTCCTGCGCACGGCGTATTATAAGAAGTGCACCGAAGCAAACGGCAAACTCTGCCTCTCCTTCATCGTGTCCATGAAAGACAGTTATAAAAAATCATAAAAACGCGGGCATGCCCCCCTTCAAAATGCGGGCATATCCGTTGTCGGAGAATAAAAAAGCCGCGCGGCGCCTTCAAAAAAGGGCGCCGCGCGCTTTTCAAAAAAATTTTCCCTTTTTTGCATAGACCGTGCCGAAAGAGGGGCATACTGTTTGGGTAAGGGAGATAAAAAGCATATGCAATTCGACAGAACGGAAACATTTTTGAACCTTGCCCGCGGCTTTGCGGGCGAATCGCAGGCAGGCATGCGCTATCAACTCATCGCGCAGCAGGCGACGGGACAGGGGTTAAAGACCCTCGCGGACACCATCCGCGCCATTGCCAAGAACGAGACCAATCACGCCCGCATTTTCTTTGAATACATGCAGAAATACGCGGGCAGCACGGACAACGTCGACGTGCACGCGGGCTATCCCTTCCATGCGGGGGATCTTAAAGAAAATCTGCGTCTGGCGTCGCTCGACGAGCGCGAAGAGGAAGCGCGCATCTATCCCGCTTTTGCGAAAAAGGCAGAGGAAGAAGGATTTGCGGACATTGCGCGTTCCTTCCGTCAGATCGCCGTCATCGAGAGCAATCATAACATTATTTTCAACTATCTGTATGAAGCGGTCAAGAACGGAACGCTGTACAAGAATGAAACGCCCATGCTGTGGATCTGCTCGGAGTGCGGATACATGCACACCGCCGAAGAGGCGTGGAAGATCTGCCCCGTCTGCCGTCAGCCGCAGGGCTATGTCGAACTGCATATCCCCTTTCAAAAGGAGAAACTGTAATGAAAAACAAGACGAAAAACGCAAAAACGACGCAAAGCGGCAGATGCTGTAACGGCAGCGGCCGCGCACAGAACGGTCAGAGCGGGCAGAACGCACAGAACGGTCAGAGCGGGCAGAACGCACAGGACTGCCACGGAAAAAGAAGCGGCGGAAGCGGCGCGCGGGCGCAGCACGTAGAGAGATGACGGCGCCGAAAAAGGGCGGTAAAACGCCGCGCAAAAAACCCTTTATCCCGGACATGCGTTCGGCGGCGGACGCCGAGGGGAGTTATACGGGCGTGCCGCAGAAAAAGCCTTTCGGCGCTTCGCCCGTGCAGGACGCGGACGATCTGTAAAACGGCATAAACTTTTTAAGGACGGGATTCTCACGAATACCGTCCTTAAAAAAAATGAGAAAAAATATGGGTAGTGTAAGCAAAAGAAAGATATCGTCAAAAAATCGCTATGTTTTTATCCGATAATTGCGCTTATGATACCATAAAAGAAGGGGCTTGTCAACCGTTTGATTGTCCTAATTTTTGAGTAATTTGTCTTTTTTTGAAAAATTTGCGCCCGCACGGCGCTTTTCTTGCCATTTTTTCGGCTTTGTATTATAATAAAAACCGACGCGCGGGGAAGGGGAGATCTTTTCCGTCCGGCAAGAGGCGCTCTCTCGCTTTCCGCGCAGTTTTTACCCGTTCGTGCGGCGGAAGAAAAAATCTTTGTTCCGCGCACAAAAAGGAGAGTTTTCCCGTGTTCAACATCGTTCTCGTGGAGCCGGAGATCCCGCAGAATACCGGCAACATCGTGCGCACCTGCGCGGCGACGGGCTGCCGGCTGCACCTTGTGCGCCCGCTGGGCTTTTCCGTGTCCGATAAATACTTAAAGCGCGCGGGGCTCGATTATTGGCACTATGTGGACATTACATATTATGATTCCCTTGCCGATTTTTTGCAGAAAACGGAAGGGGCGCGCCGCTTTTTCTTCACGTCCAAGGGTCGTCGCGCGCACAGCGCGGCGGCGTTCCGCGCGGGAGATTTTCTCGTGTTCGGCAAGGAGACGGCGGGACTGCCCGAAGAACTCCTGCACGGGCAGGAAGCCTTTTGCGTGCGCATTCCCATGCGCGAAGGGGTGCGCTGCCTCAACCTCTCCAACGCCGTCGCCGTGGCGGTATACGAGGCGTTCCGCCAGAACGACTATGCCGGGCTGACCGCCGCGGGGGAGTTGCACCGCCTGCATTGGGATTGAGCGCCGCCTTTTTCTTACTCCCGAAAAACCCTTCTTTCATAAAATCCCCGTTTTTCCGCCTTGAATGTCTTGACAAGGGGGCTTTTTTTCTGTTATAATGTCTGCTATATAGGACAGAGTATTGTTATTGGAGAAAAAATCATGTTGCAGAGGCAGACGAGACAGAAGCAGATCATTCTGGAAGCGTTACCCAAACTCAATCATCCGACGGCGACGGCGGTCTACGAATACATTCACGGGGAGCATCCGACCGTTTCCCGCGCGACCGTTTTCCGCGTACTCAAACAGGCGGAAGAGAACGGGCGCATCATGCGGCTGAGTTTTGCGGGGGGCGAGGATCGCTTCGACCATAATCCCGCGCCGCACTATCATGTGCGCTGCGTCCGCTGCGGCAAGGTGTGCGATGTCAAAATGCCCTTTTTGTACGGGCTGGAAGAGGCGGTGGAGGATGCCGACGGATTTGTTTTGCAGACGCACGACATCGAATTCAAGGGCATCTGTCCTCTCTGCCGTGCGGCGGCGACGGACGGCGGAAAGAGCGCTTGCCGCATCGATTGACCGTCTTGCGGGCGGCGCTTTGCGGCGTTCGGGTTTGTCAAAAATATACGCAATAAATCGGCGGTTTTTTGCCGCGTTTCCACCCGTTCCGCTCGGAACGGGTCTGTTTTTTTCTTAAAATGTCATAAAAAATAATTACATCGTTGACAAAAGTCATAAAAAGTAGTATAATGGGAAGCAATTTGAGCCCGAATGTTTTGTATGCGGGCGGCGCCGCGGGAAAAGCGCGGCGGCGGAAAAGGAGAAAAACAGGATGAAAAAATCGCTGATCATCAAAGTATTGGCGGGGGTTCTGGCGGTGTCCGTCCTTTCGACGGGCGCGGTGCTGGCGCTGAAAAAAGCGCCGCCCGCGGCGGAGAACGAGATCACGGCGGGGCACACCGCCATGGCAGAGCCGCCCGCCGACGGTTCTTTGCCGACCGACCACGGCGGCACGGAAAATTTATCCTATATGGCGTATAACCTGCGGCATACCGCCGCTTACCGGACGGAGGCATACAGCACCGTCGAGACCAAAGTGGGATTCATCTCTTACACCCAGCGGGTGGAGACATATAAAGATTATGCAGACGGCGTGATGATCTGCGAGGACATCGCCAAAAGCAGTCTGGTCAACAGCGCCATGCAGACCTGTTTCGCGGACGGGCGGGTGCTCTGGCGGGGACCCGCTTCGGGACGCGCCGAGGATTGGCAGGGGAAGGACACCGCCTGGGCGGAGAGCGTGCCGTCCAATTATTCCGAATCGGAATACATGCGCATTTACGGTCTGCCGTCCACGGAGTTTTCCGTATACGTCCTGAATGCGGACACCGTGCGGGAGTGCTCTCCCGTAACGGATAACGGCGACGGAACGTACACGCAGACCTTCTATCCCGACACGCAGACGGCGGGGCAGTATTATGTGCGCCGCATGAAGACCATGGGCTCTCTGTCCGAGTATCCGTCTTTCAACAGCATCGAGATCACCTATACGTTCGACGGCGCGTGGAACGTGCTTGCCGCCCGCACGGTCGAAAATTATGCCGTGAGCATGGGGGTTCTCCGTGCGGATAACTGCACGGCGGTAACCGAACAGACCTATTTTTACGGCGCGGACGGCACGGACATCTCCGATTACGAAGGGTTTTTCTCTCGCTATCTCGACAGGCAGAGCGAGGGGGAGATCTCCCAGGAGCGCGAACCTTCCGCCGCCGATTACCTTTCGGCTGCGTTTTCTCCCGTTTTGACGGGCGCGGTGCAGTTCGACGTGGAAGCGGAGATCGGGGATACGCCGCTCTCCGGCAAGGTATATCTGGACATGGGTGGCTCCTCTTTGCAACTCCGCGCGAAGTTCGGCGACCTCTCTTTCTGGTATGAGGACGGCACGGTGTACGCAAAGATCGGGCGCAACGTCGTCCGCTGCGCCGAAGAGACGGCGCTCGGGCTGCTGCGCGCGGCGTTCCCGGGCGGCGATGCGTTTGCGGGACTTGACACGGAGGCGATCCTCGCGCAGTTGAGCGGGGGAGAACTGCAAACGGGAGAAGGGGGCGCGCTCCTCGTTTCGCACCTTGAAATTGCGGGCATGCACCTGCCCTTGACCTTCTCTTTTGCCCGCGCGGACGGGGCGATCTCTTTGAATTACGTGGCGTTGACGGACGCGAAGATCGGGGACAAAGCGGTCTCGGCGCGTTTGGCTTATGACACGGGCGCGCCGCTGCCCGCGCTGACGGCGGCGGAAAGAGAGGCGGCGGTCGGGCTGGACGCTCCGCTTGCGGCGCTCGCTTCGTCCGACGGCAGGACGGAAGTGTGCGGCAGTCTGGATTTTTCCGTGCGGGGAACGGACATGACCCTGTACATACCGCGGCTGCACATCGAATGGCAGAACGGTCCGGCGCTCTATGCCGAAATGAAGTTGGCTGTGGCGGGCACGGTGCACGACGTCCGGCTTTCCTGCGATGCAAACGAGATCTGCGTTGCTTACGGCGGCATCGGCATGCGGGTGCGCGCGGACGAGAGCGAGAGGCTGGCGCAGGCGTTTGCGCAGGCATATGAAAAGATCGCCGCGCAGCGGGATGCCGCCGCGGCGGCGGAAGGGGCTGCCGCGGAACGGGTCGTCGGCTTGTCCGCCCTTTCCGCGCTGTTTTCCTCCGAGGCGTTCACGTCCTTCCTCGATTCGCTGCGCGTGTACGAGGAAGAGGACGTTTTGCATGCGGCGTTCCGTCTGCTGTCCTTGGATGCGGCGCTTGCCTATGACGGGGAAAAATTGTCTTTGAACGGCAGCGCGCCCGCGTGGGGATGTCTTTCTTTCCGCCTCACGGTGCAGGGCGGCGGCGCTATGGGCACAATGCCGTCCGGCACGGACTATCTCACGGCGGACGAACTCTGTCTTTTGTGCGATTACGCCGTGGAACTCTTTGCGCTTTCGCAGCGCACGGAATGGAATATCGGCTATACCATGACCGTGAATAACGGGGAGAACGGCAATGTTTACGACGTGGACGGGCGCGTGCAGATCGTCGCGGCGCAGGAGGAGCGTCCCTTTGCCGCGTCGCTCGATCTTGCCGCCGTTCCCGCGGACGGCGCGGGAAAGAGTTACTATCTCTCCTTCACCGTCGATGCGGGGAAGGTGTATATCGTCGTGAGTTATTATCGGGACGGCGCGGCGGGGCAGGCGGCGTATGACCCGCTCCGTCTGGAAGGGGAACTTTCCTCCGTCTCCCGCATGTTGCGTTCGCTCGGCGCCCTGCTCGGCGAGGATGGCTCCTTCCTGCAAACCCTTTCGGCGCCTTTCCTTTCGGCGGCGGAAGGGGGCGGCGTCGGGGCGGCGGGGTCTTTTGGCGAGATTTTCCGCTCCGTCTCCGTGGACGGACAGGCGATCGTGCTCACGCTTGCGCCCGATGCCCTGCGGGGCGGAACGGAGAGCGATTGGCTGACGGCGACCCTCTCCCGCGCGGACGCGGACGGCAATTTCAGCCTTTCCCTTGAAAATCTTCGTTTGGGGAACGTCCGTCTGGACGGATGCTTGCAGACTGTTTCTACCCCCTGCGCCGTTTCGCCGGAGGAAGGGGAATACATCGACTTTTCTTCGGTCGAAGGACTGCTCGACGGCATGATCGGGAGTTTTCTCGATTTGTCGGACGGGAAGGCGCAACTTCTGGAGGATTATTATTTCGGCGGCACGATCACGGGCGGCATCGGCGGGATGAACGTATCCTTCGATGTGGCGCTCCGCCTGCATCTCTGCGGCGACAGCCCGACCGTCTGCGCGTCGGTTGCCGCGGAGAGTAAATTCGCCGTCAACGGCGGCGCTTACAAGACGTACATCACCATCGACCTTTCGACGGGCATGATCTATATGGAACGCGAACAGTATGAATATTACCGTCTTTTCGGCTTCCGCAAATACGATACGCCCGTGCGCACTTCCCGCGAGATGACGGCGGCGCAGTTTGCCGCCGATTATTGGGGACAAATCGTCTACATCACCAATATGGGCGATACGCTCGCATCCGTGGTGCAGAAACTCATCGACGGTTCGACCGCGGAGCCGCCCGCCGCTGCCGACGTGGGGAGTTATCTGCAATCGTATGCCTGCGCGGACGGCGTTTACAGCCTGACGCTCAACGGCTCCGTCTTTGCCGATTTCCTCGGCGACATGACGTTGCTTATAACCTGCGACGACGCGGGGCGGGTCGTCCGTATCGCGGGGAGCGTGGACATTTACGTCGAACTCTCCTTTGCGTTGGAGTATGAAAACGTAACCAGACCGGAAGGGGACTATTCCCTGTCCGCCGCCCCCTTTGCCGCCGCGGCATGACGCGCGGGAAAACGGCACAGACTGTGATCGTATCCAAAAAAGAAGAAAAGGAGAAAACGAAAATGAAAGAGATCCGGTTGCAAAGAGCGGAGAGCGAGGCGGCGTGCGCGTGGGCATACCGTCGGCTGGAAGAGTCCTTCCCGCCCGAAGAACGGCGGGAGTTTCCCGATTTTCTGCGCATCTGGCGGGAGGAAGAGCGCTTTTCCCTCTTCTTCGCCTTCGACGGGGAAGAGGAGATCGGGCTGGTAACGATTTGGCAGGGCGAAGGCTTTGCCTATGTCGAGCATCTCGCGGTCTATCCCGAAAAGCGGAGCGGGGGATACGGCGGCAGCATCCTGCGCTCCCTTGCGGCGGCGCATCCCCTGCTCGTGCTCGAAATCGAGCCGCCGACGGCGGGCGACGCGCTGCGCCGCTGGGAATTTTACCGCCGCCATGACTTCGTCATGAACGACTGTCTCTATTTTCAGCCCCCGTACCGTGCGGGCGGGGAAAAGTTGGAAATGCGCCTTTTGAGCCGCCCCATGCCCTTAAAATCGCCCGAAAAGACGATCGCGGAACTGTATCGCATGGTCTACGGCATCAAAGGGTGAAACGGGCGGGAGAAAAAATTTTTCGCAAAATTTTTCAAAAAATGCTTGCAAAGCCGTCCGATTTATGATAATATGAAAATAATAAAGCAAATGCGAAGAAGCGGAACAGTAATTTCCTTATATCCGTTCCAGAGAGCCGTCGGCAGGTGCGAGACGGTGCGGGGGAAGGGGACGAACTCGCCGCGGAGCAGACCGTGCGAAAAAAATTTTTTCGGTAGTGCGGTACGGGATTTCCCGTTACAGAAAGAGGATATGTCAGTATCCGTAGAGTGCGCGGCGCAAAAACGCCGCGAATGAGAGTGGTACCGCGTCGCCCCCGACGTCTCTTGCATCCGAGACGGCGGGGGCGTTTATTTTTTCCGAGGAGGGAGAAACAACCATGAAGAATTATCAAAAGTACACCAAGCAATATTTCCTGCCGCCCGTGCCCTGCATGGATTGGGCGAAAAAGGACAGCGTGGAAAGGGCGCCCGTGTGGTGTTCGGTCGATTTGCGCGACGGCAACCAGGCGCTCGTCGAGCCCATGAGCCTGCAAACCAAAGTGCAGTTTTTCAACCTGCTCGTGGAAGTGGGGTTCAAGGAGATCGAAGTCGGCTTCCCCGCCGCGTCCGAAACGGAATATGAATTTCTGCGCACGCTCATCGAGAAGAACATGATCCCCGACGACGTAACCATCCAGGTCCTCACGCAGGCGCGCGAACACATCATCCGCCGCACGTTCGAGGCGATCAAGGGCGCGAAAAACGTCATCGTGCACGTCTACAATTCCACCTCCCTCGCCCAGCGCGAACAGGTCTTCCGCAAGGATAAGGCGCAGATCAAGGAGATCGCCGTGAGCGGCGCGAAACTCCTCAAAGAACTGACAAAAGAGGCGGGGCAGAACTATCGCTTTGAATATTCCCCCGAGAGTTTCACGGGCACCGAACCCGAATATGCCCTCGAAGTGTGCAACGCCGTGCTGGAAGTCTGGAAGCCCACCGCCGAGCGTAAGGCGATCATCAATCTGCCCGTAACGGTGGAAAATTCCATGCCGCACGTCTTTGCGCAGCAGGTGGAATATATGTGCAAGAACCTCGTGTACCGCGAAAACGTCGTGGTCTCCCTGCACCCGCACAACGACCGCGGCTGCGGCGTCGCCGACTCGGAATTCGGACTGCTCGCGGGCGCCGACCGCATCGAGGGCACCCTCTTCGGCAACGGGGAGCGGACGGGCAACGTGGACATCGTTACGCTCGCCATGAACATGTATTCGCAGGGCGTCGATCCCTGCCTCAATTTCGAGAACATGCCCTACATCGTGTCCCTCTATAAGACCTTCACGGGCATGCCCGTGCATCCCCGCCAGCCCTATGCGGGGGAATTGGTCTTCGCGGCGTTCTCCGGTTCGCACCAGGACGCCATCGCCAAGGGCATGGCGTTCCGCAAAGAGCACAATCCCGAAAAGTGGACGGTGCCCTATCTCCCCATCGATCCCAAAGACGTCGGCAGAGAATACGAGAGCGACGTCATCCGCATCAATTCCCAGTCCGGCAAGGGCGGGGTGGGCTATGTCATGGAGCAGAGTTTCGGCATCAAGATGCCCGCCAAAATGAAGGAAGCGATGGGGTATGCGACCAAGGACGTTTCCGACAAACTGCACAAGGAACTCAAAGCTCCCGAAATTTACGAAGTGTTCAAGGATAAATTCCTCGACAACCGCCGCGTGTTTGACATTGCGGAAGCGCATTACAGGCAGGTGAACGGCATCGAAGCGGTTGTAACGCTTTCGGTGGACGGTAAAAAAGCCGATGTCGAAGCGCACGGCAACGGTCGTCTGGACGCCGTATCCAACGCCGTCAAAAAATATTTCGGCGTGAACTACGTCCTCTCCGGCTATGAACAGCACGCGCTCACCGGCGGCTCGACTTCGCAGGCGATCTCCTATGTCGGCGTGGAAAAGGACGGCAAGGTCTATTGGGGGGCGGGCGTGCATGACGACATCATCACGTCGTCCATCCGCGCGCTGGTCAGCGCCGTCAACAATTGTTTCGAGGGCATGAAAAAGAAGTAAAAAACAGACGGGGCATGCCCGCGTCTGCACGGTAAAACGATTTTTCCGAAAGGGAACGCCGCCTGCACGTTTTTGTGCGGGCGGCGTACTTTTTCGGTTTGCGTTTTTCTCAGGGACGTAGCAAGGGGAGCGCTGCAAGTTGCGACAGAACATAAGAATACGTTTCGTATTGATAGTCATCGTAAGTGCCCGAGAGCATGGAAACGAGCACGACGATGAAGATCAGGGAATATATTCCCGCAATGATGACGGCGATCACGCCGACAATGACGGCGGCGGTGTTTTTGCTCTTTGCGCCCCGCACCGTGGCGACGATGCCGAGCACGAGGGACACAAAGGGCAGGAAGATGCTCAGCGGAAAAACGTCCAGGAGAGAGAAGGCGATGAAAAGGAGCCCCAGGGCGACGATGCCTTCGGGAAGTCCTTTTTTCTTGTCCGGAGCGGGCGATACGGGAACGGGCGGCGCGGGGCGCCCGGGGTCGTATGTATACGGTCGGTTATACCCGTAGGGCGGCGAATAAGGCGCTCTCTCCGCGGGGGCGACGGGCTGACCGCAGAAGGAACAAGCCGTCTGCCCGGGCGCAAGCCGCTGTCCGCAGCGCGCGCAGAATCCCGTCTGCGGGTGAAATTCTTGTCCGTTTTCGGGAGCGAGCGGGCGTCCCGTCTGCTCGTCAAAGCGCGGCACCGGCGCACCGCCGGACAGGGGATTGGTTTTTTCTTTGTTTTCGGGCATGGGCTCGCCGTTTTGTTCGGTCATGCGGGGATCGAGGGACATCGTTGACGGGATCAAAGCGCCGCAGCCGGGACAGCGGGTCTCCCCTCCCGTCAGTTTCCTTCCGCAGTTTTCACAATACATAAGTTATCTCCTTTGTTCTCTTTCGGCTGCGCAGAAAGATCGTCTGCTTCTATGTCTATATTATACAACGGATCTTTTCTTTTTTCAATACTTTTTTCATTTTTTCCCGCGGCGGGCGCGGAAAAATTCAAAGTGAAAAAAAAGTGAAAAACGGAAAAAATGATTTAGATGTCCGAAATTCCGTTTATATATCGTATGTTATTCTATGCTTTTCCGCGTGCGCCCCGCTTTTTTTTCGGACGGGCGGCGCGGAAGGAACGCGGCGGAAACGCCGTCTTTATATTTTTGAAAGGAGGCAATATGTTAAAGACCTTAGCAAAGAGCGTGCGGCAATACAAGGCAAAGACGATCGCCACGCCGTGCGTCATGGTCGTCGAGGCGGCGATGGAGATCCTCATTCCCTACGTCATGACCTTGCTTTTGGGCGTATTGCAGGACGCGCAGGACGCGGGCAGAGCAGTCGATCTCGGCGCCGTATTGTTGTACGGCGGCATCATGGCGGCGATGGCGCTGCTCTCCCTTGCCGCGGGCGTCATCGGCGGTGCGCTCGCCTCGCAGGCAAGCGCGGGCTATGCCGCCAACCTGCGGCAGGATATGTACGAGAAGATACAGACCTATTCCTTCTCCAACATCGACCGCTTTTCCACGTCCTCGCTGATCACCCGTCTGACGACGGACATCACCAATGTGCAGATGGCATACCAGATGATGACGCGCATGCTGGTGCGCGCGCCCGTCATGTTCGTGTTCGCCGTCATCATGTCCTTCGTCGTCAACGCGCAGATCGCCTGGATCTTCGTCTGTGCGGCGGTCGTCATGGCGCTCGCCGTGGTGTTCATCATGAGCCGCGCCATCCCGAGTTTCCAGAAAATGCTGGTCAAATACGACGACATGAACGCCGTGGCGCAGGAAAACCTGACCGCCGTCCGCGTCGTCAAGTCCTATGTGCGCGAAGACCACGAGATCGAGAAGTATCGGAAAGCCACCAAGGCGGCTTACGATTTTTCCGTCAGGGCGCAGAAATGGCTGGTTACCCTCATGCCCGCCGTGCAGACGATCATCTACATTACCATGTTTCTTCTGTTCCTGGTGGGCGGCAATCAGTTTTTCTCCGATCGGCTGGCGATCACCGACCTCACCGCGCTGCTCACTTATGCCACGCAGATCTTGACGGGTGTCATGCTCTTTGCCATGGTGCTGAATTTCATGGCGATCGCAAAGCCCTCCGCCGAACGTATCTGTGAAGTGCTCGAAGAGGAGAGCGACCTCAAAAATCCCGCAGATCCCGTCAAAACGGTCAAAGACGGCTCCGTCGATTTTGAAAACGTCGGGTTCTCTTACGACAAAAACGCCGACGATGCGGTGCTCAAAGGCATCGATCTGCACATCCGTTCGGGCGAGACCGTCGGCATCATCGGCGGCACCGGCTCGGCGAAGAGCACTCTCGTTTCCCTCATCCCCCGCCTGTACGACGCGGCGGAGGGGTGCGTGAAAGTCGGCGGCGTCGACGTGCGGAAATACGACATCGAAACGCTCCGCAACAACGTCGCCATGGTGCTACAAAAGAACGTCCTCTTCTCCGGTTCCATCGCCGAAAACATGCGCTGGGGCAAAGAGGACGCCTCTTTGGAAGAAATCCGCGCGGCGTGCCGCGCGGCACAGGCGGAAGAGTTCATCGAGCGCATCCCCGAAAAGTACGACTATGACCTCGGACAGGGCGGCGTCAACGTGTCGGGCGGACAGAAACAGCGGCTGTGCATTGCGCGCGCCCTTCTGAAAAAGCCGAAGGTCCTCATCTTTGACGATTCGACGAGCGCGGTGGATACGCGCACGGACGCCCTCATCCGCGACGCCTTGAAAAAGACCGAACCGGACTGCACCAAGATCATCATTGCCCAGCGCATCGCTTCCGTGCAGGACGCCGACCGCATCATCGTTATGGACGACGGCAGGATCAGCGGCGTGGGCACGCACGAAGAACTCCTGCGAACCAACGACATTTACCGCGAAGTGTACCTCTCGCAGATGAAAGGGGGTGAGGAAGATGGCAAGAACGATTAACATGGGCGGACACGGCAGAGCCGCGCACGGCGGCAGACGGGCGGAAAACCCCGGCAAGACGTTCAAACGGCTGATGGGATATATGACTTCCCGCTATAAATGGCGGTTCGTTCTGGTGTGCGTCATGATTATCGTCGGCGCGCTGGCGTCCATCAGCGCCTCGGTGTTCGTCGGGTTCTTCACAGAACATCTCGCCGAGATCGGGATCGGCGGCAGTCCCGACGGAGAATTTTACGGGTTGCTCTTTGCCATGCTCGCCATCTATGTATTCGGCATCCTCTGCAACTTTACCTATTCCAGACTGATGGTGTATATCTCCGAGGGGACGATGAAGCGGCTGCGCGACGACATGTTCTCCCACATGCAGTCCCTGCCCATCGCCTTCTTTGACGCGCACACGCACGGCGAACTGATGAGCGTCTACACCAACGATACCGATACGCTCCGTCAACTTTTGAGCCAGACCATCCCCCAACTCATCTCGTCGGTCGTTACCATCGTGGGCGTGTTCTGCGCCATGCTCTTTTACAGCGTAACCCTGACTGCCGTGGCGCTCCTCTTTTTGGGTCTGCTCCTCTTCATCGTGGGCAGGCTGAGCGGAAAATCGGGCGGCTATTTCGTCCGCCAGCAGGCATCCTTAGGCACGATGAACGGCTACATCGAGGAGATGATCGAGGGGCAGAAGGTCGTCAAGGTGTTCTGCCATGAGGAAAAGGCGGTGGAAAACTTCACCGCACTCAACGAAGACCTGCGCAGGAACGCCACGGCGGCGAACTCCATCGTCAACGTCATGGGTCCGACGACCAACAACCTCGGCTATGTGCAGTACATCGTGCTCGCCCTCGTGGGCGTCGTGCTCGCCGGCAGCGGCACGGTGTGGGGGCTCTCCCTCTTCGGCTTCGTTACGGGCGGCAGTTGGGGGCTGACCGTCGCCGCCATCATTTCCTATCTCACGCTGGCGCGCAGTTTCAATATGCCCGTGCAGCAGGTGGCGCAGCAGTTCAACACCGTCGTCATGGGTATGGCGGGCGCCGAGCGCATCTTTGCCATCATCGACGCCGCAAGCGAGGACGAGGGCGGGGATATAACCCTCGTCCGCGTGGACCGGACGAAAACGGGCTATAAAGAGGCGGAAAACGGCAGCCTCTGGGCGTGGAAAAAACCCGCAAAGGACGGGGGCATGCCCGAGTACGGGCTGTTGCGCGGCGATATCCGTTTCGAGCACGTTACCTTCGGTTATACGGAAGGAAAAGACGTCCTGAAAGATATTTCCCTGTATGCAAAACCCGGGCAGAAGATCGCCTTTGTGGGCGCGACGGGCGCGGGCAAGACGACCATCACCAACCTCGTCAACCGCTTCTATGACATCCGTTCGGGGCGCATCACCTATGACGGGCTGGACATCCGTTCCATCCGAAAATCCGATCTGCGTCGTTCTCTCGGCGTGGTCTTGCAGGACACGCACCTCTTCACGGGCACGGTCATGGACAACATCCGTTACGGCAGGTTGGGCGCGAGCGACGAAGAGTGCATTGCCGCGGCGCGGCTTGCGGGCGCCGATTCCTTCATACGGCACTTGCCGCAGGGGTATCGGACGGTGCTCCGCGGCGACGGCGCCAATCTCTCGCAGGGGCAGCGCCAACTCCTTTCCATCGCGCGCGCCATGGTCTCCGACTGCCCCGTGATCATTTTGGATGAAGCCACTTCTTCCATCGATACCCGCACCGAAAAACTCATCGAAGAGGGCATGGATAAACTGATGGAGGGCAGAACGGTGTTCGTCATCGCCCACCGCCTCTCCACGGTGCGGAATTCGCAGGCGATCATGGTGCTCGAACACGGCGTCATCATCGAACGGGGCACCCATGACCAACTCATCGCCCAAAAGGGCAAGTATTATCAACTCTATACGGGCGCATTCGAGTTGGAATGAGGCACTTTGCGCTTTTTGATGAGGGCATGCCTTCATACAATACAAAAAAGGAACCGTTTTGCAGGCGGTTCCTTTTTTTGCGGCGGGGATGGTTTTGCCCGTCGTTTTTTATTTTTTCGTATGCGCTTTTTTCCAGGCGAGGATCTCTTCGAGCCGGTCTTTGAAGCGGGCTTCCACGCCCTCTTCCCCGGGGGTGTAATACCTTCTCCCGACGAGGTTGTCGGGCAGGCACTGCATATCGGTCAGTTTTTCTTTTGTGTCGTGGGCGAATTGATATTCTTTGCCGTAGCCGAGTTCCTTCATCAGTCCGGTGGGCGCGTTGCGTATGGCGAGGGGAACGGGCTCGGCGACGGTCGTGAGGGCGTCCTTGCGGGCGCGTGTGTACGCGACGTCCAGGGCGTTGGATTTGGGCGCAAGGGAGAGATAGACGACGGCTTCGGTGAGGTGGAGCGTGCATTCGGGCATGCCGATGAAACTGCATGCCTGACAGGCGGCGACGGCGATTTCCAGCGCGCGCGGGTCGGCAAGCCCGACGTCCTCGGCGGCAAACCGCGTTACCCTGCGTGCAACGTACAGAGGGTCTTCGCCCGCTTCCAGCATGCGCGCCAGCCAATACACGGCGGCGTCGGGGTCGGAGTTGCGCATGGATTTGTGCAGCGCGGAGATGAGGTTGTAGTGCTCTTCGCCGTTCTTGTCATAGAGCAGGGATTTGCGGGAAGTGCATTGCTCGATGTCCTCGGCGGTAACAACGGTCTCGTCCCCGTCCGTGCGTGCGTTGAGCACCGCCATTTCGAGCGTGGAGAGCGCGGTGCGCGCGTCTCCGCCCGCAAAGACGGCGATGGCACGGATTAGGTCGGGCGGGATGGAGATCTTCTGTCCCCCCAGCCCGCGCTCGTCGTGCAGGGCGCGGGTCAGGAGTTCGCACAGTTCTTCCGTGCTCAGCGCCTGCAACACGAACACCTTGCAGCGGGAGAGCAGCGCCCCGTTGATCTCAAAGGACGGATTTTCCGTCGTCGCGCCGATGAGGATGATGCTCCCCTTTTCCACAAAGGGGAGAAAGGCATCCTGCTGCGCCTTGTTGAAACGGTGGATCTCGTCCACGAAGAGGATGGTGCGCCCGCCGAACAGCCTGTTCTTTTCGGCTTGTTCCATGACCTGGCGTATCTCCTTGATGCCGCTGGTTACGGCGGAAAAATCGATGAAATTGGCGCGGGTGCGCCCCGCGATGATGCGCGCGAGCGTGGTCTTTCCGACGCCGGGGGGACCCCAGAAGATCATGGAGCCGATGTTGTCGCTTTCGATCAGGCGGCGCAGGACTTTTCCCTCGCCCAAGAGGTGTTTCTGCCCGCAGTATTCTTCCAGCGTGCGCGGGCGCAGCCGCGCCGCAAGCGGCAGTGCGTTTTCCTTTTCAAAGAGCGTTCTCTGTTCGTACATGCGCGTATCCTCTCTTGCCGCCGCGGGCTTGTTTGTCCCGTTTTTTTGCGGCGGTTACAGTGTAACACACTTTCCCGTCCCTGTCAACGCCCTGCAATAAAAACTTCCGCGGCGGAAAAAAAGGGCGTTCTTTTTCTTAGAAGCCCTTTTTCCGAAACCGGGTTTATTTTCTCTCGCGGCTGCCTTTTTTCTTTTTCGGCTTTGCCAGCATGGTTTTTCCGCCCAGCGTGGTTTTGCGGATGATCGGGTCGAAGAGGAGCAAAAGTTGCGGCAGGGCAAGAACGACGAACAGGACGGAGATCAGACAGCCGCGCGAGAGGAGATATCCCATCGTCGATATGATGGCGACGCGGCTGATGAGCCCGACGACGAACGCCGCCAGCACCAGGATGGAACCGCTCGTGAGGATGGTGATGATGCTCGCGTCGAAGGCGACGGCGATGCTCTTTTTCCTCCCCGCCGTCTGCCGCGCGGCAATGTAGCGGTCGGTCATCAGAATGGCATAGTCGACGGTCGCGCCCATCTGGATGCACATGACGACGATGAAGGCGACGAAAAACATGGGGGCGTTCATCAGCACGTTGATGGCACTGCTCACCCAGATCGCGCCCTGGATGAGCACGGTGAGCAGCACGGGCACGGACAGCGAGCGGAAGGTAACGAGAACGATGAGCAGGATGGCAAAGAAGGAGATGAGGTTGACGACGACGGTGTCTCCTTCAAACGCCGTTTTGATGTCCAGATAGTTGTATGTCTCGCACACGATGTACGATTCGGCATAGACGGAGTTTACCAGCCTTTCGATCTCCTGTATGGCGGCAAATGCCTCGTCGGAAGAAATGGGGAGGTCCAGGTTGAACACCAGCCGCGAATAGCGCCCGTTGTTGAACATGGCTATCTGCGCGTACAGGCTCGCTGCGGCATTTTGCAGTTCGTCCTGCGTTTGGCTTTGCCCGAGCATGGCGGGCAGGGTCTGCAAAATATCGGGGTTTTCCGTGAGCAGGGCAAAGAGCGTCGATTGTACCTGCACGATGAAGGCATAGTCCCCGTTGGCGGCAAACGTGCCGTCCGAGGCGGCACGGGCGGCGATGTCGGCATAGGCGAGCGCGTCGCCTGTCTCCTTTCCGAGCGCCGTCCAAAGATCTTCCGCCTGCGCCGTGGTAACGCCGTAATCGGCATAAGCCGCGGCAAATTCCGTCGCCGTGTATTCGGTCGTCATCGTCCCTCGGAACAGGGTCGCCGCCAGGGAAAGCATGGTGCCGTTTTCTTCCAGCAGGGCTTGCAGGTCGCCCGCGCGGCGGTGGAAGAAGTCGCATTGCGCGGCATAGGACACCGCGTCGAACGGGGTCAGGGAATCCGCGGACAGGGGCGTGTAGCCGTCTTCTTCCATCCAGCCGTTCAATCGTTCCAGGAGGGAAGCGACGGCGGGATCGACGAGCCCGGGAACGAGCCCCGCCAATATGTTCCCCGGCGCAAGCAGAACGGCGGCGGCATAATCGCCCGCCTGCGAGGAGAGGGCGGTGATGTCCGTATACAGCCCCATGCTCGCCGCGCCCTGCGCGGAATTGATGACGGCGCTCCCGCCGTAGGTGTAGGAAAGGAGTTTTTCGGTGAGTTCTTCTTCCTTGGCGGGATCGCCCTGCGGCACGATGACGATGAGGGGGTTCTGCGTCCCGAAGGTTTCTTCGATCGCCGCGTTTTCGACGTTGATGTCGGCGTCCGCGTATTTTGAAGTGTCGATGACGTAACTGTATTGCAGGTTGGTCTGCACGACGCACCCCGCGACGATGAGCGCGGCGAGCGCCAGGGAAACGACGAGTTTGGAAGCGTCCTGGAAGTCTGCCAGCGTATGTACTTTTTTGGGCTTTTTGCCGGGGTGGGCGGCGTTATACCGCGCAAAGCGCACGGCGCGGGCGTCCGCACGGCGGCGCGCGCGTTCTTTTATGGCGGCGTACAGCGATTTATGTTTGGTTTTTCGGATCAGTTTGGCAAACAGCAGCACAAAGGCGGGCATGAAGAAGAACACGCATAGAAGGGAGATGAGCACGCCTTTGGCGAGTACCATGCCTATATCGAAGCCGATGGTGAACTGCATGAACATCAGGGCGACCAGCCCCGCGATCGTCGTCAGGCTGCTTGCCGAAACGGGGGCAAAGGTCTTTGCCAGGGCGGTGGAAATGGCTTCGCGTTCGTTCAGTCCCTTGTTCGTTTCTTCATCGAAACGGTGGAGCAGGATGATGGAATAGTCCATGGCGAGCGCCAATTGCATGACCGCGCAGATCGGTTTGGTAACGCAGGAGATCTCGCCGAGGACGAGGTTGGTGCCCCGGTTGAGGACGAGTGCTCCCGCCACCGCGACGGCGAGGAGCAGCACGTCCGCCCAGGAGTTGGACGTGAGCAGCAGGATGCCGAACACGATGGCGACCGCAACGACGAGAATGACGATCATGTCCGTCGAAACGCCCGTGCGCAGGTATTGCGACTGCACCGCCCCGCCGTTCATGGCAACGTCGTGTTCTGCGAGCGCGGCGCGTATGCCTTCGATGACGGCGTCCGTTGCCACTTCGTAATTGCCCGTTTCGAGGAAGATCTTGTAAAGGGCGCTGCCGTCTTTGTAAGAGGCGGGGTCGTCGGCGTCAAAGACGACGGCGCTCACGCCCGGGACGTTCAAGATGTCCGACATGAGCGCTTGCGCGTCTTCTTCCGCGATATTTTCGACCATCAGTTGCGCGGTGCCGACGCTTCCGAATTCCTCTTCCATTTTATGGAGCGAAGAGACGGACGGCGCCCCGTCGTCGAGGTATTTTGTCATGTCGTAGTTGGTGTTCACGAAGGGGATCATGAGCGCGCATATGAGGATGAGCACGACATAGATCCCCGTGAAGGTGTGGCGGTATCGGATGACGAAATCGGCTAATTTTTTCATGGCTTGCTCCCGAGATGTTTCTTTGTGAAATGCAATTTTATTATAATCCAAAATTTTACGTTTTGCAAAGCGTTCGGGGCAAATGCTTTTGTATAAATATCCAAATTCGGACATTTTTTTATTTTTATCCAAAAAAACCGTGCGGGGCGCTTTACAAGGACGGCGAAAAAAGATATAATGAGAGCGTGGTTTTTTTCGGAGGAAAAAGGGGATGAAAAAAACGGACAAGCCGCTCGGCACGGGGGCGCGGCGCACGCTGCGATTGCTGTCGGACGCGCTCGGCGAACTCATGGGGAAAAAATCGTTCGACGACATCACGGTCAAGGAGATATGCGCGCTTTCCATGGTGCCGCATTCGACGTTTTATACCTATTTTGAGGATAAATTCGATCTTTTGCGCTATATGTTTGAAGAGTTTTTCCGCAGTTTCGTGCAGTGGAGCATGGACGAACATTTTGATTTGCAGAGGATCGAGGAGACGCTGGAAAAGATCGCGCGCTTTTTCCTGGAAAACGAAAGTTTTCTGCGGAAACTCCGGAATGCGGACGCCAACGGCACCTTTTCGGAACAGTTGCACGATTATACGGCAAAGGAGATATACCGCAACCTGCTGCAATTGCAGGAAACGGGCGTCTTGCTGCGGCTGCCCGCCGAACTGCTCGCGGAATATTATGCGGTGAACATCGTTTATCTTGGAAAGTGGTGGCTGCAAAAGGGACGGCAAATACCCATGCCCGAGTTGAAGCGGTATTTGCATCTCCTCTTTGCCAACAAGGAATTTTTCCGTTTCGACCCGGAAGGACGGGGAGAGGCGGGCGACGGCGCAGGACATTTTGCGCCGTGAAGGGATGTTTGAAGGATTTTGAGGATCGAAGAGGGAACGGATATGTTCAAAGCGATTTTTTTTGATATGGACGGCACGCTTCTGCCGATGGACGCGGATGCGTTCACAAAACAATATTTCGGTGCGCTCTCGCGCAAATTCGCCCCTTACGGCTATGACCCCCGCGCGATGGCAGACGCCGTGTGGCGCGGCGTGGCGGGCATGGTGAAGAACGACGGAAAACGCTCCAACGAAGAGGTGTTCTGGGATATTTTCACCGCGGCTTTCGGCGCGGACGCCCGCGGCGACCGCCCTCTCTTCGACGAGTTTTACCGGCAGGATTTCGACGCGCTGCGCGCCGCCTGCGGGTTCAATCCGCTGGCGGGCGAAACGGTGGCACGGATCCGTGAGAGCGGCTGCACGCTCGTTTTGGCGACCAATCCCGTGTTCCCCATGGCGGCGCAGCAAAAGCGCCTTGCCTGGTCGGGCGCCGCGCGGGAGCATTTTTCTTTGATCACCGCCTATGAAAATTCCCGTTTCTGCAAACCGAATCCGGAATATTACAGGGAAATCCTCCGAAAGATAGGGCATGCCCCCGAGGAATGCCTGATGGTCGGCAACGACGTCGAAGAGGATATGGCGGCGGAAAAAGCGGGGATGAAGACTTTTTTGCTGACCGACTGTCTGATCAACCGCGGCAACGCGGACATTGCAAAGTATGCCCGCGGCGGGTTCGGCGAACTGCAAGCCTTCCTCGGCATCGTCTGAACGGGCGGCGGGGCGGCATATATGATTTTCCGATGACGGGAAACCAAAAAACAAAGCAAAAAAGGCGGCGGGGAGCGCGGTATTGCCTCCCGCCGTCTTTTTTCCGGACGGGAAGGGAAAATAGTCCCTTTCCGCAAAGGGCGGCAGGGAAAAATTTTTTGATAAAATTCATTTTTTTCCGCTCGATTTTCTTGACAATATTTTTTTTGGTGCATATAATGTTAGGTAACCTAACAAACAGGCACTTTTTTCATTTTCGGGGTAAAAAAATGGACAAAAGACACGTCGGCGGGGCGGTCAGGACGCTGACGCACCGCATCAACCGGGCGATCGACAACATTCCCGCCGTCAAGGAGAACGAAAGACTGACGGGCATCCGCATCTGGATATTGAACTTTCTCTTCCGCAACGAAAGCGCGGACGTGTTCCAAAGGGACGTGGAAGCCGAGTTCGGCGTCAGCCGTGCGACGGCGACCGTGCTTTTGCAGTCGATGGAGCAGGACGGACTCATCCGCCGTGTGCCCGTGGCGCGGGACGCGCGCCTGAAAAAAATCGAACTGACCGAATACGCGCGGGAAGTGCGCCGCCGCTTGCAGGCGCAACTCGAACGGGCGGAAAAACAACTCGTCAAGGGCTTTTCTCAGGAAGAACTTGCGGCGTTTTTCGATTATGTCGACCGCTTTCTCCGCAACATGGAAGAATTTGTTTGAGCGGTTTTTCGGCGGAAAGCCTTCCGCCGTCAAGCATAAGATACCCCGTTGTTTGCGGGCATGCCCCGCATAAAAACGGCGTTTATCCGTTTTCGCCGCCGTTAAAAAACGGTCAGGAAAGGTCAAAACATTGCAAAGAATTCAGCAGTAAAAGGAGTACAGGAATGATCAGAACATTGGCTAAGAGCATACGGGAATACAAGCGCTCGTCCATACTGTCCCCCGTGTTTGTCTCGCTGGAAGTCGTCATGGAATGCCTGATGCCTCTCGTCATCATGCAATTCATCGAAGTCATCCAGCGGGAAGAATCGTCCATTTCCATGGGCACGATCGGTTACTACGGCGGCATCCTCATCGGCATGGCGCTCTTGTCTTTGGCGTTCGGCATGCTTTCGGGCAGGTTTGCGGCAAGGGCAAGCGCGGGATTTGCCAAAAATCTGCGTAAAGATATGTATTACGCCATCCAGGACTATTCGTTTTCAAACATCGACAAATTTTCCACGTCCAGCCTGGTAACCCGTCTGACGACGGACGTAACCAACGTGCAGATGGCGTTCATGATGATCATCCGCGTCGCCATCCGCTGCCCGCTCATGCTCATCTTTTCGCTCGCCATGGCGTTCACGGTCAACGTAACCATTTCCTTTGTGTTCGTCGCGCTCATCCCCGTGCTGGCGGGGGTGTTGGTGTTCGTCATCCTCAAAACGCATCCCATTTTCGACCGCGTTTTCAAAAAATACGACAACATGAACCGTTCGGTGCGTGAAAACATCAAGGGCATCCGCGTGGTCAAGGCGTTCGTGCGCGAGGAGCATGAAGAGCAAAAATTCGGCAGGGCGTCCGAGGACGTATGCCGCGACTTCACCCTCGGCGAACGCATCATGGCGGTCAACCACCCCGCCATGCAGTTCTGCATCTGGCTTTCCTTCCTGCTCATCTTCCTTCTGGGCGCGCTTCTGACGCGCAACAACCTTTCCGACCCCGTGCAGGAAGCGGACATCACCGTCCTCATCATGTATGCGTCCCAGATCCTCTCCGCCATCATGCAACTTTCCATGGTGCTCGTCATGATCATCATCGCGCGCACGTCGGGCGAACGCATCGTGGCGGTGCTCTCCGAAAAGAGCAACATTCTCTCCCCCGACAATGCCGTGAAAGAAGTCAGGGACGGCGACATCGTTTTCGACAACGTCAATTTCAAATATTCGCCGACCGCCGAGCGGTTTGCCCTTTCGGGCGTCAACCTGCACATCCGTTCGGGCGAGACCATCGGCATCCTCGGCGGCACGGGTGCCTCCAAATCCACCCTCGTCAATCTCATCCCCCGGCTCTATGACGCCACGGAAGGGGCGGTGTACGTCGGCGGCGTCAACGTCAAGGATTACGACATCGAATCGCTGCGCAACAAGGTCGCCATGGTCCTGCAAAAGAACGTGCTCTTTTCGGGCACCATCAAGGAGAACCTGCGCTGGGGCAAGAAGGACGCGACCGACGAGGAGATCGAGCGGGTCTGCCGCCTCGCCTGCGCCGACGACTTCATTCAGGCGTTCCCCGATAAATACGACACCTACATCGAACAGGGCGGCACCAACGTTTCGGGCGGACAGAAACAGCGCCTGTGCATCGCGCGCGCCCTGCTGAAAGACCCCAAAGTGCTCATCCTCGACGACTCGACGAGCGCCGTGGACACCAAGACGGACGCCCTCATCCGCCGCTCTTTCCGCGACGAGATCCCGTCGGTAACCAAGATCATCATCGCGCAGCGCGTCTCTTCCGTGCAGGACGCCGACCGCATCATCGTCATGGACGGCGGCAGGATCGACGCCATCGGCACGCACGAGGAACTCCTGGCGGGCAACGAGATCTATAAGGAAGTATATTATTCGCAGAACAGGGCTTCGGAGACGGACGTCCCTGCAAAAAAGGAAGAAGGAGGGGAAGACAATGAGTAACCGGACACAGGCAAAACCCAAAGTGCACACCTTCAAGACGCTTGCGCGGCTGCTGGGTTATCTCTTCCACTATTATAAATGGCGCATGATCTCCGTGTTCGTCTGCATTGCGATCACGGCGGTGGCGGGCATCAGTTCCACCTTCTTCATGGGGCAGGTGCTCGAACAGGTCATCAACCCCCTCGTGGGCAATCCCGCCCAGGGCATTGCGCCCGTTCCGTGGGAACAGGTCTCGGACAATTTGTTCCTCATCATCGCGGGCATGGCTGCCATGTATGTCCTCGCTCTCACCGCGTCGGCATATTACAACCAGACCATGGCGATCGTAACGCAGGGCTTTTTGAAACATGTGCGCAACGACATGTTCGACCACATGCAGGACCTGCCCATCCGCTTCTTCGACACGCACACCCACGGCGACATCATGAGCGTCTACACCAACGATACCGACGCCCTGCGCCAACTCATTTCCATGAGCATTCCGCAGGTGTTCTATTCGATCATCGCGGCGGGCGCGCTGCTCGTCTATATGTTCCTTTACAGCCTTTGGCTGCTGCTCGTGGTCATTGCGGGCGTGCTTTTAATGGCGTTCGTCGCCAAGTTCGTGGGCAGCCGCAGCGCGCGGCAGTTCGTCCGCCAGCAGGCGGTTACGGGCAAGGCGGAGGGCTTCATCGAAGAGATGATCGGCGGACAGAAGGTCATTAAAGTCTTCTGCCACGAGGAAGAGGCAAAGAAGGGCTTCGACAAGATCAACGAAGAACTCTGCGACGCTTCCGACCGCGCCAACACCTACGGCAACATCCTCATGCCCGCCGTCATGAACATCGGGCACTTCGTCTTTGTCATCACGGCGATCGTCGCGGGCATCCTCGTCAATCTGAAAGTGCACAATCTCGCCATCACGGGCTGGTCGGCGGGCATCATCTCGACCACGGTCATCGCCATGTTCCTCAACATGTCCCGCCAGTTCTCCCTCAACATCGGGCAGGTCTCCATGCAGATCAACTCCGTCGTCATGGGTCTTGCGGGCGCCGAGCGTATCTTCATGCTCCTCGACGAAAAGCCCGAAGAGGACAACGGCTATGTCAAACTCGTCAATGCGCGGATCGATGAAAACGGCAACATCACCGAAACGCAGGAACGTACGGGCAAATGGGCGTGGCGGCATCCCCATCAGGCGGACGGAACGGTTACGTACACCGAACTCAAAGGCGACATCCGCCTCTTCAACGTGGATTTCGGCTATGTGCCCGAAAAGATCGTGCTGCACGACGTGAGCATCTATGCCAAACCCGGACAGAAGATCGCCTTCGTCGGCTCCACGGGTGCGGGCAAGACGACCATCACCAATTTGCTGAACCGCTTCTACGACATCGCCGACGGCAAGATCCGCTATGACGGCATCAACATCAATAAGATCAAAAAGGACGACCTGCGCCGCTCCATGGGCATCGTGTTGCAGGACACCAACCTGTTCACGGGCACCATCATGGAGAACATCCGTTACGGCCGTCTGGACGCGACGGACGAAGAGTGCATCGCCGCGGCGAAACTCGCCAACGCGCATGACTTCATCACCCGCCTGCCCGAGGGCTACAACACCGTGCTGCGGCACGAGGCTTCCAATCTCTCGCAGGGGCAGCGCCAACTCCTCTCCATCGCCCGCGCGGCGGTCGCCGATCCGCCCGTCATGATCCTCGACGAGGCGACCTCTTCCATCGACACCCGCACCGAGGTGCTGGTGCAGAAGGGCATGGATGCCCTCATGAAGGGCAGAACGGTCTTTGTCATCGCCCACCGCCTCTCCACCATCCAGAACTCGGACGCCATCATGGTGCTCGACCACGGCAGGATCATCGAGCGGGGCAATCACGAGCAACTCATCGCGCAGAAGGGCGTGTATTATCAACTCTACACGGGCGCGTTTGAACTCGAATAAAACACAGGGCTCTTTCGGTAACATCGCCGCCCGCGGGAAAATTTTTCCGCGGGCGGCTGTTTTTTCGCCCGATTTTCACAAAACCGACGCCTGCCCGTGATAGAAGGCGGTTATAATCAAAGAAAAAATACAGAATATACACAGCGATCTCCTGAAAAATTTTTCATTCCAAGCGGCGGGGCGCACCTTGCAAAGGTGGCGCCCCGTCGCTCTTTTTTTTACAATTTTTCACAAAAAGAAGAAACGCAATATAACCGTGGAAGAACTGCAATTTTTATATTTTTTCACAAAAAAGGAAGAAATGCAAATGACAGCGGGGGGGGTATAATGCCATATGGTCGAGCGTGAAATTCCGCGGTAGTTTTTGTTAATTTCTAACATCATCCCGGGCGAAGTCCGAACGGCAAAACGGGCGGGGTCTTGCGCTTGAACGACTTATTTCAGGAGGGTTCAATGAAGATTCTGAAAAAACCTTTATGGATCACGCTGACGGCTGTATTTGCCGTTCTGCTCGCCGCACTCATCGTCGGCGGCGTGATCGCAAACTCGCTGCAAAGGACGATCAACAGTTATTTCCAACTGCCGAACTACCGGACGGAAACCGTGGCGACGGACGAATGGCGGGACAGTGAATATTACAAATCCGACTATGTGCAGAAGAACGCCGACGGCAACATCACGCTGAAACTCAATTCGACGGCTGCCGTCAAAGCCGACTTCATCCTCTGCATCGGACGGCAATCCGCGGAGTATCAGTTCAATGCCACGCACACGCTGACCGTCAACGGCGAACAGGCGACCATTGCCGACGACGTGGTGATCGAATCCACCACCGTCAATCCGTGGCTTGACTGGAAGGAATACACCATCGCCGAGATCGAACTCAAAGCGGGCGAAAATATCATCGTCCTGTCGAACAACAGCATCAATCCCGGTGCGGACAATTCGGCGCCTTCCGGCAACATGGACTATTTCACGTTGCGCGTGTATGACGCCGCTGCCGTGCTCACACAATTGGACGCGATCACTCCCGATCAATAACTTTCCTTCCCCGGAAACATAAAAAAGATATCCCCTTCCTTCCCGAAGGGGATATCTTTTTGCATAAACGGCGGCGGAGCGGCATAGAGTAGACTATACCGTTCCGCCGTTCTTTTTTACGGCAGAAAGATCCGACGAAAAAAGTGCGGAAACGACAAAAAATTCTGCTGCGGACGGTAAATTTTTCCGTATAATAGGGTGGTCAGATGAAATCCGGTATCCCGATGAAGAGAGTGCCTTTCGTGCTGGGGGCGGCGGCGGTCTTTCTCGCCTGTCTGCTTGCCGTGCGCACTTCGGGGGCGTATGCCGTGTTTTTCGGCGGAACGGTGCGTTCCCTGCCCATTTACAGCGTGGAAAGGCAGGACAAAAAGATCGCCATCACCTTCGACTGCGCCTGGGGGACCGAACACACCGACGGCATTTTGTCGGCGCTGTCCGCGGCGGACGTGAAAGCGACCTTTTTCATGGTGCAGTTCTGGACGGAGAAATATCCCGATTACGTCCGCAAGATCGACGCGGCGGGCATGGAGATCGGCACGCATTCCGCCACGCACTCCTATATGAGCCGACAGTCCGCGGAGGAGATCGAGCGGGAACTGACCTCGTCCTCCGCCGCCATCCGCGCGGTTACGGGCAAGACGGTCGATCTCTTCCGCCCGCCTTACGGCGACTATGACGATCTGCTGATCGACACGGCGACGGCGCTCGGCTATTACACCATCCAATGGGACGTCGATTCCCTGGATTGGAAGGACCTGAGCGCGACGGACATTTCCCTGCGCGTCGTCAACGGCGTGCGGGACGGCTCCGTCATCCTCTGCCACAACAACGGTCTGCACACCGCAGAAGCGCTGCCCCTGCTTCTTTCCACACTGAAAAACCGCGGGTATACCTTCGTAACGGTGGGGGAACTCATTTATCGGGAAAACTATGGCATGGATGCCACGGGCAGACAGATTCCGAGCGAAGAAAACTGAAAGAACGAGGGAGGTTATCATGAATTACGCAGCGGAAAAGAACAACAAAGTTTTTGTTATGGGAGAGATCGTCTCCGAAGCCGTATTTTCGCACGAGGTGTACGGCGAAGGGTTTTATGAATTTTTTGTCAGCGTCGCACGCCTTTCGGGGCAGCGGGATATTTTGCCCATCACCGTTTCCGAACGGCTCATCGCGGCGGGCAGCCTCCGCCCGGGTGCGTCCGTCTGCGCGCTGGGACAGTTCCGCAGTTACAACAAGTTGGAAAACGGCAGATCGCGGCTCATGCTCACGGTGTTCGTGCGCGAACTCCTGCCCGAAGCGCCCGCCCGCAACCCCAACAGCATCGTTTTGAGCGGCTACATCTGCAAGCCGCCCGTCTACCGCACCACGCCTTTCAACCGCGAGATCGCCGATATCCTCATCGCCGTCAACCGCGCTTATAACAAGTCGGATTATATCCCGTGCATCGCGTGGGGACGCAACGCCCGTTTCGTGCGGGGGCTCAACGTCGGGGACAGGATCGCCCTGTCGGGCAGGATCCAGTCGCGGGAATACCAGAAGCGGCTTTCGGAAAACGAAGTGAAGACCATGACGGCTTATGAAGTTTCCGTCTCCAAACTCGCCGCCTTCGATTCGGCGGAAGAGTTCGACCTCGATGCCGAGTTCGATCTCTATCTCGCGCAGGGCGAAAACAAGGATAAGGACGCCGCCCGCCTGTGAGAGGGACCGGGCGGGGACTGCATTTTTCCCGCGGCGCCCTGCAAACGCTTGACAGCGGGCGGGGAAAGGGATATAATAAAGACAGATTGAAATTCTTTGGGGCGGGGTGAAATTCCCCACCGGCAGTAGAGTCTGCGAAGCCGCGCGGCGCCACGCCGCAACGCCCGAACGGGTGCGATTCCCGTACCGACGGTATAGTCCGGATGAAAAAAGATTTTTTTCAAACGCGGAAAATTTTCCGCGCCCCTTCGGCATTTTCCGAAGGGGCGCTTTGTTTTTCACGGTCAAAGAACTTCAATAAAAAAATTCTATACAAAAAGGAGATGTTTTTTGACCATGGAACCGATGCAAAAGAAGGAAGAAGGGCGCGCGCTGCACGTTCCCGCGGGGGAAGAGGGCGCAAGGGCGGAAAAGGCGCCTGCGGCACACCCCGCCTCAAAAAATCACCCGGCGCGGTATTTTGCCAAAGTCGGCGTGTTTGCCGCCCTGGCGTATGTATTGTACCTCTTTCCGAAATTTCCGCTCTCCGTCCTGTTCCCGTCCTGGCTGGAACTGAACTTTTCGGACGTTCCCGCGCTCATCGGCACGTTCGCGCTCGGTCCGCTCGGCGGCAGCATCATCGTGCTCGTCAAGATTCTGCTCAAACTGCCCCTGTCCACGACGGGTTTTTCGGGGGAATTTTCCGATCTTCTGTGCGGGCTGGCGCTCGTCTTGCCCGCGGGGCTGATCTACCGCTACCGCCGCACCTTCAAAGGCGCCCTGCTCGCCATGGCGGTCGGCGGCGTCGCTTCCGCCCTTTTCGCCGTGTTCACCAACCGCTTCATCGTCGTGCCGTGGTTCATCAACGTCATGGGCGGCTGGGAGCCGATCCTGGGCATGATCCGTCCGCTCTTCCCCGCGATTACGGCGGACACGTTCTACGATTATTACCTTTGGCTGTCGGTCATTCCCTTCAATCTCCTGCGCTGTCTGATCGCGTCGGCGGCGACCGCGCTGGTCTATAAGCGGATATCCAAGTTCCTCGCAAAATTCTGAAAGACATAAAAATCAAATCAAATAACTTGCAAAATGCGGTCATAAGGTATATAATACGGTTATGACCGTATTTTTCTCGTCCTCGGCAGAGGAGACAACCGAATTGGCGCGCCGTTTCGGCGAAAGGCTCAAAAGGGGGGACACCGTCCTGCTCCTCGGCGACCTCGGCGCGGGCAAGACCCTCTTTGCCAAGGGCGTTGCGCTGGGCATGGGTGTGTCGGAAGAGGTTACTTCCCCGACCTATGCCTACATGAACGAATACGAGGGCAAGACCTGTCCGTTGTATCATTACGACTGTTACCGCATCGAGAGTGCGGCGCAGGCGGAAGGGCTGGGGCTCGCCGATTATTTCGATGCGGGCGGCGTTTGCCTCGTGGAGTGGCCGGACCGCATCGCGGAACTTCTGCCCGCCCGCTGCATACGGGTGAGCATTGAAAAAACGGGAGAAAATACAAGGGAGATCAGGATCGGATGAAGAGTTTTCTGGCGGTGGACACCGCCGCGGAATATCTGACGGTCATCGCGCGCGACAAGGCGGGAAAGATCTATACATCTTACCTGCCCGACTGTGCCATGCGGCACTCCGTCGTGCTGCTCGATACCGTGGAACAAACCTTAAAAAAGGCGGGCATGGGTCTTGCCGATTGTGATTTTTTCGCCTGCGTTTCGGGCGCGGGCTCCTTCACCGGCATCCGCATCGGCATTGCCACGGTCAAGGGGTTCTGCACGGCGCTTTCCCGTCCCGCCCTGCCCGTAACCTCTTTTGAAGCCGCCGCATATACTACGGGTAGAGTCAGAACGCTCGCGCTCTTTCCCGCGGGGCATGACTGTTTTTACGCCGCTGGGTTTGACGAAGACAAGGCGCCGCTCTTGCCCCCGTCCCATCTATCTCGGGAAGAGGCGGCGGCGCTTGCCGCCGCGGAGGGATATCTCATCGCGGGGCACGGGGCGTTGCCCTTTGCGGGGGCGGTTTCCGCCGACATGCAGGCGGGACTTTTGGCGGCGGTCGAGGCAAAGAGCCGGGTGCGGGACAATTTCGTGCCGCCCGAAGCCCTGCGGGCGGTCTATGTGCGCCGCAGCCAGGCGGAGGAGAACCGCCGATGATTTACAGGAGTTGGGATTATACCGATATTCTCTCTATCGCCGCGCTGGAAAGAGAGTGCTTTGCGGGAGAGAGTTGGGATTATCAGATGTTTGCCTCTTCCTTTTCGCAGCCCGGTTTTTTCGGGGAACTCTGTGAAGAAGAGGGGAAAGACGGGGAAGAAAGGCACCTTGTCGCCTATGGCTGCGTGCAGTGTGCCGTGGACACCGCCGACCTTCTGAACATTGCCGTTGCGCCCGCCTTCCGCGGCCGCGGCATCGGCAGGACGATGGTGCGGCGGCTGATCGGCGGTGCCCGCCGCCGCGGCATGAAAGAGTTGTTTCTGGAAGTGCGTCCGTCCAACGCGCACGCGCGGCAACTTTACGAAAGCGAGAGTTTCCGCGCGATCTCCGTGCGAAAACATTACTATCCGGACGGCGAGGACGCCCTCGTCATGGTCAGAAAACTTTCGGACGAAAAAATCTGAAAACCGAACAAGGGGGGGAAGGACGACGGCGAGCCGCATTTTGCAGCGCGGGACGGGCAGGGATCTGTTGTTCCTGCACGGTTACGGCGCGAGAAAGGAATGTTTTTTACCCCAGATCGATCATTTTTCCCGTTTTTTTCGGGTTACGGCTTTTGATTTTTCCGGATTCGGCGACGCGCCGCCGCTGTCGGCGCCGTGGGCGGTGGAAGAATACGCCGAAGAGGCGCGCGGGCTGGTCCGCTCGCTCCGTCTGGTCCGCCCGCACGTGCTTGCCCATTCGTTCGGGGCGCGCGTCGCGGTCAAGATCGCCGCGGCGGACGGGGATTTTTTCGATCGGATGATCCTGACGGGCGCGGCGGGCATCGTGCCCCGCCGCACGGCGGCGTACCGCGCGAAAGTGGGGGCGTATCGCTTTGTGCGGCGTTTTTTTCCCGCATTTGCCGATCGGCATTTCGGTTCGGCGGAATACCGTGCGCTGCCGCCCGTCATGCGGGAGAGTTATAAAAAGATCGTCAACGAGGATCTGCGCGCCGCGGCGGCGAAGATCAAAAATCCCGTCCTGCTTTTATACGGCGGGGCGGACGGCGAGACGCCGCCTGCGGCGGGGGCGGTCTATCACGCGGCGATCGAGGGCAGCCGTCTGGAAATTCTGCCCGCTTGCGGGCATTTTGCCTTTCTCGACGACCCGCTTTCCTTCAATGCGCTCGTCGAGGAATTTTTGGAACTTTGAGGGCACGGGGCAATACCATGCCTTGTTTTAACGGGGAAAAGAGAGGATAAAAAACCAATCGGGAGGTTGAACGGAATACCATGGAACCTTTGAGTCTGCCTTATGTTTTGGAATATGCGGGGACGGCGATCGTGCTGGCGGTCCTCTTCACCGCCTGTTCCTATAAGCCGCTGGCGATCTTGCAGCAGAGCGGTTACGTCGGTAAAAAAATGCTCGCCTGGTATGCGCGCAGGGAGAACATGCTCTTCCAGCAATATTGCCTTCTCGCACTCATGCTCATCCTGCTCGTCGGGCTTTTGGGGGTCTGTTTCTCCTTCCTGGGCGAAGAAGCGGCGTTCCGCATCGCTGCCCTGCCCTTTTTGTTCTTCTGCGTCGCGTTTGCCGTGGCGGACAGAAAATATGCGCTCAAAGTCCCCGCCGCCCGCACGCCGCGGCTAAGCCGTCTTTTTTTGGTGTATTTCTTCCTGCTTGCCGTCCTGCTCTATGCGGCGGTGGCGGCGCTCAACGTCATCGCGTATTATGCGGAGAGCACCCTCTTCGGCGTCTGGCGGTATGCGCCCCTCGCCCTGCTGCCCTTTGCCCTGCCGCCGCTTGCGTGCCTTGCCAACCTGATCGCAAGCCCCTTTGAAAAGCGGCGCAACCGAAAGTATATCGCGCGGGCGAAAGAAATGTTAGACGAGCGGAAGGACTGCGTCCGCATCGGCATCACGGGGAGTTTTGCCAAAACTTCGGTGAAACACATCCTGGCGGCGATGCTTTCCGAAAAATACACCGTCTTTGCCACGCCCGCGTCCTACAACACGCCCATGGGCATCGCGAAAAGCATCCACGAATACAAGGGCGCGCCCTATGACGTATTCATTGCCGAGATGGGAGCGAGAAACCAAGGGGACATTGCCGAACTTTGCGCGCTCGTCCGCCCGCAGTATTCCGTTTTGACGGGCATCTGCGCCCAGCACCTCGAATCGTTTGGAAGCATGGAAAACGTCATCGCCGCCAAGAGCGAGATATTTGCGGGCACGGCGGCGGACGGGGCGGTCTTCGTCGGTATGGACGAAAATACGGAGAAGGCGCTGGAAAACGCCTGCGGACGGGAGATCGTCCGCGTGGACGAGAGTGCATACAGGGACGTCGTGTCCGATGAAAACGGCACGTCCTTCACGCTCCTTGCCGACGGAAAGGAAGCCGGAATACGGACCGTTCTTTTGGGTCGGCACACGGCAAAGAACATCGCCCTGGCGGCGGCGCTTGCTTTGCGTCTGGGGGTAACGTGCGAACAGATCGCCGAAGCCTGCCGCAAATTGGAGTATGTGCCGCACCGCCTGCAAGTTCTGCGCCGCGACGGCGTTACGGTCATCGACGACAGTTACAACGCCAATCCCGTCGGCGCGGCGGACGCGGTGGAAACGCTGCGCGGGTTTTCGGGGAAGAAGATCATCGTTACGCCCGGGCTCGTCGAGTTGGGCATACTTGAAAAGGAATCGAACGAAGCCTTCGGCGCGTCCCTTGCGGGGCTGGACGAAGTGGTGCTGGTCGGGGATACTTTGGTCGGCGCGGTGAAACGGGGGTATCTTGCCGCCGGCGGCGACGAGGCGAAAGTGCACATATTCCCCACGCTGCGCCAAGCGCAGGATGCGCTGCCGTCGCTGATTTGCGAGAGTGCCGTTGTGCTCTTTCTCAACGATCTGCCCGACATCTATGCCTGAGCGGGCGGCGCAGCGCCGCGGCGCGGGACCGCTTTGAAAACGGGATGATTTTGAAAAAAAGAAAAAACGCGGCGTTTTTCTGCCGCGAACAAAACGAAACACCAAAGCAGGACGAAAGAGGAAAAATCTGTTTCTGCGGAGGTGTTTTTTGTATGGACATTCGGCGCACGAAAAAGGGAAAAAAGGGGGAGCGTCCGCCGCGCAAAACCGTGGCGGTGCTCTTCGGCGGACCGTCCTTTGAACACGAGATCTCCGTTCTCACGGGGGTATTCGTCCTCAACATTCTCAAACGGCAGGCATATGACCTTCTGCCCGTCTACATCGACAGAGAGGGGGATTTTTTTACTTCGCCTGCCATGTTCGACGTCAAAAGTTTTTCCCGCGGGGACACGGCGGCGTTCACGAAAATATTGTTTGTGCGGGGCACGGTCTGCCGTTTCGGCAAAAAACTCCAACCCCTGGCGCACGTGGACTGTGCCTTCAACTGCTGCCACGGCGGCTGGGGGGAAGGGGGCGGCGTCGCCGCGCTCATGCGCATTTACGACATCCCGCTCGCTTCGCCCGACGCCGCGCTGTCGGGCGTGTTCATGGATAAGTTGCTTTCCAAGCCGTTGATCGCGGGCATGGGCATTCCGTTTTTGCGTTATACGGCGCTAAAAGAGCCGTCCTTTTGTGCCGATCCCGCGGGGGAAGCGGCGCGGGTGGAGCGGACGCTCGGCTATCCCGTCATCGTCAAGCCCGCGCGGCTCGGTTCGAGCATCGGCGTGGGCGTCGCGCGGGACGAAAAGGAACTGATCGCCGCGGCGGCACAGGGGTTTGCCTTTGACGGGCGCCTGCTGGTCGAGGAATACCTGCCCGACAAGCGGGACATCAATTGCGCGGCATATGCCGCGGACGGGGAGATATACGTCTCCGAATGCGAAGAGCCGCTCTCCAAAGAGGAGATCCTCTCTTTCCGCGAAAAATATATCGCGGGGGGAAAGAGCCGTAAAAGCACCTTCCCCGCCGTCTTGCCCGCGGGGGTGGCGGAACAGATCAAAGAATACACGCGCCGCATTTACAAAGAACTCAATTTTTCGGGCATGGTGCGCGCCGATTACCTTGTCAGCGGCGAAAAGGTCTATTTTTCGGAGATGAACACCGTGCCGGGTTCTCTCTCCTACTATCTCTTCACCGAAAAATTTTCGGCGGCGGGCAAACTGTTTTCTTCGCTCATAGAAGAGGCGTTTCACGCCGCGGCGTATAAAAAACGGAGTTATCCCGCGACGGGCATTCTCTCTTCCCTGCCCGCGGTCGGTGCAAAATCCCCCCGCTGATCTTTGTGCGGCAGGGCAAGGGGAAGGGCAAGGGGACAAAAAACCGCCCGCAAACGCTTGTAAATCATTTCCGTTTTTGGTATAATGGAACGGAAATGATTTTTTTATTTCGGAGGAAACAACGCGATCATGAGTAAAATTCAGATGACGACCCCCCTCGTGGAGATGGACGGCGACGAAATGACCAGAGTGCTCTGGGGCTGGATCAAGGACATCCTCATCCTGCCCTATGTCGACCTGAAAACGGAATATTACGATTTGGGGCTTGAAAACCGCGACCGGACGGACGACAAGATCACCGTCGAGGCGGCGGAAGCCAACAAAAAATACGGCGTGGCGGTCAAGTGCGCGACCATCACGCCCAATGCCCAGCGCGTGGAGGAATATCACCTCAAACAGATGTGGAAGAGCCCCAACGGCACCATCCGCCGCATCCTGGACGGCACGGTGTTCCGCGCGCCCATCCTCTGCAAGGGCATCACGCCCTACGTCCCCGGCTGGAAGAAGCCCATCGTGCTCGCCCGTCATGCTTACGGGGACATCTACAACTCGGTGGAGGACCGCATCGGGGCGGGGGAGAAGGCGTATCTTGTCGTGGAGGATAAGGAAGGCAAAGAAGTCCGCCGCCGTCTCGTGCATGACTTTGCGGGCGGCGCGGGCATCGTGCAGGGGGTGCACAACGTGGACAGATCCATCGAAAGTTTTGCCCGTTCCTGTTTCAATTATGCCCTCGAACAGAAGATGCCCATGTACTTTGCGACCAAGGACACCATTTCCAAGACGTATGACCATCATTTCAAGGACATCTTCAACGATCTGTACGAACGGGAATACAAGGAAAAATTCGAGGCGGCGGATATTTGGTTCATGTATACCCTCATCGACGACGTCGTGGCGCGCGTCATCCGCAGCGAAGGCGGCTTTTTGTGGGCGTGCAAGAACTATGACGGCGACGTCATGAGCGACATGGTCGCCACGGCATACGGCTCTCTCGGCATGATGAGTTCGGTGCTCGTGTCCCCGGACGGCAACTATGAATACGAGGCGGCGCACGGCACCGTTACGCGGCACTATTATAAGTACCTCAAAGGTGAAACGACGTCCACCAATTCGGTGGCGACTATCTTTGCCTGGACGGGCGCGCTCCGCAAGCGGGGCGAACTTGACGGCAACAGGGAACTTTCCGCGTTTGCCGACAGGCTGGAAAAAGCCACCGTCGAAACCATCGAAGAGGGGAAGATGACGGGCGATCTCATCCCGCTCTTCCGCCGCGAAGGCGTTGCGCCCGTCAAACTCGATTCCAAGGAATTTTTGCAGGCGATCGCGCAGAAACTTTGATGCCGGCAGAAAAGAACGGCTCGAAATACAATTTTACCCGCCGCCGTTTTCAAAACGGCGGCGGGTAATTTTTTATCCGTTTTTTTGCTTTATCGGGGAAAGGGAGCCGCTGCATTCGTTTTCTCCGTTCGTTCCCGCCTCGGGAATGCACGAAAAATCCCGTTCGTGCATAGGATAGAGTAATCATTACAATCGGAGGTAAACAATGTCATTTTTCTCGAATTTCCAGTCGGATAAGTGTCCCGGTCCCGTTACCGGCAATCCGATGGCGGGATTGACCGAAAAAGTGTGCATTCAGGCGGAAAAGGTATTCGACGCCTGCATCAAGCAGAACCGGCTTGAAAACTATGCGCTCACCCTTTCGGATTTCACGCCGGCGGACCCCGCTTTTCCGCTGACGTTTATCAGCGCACGCTCCTCTTCTTCCAAGGGCGCGGTGGAAAATCTGAGTGTGGACCGCCAGGCGGATAAACAGTGCGCCCGCGTTTCCTGCACCGTGGTCATCCCCATGCAGGTGGTCTATGTGGACGCGGCGGGCAAGGAAGGAACGGCGCAGGCGAGCATCTCGGTGCCCGCGGATGTGCTTCTCTTCGTTCCCGCGCCGTCGATCATGCCCTATAACGTCAAGGCGATCGTTTCGGCGGTCGCGCCCGAAGGCGCGTTCGTTTCGCAGAACGGCACCTTCAACGTCAATTGCTGCGTAACCGTCATCCTCAAAGTATCCATGCCCGTGGAATTGCTCGTTCCCGCTTACGGCTATTGCGCCATTCCGCCCGCGCAGGAATACTCGCACGAGGTCTGCGCCGGATTCTTTGAACTGCCGCTCTATCCGCAGGGGAGCAGGAACTGCTGCAAATAACATACCCCTTTTTTCCTGCGGGACCGTACATATTTGCAACGCATCGGACGTTCTCTTTTGAATGTATGCCGCGCGGCTTTTGTCCGCGCGGCATATTGCCGTTTTTTTTCGGGGAGGAACGGGCGGGCGCGGCGGGGGAAACTCAGCCGCCGTTTTCCTGCACTTTGACCAGACGGATGGCTTCTTCCAGCAAAATGTTGATGACTTCGTTGCGCGAGCGGTTGCTTTTGGCGGCGATCTCTTCCAGTTTTTGCATCACTTCTTCCTTCATGCGCACGGAGATGATTTTATATCCATCGTCTCCCTTTTTCTTTTCTTTGCGGCTGATTCTGATTTCTTTCACCATGATTGCATGCACTCTTTTCCTGTTTTTTTCTATTATACAGGTTTGCGTTAAAAAATAATATATTAAAAATATATAGTATAATATTGAATATAAAAATGTAATATATGCAAAAAAATCGCTTTTCGACAAAACTCGACGGTATGCGACAAAAGCAGACAGGAAAAATCTTTGACTTGCGCGAACGGTGTCGGTTATAATAGAAGTATAAAAAATTTACGGAGGAAGAAGACATGAAAGCAAGTATAAGGGAAGAAATTTTGTATGCGATCGGGGAATTTCTGATGACGGAAACGGAAAACGTGGAGGACGTGCGCTATCCGCGGGGAGAGGAGGACTGTCTTTACGCCGTTCTGACGGACGGCAGAAGGCTGCGGGTGAGCGTGCGGGAGAAATGACGGCTGCGAACAAAGTTTTGCCTTTTCAAAGAACGTAAAGGGCTTGTCCGAAAAAAGTGCCAGCCGCCGCGCTCATCCGGGACGGGTTATTGCGGCAACGGGTCGCCGTCCCTTCGCCGCCCCCGGTAAAATCGTTTACAAAACGGGAAAAAAGTGATATAATTTTCCCCATGGATATCTATGCGGTTTCCGATCTGCACCTTTCGGGCAAAGCCGACAAGCCCATGAACGTGTTCGGCGAAGGCTGGGAAGGGCATTTCGAAAAGATAAAAAAGGACTGGAAAGAAAAGGTAAAGCCGGACGATGCGGTGCTCATCGCGGGGGACATCAGTTGGGGCATGCGCCCGGAAGAGGGGATGTATGACGTCTGTTCCCTGGCGGGACTGCCGGGGAAAAAGATATTCATCCGCGGCAACCATGATTATTGGTGGAACGGCATCACCAAGATCCGCGCGATGGCGCCCGACGACAGTTTTATTTTTTTGCAGAACGACTGCGTGAAGATCGGCAAATACATCTTTGTCGGCTCCCGCGGCTGGGTATGCCCGGACAGCAACGAATTTCAGGGCGAAGCGGACGAAAAGATCTACCTGCGGGAAGCCGAGCGCTTCCGCCTTGCCTTTGCCGCGGCGGAAAAGATCCGCGCGGCGGGGGACGAACTCATCGCCATGATCCACTATCCGCCCTTCACGGCGCACAAAGAGGACACCCTCTTTTCCCGTCTGTTTGAAGAACACGGCGTGAAAGCCGTCGTCTTCGGGCATGTGCACGGCACCTTTTACTATCCGTCGGAGAGCGAGAAAAACGGCGTGAAATACTATCTCACGTCCTGCGACAAACTCGGCTTCCGTCTGAAAAAAATATTGTGAGCGCAAAAGAGCCCGCGGCTTTGCCTTGGGGACTCTTTTTGCTTTCGGCGGGGAAAATATTTTTTGTTTTCCCCAAACGCTTGACAAACGCTTGCGGCGGTAGTACAATGAAGACAGTTTGAAAGCGGTACGGAGATGCCGCGCTACGGTACGGAGATACCACAACGTTGTTCCCGCAAGATGAAATAGACCTTCCGTCAGGAAGGATTGTACCGTCAGCCCCGCGTATCGCCGTATACGCGGGGCTTTTTTGCGGTCAAAAGCAGAGGTGGAGAACGCTTATGAACAATACGGTCATTCTGGACAAAAATGCCGTGCGCCGCACGATCATACGGCTTTCGCACGAGATCTTGGAGCGCAATTCGGATATGCGGAACGTGGTGCTCGTCGGCATCAAGCGCGGCGGCGAGGTCGTCGCCAACCGCGTGCGGCGGTATCTTGCGCAGCAGGAGGGCGTCGACATCCCGTGTGCGGGCATCGACATCGGCATATATCGGGACGATCTGGTGTCTTCCTTTTTCGTGCCCGACGCGACGGTCAACCGCTTCCCCTTTGACATAACGGACAAGACGGTCGTGCTCTGCGACGACGTTCTGCATACGGGCAGGAGCGTGCGCGCCGCCATCGAAGGGCTTTTTGCCATGGGCAGACCGGGGAGCATACAACTCCTGATCCTCGTGGACCGCGGCGGACGGGAAGTGCCCGTGCGCGCCGATTTCGTCGGCAAAAACGTTCCCACGTCCCGTTCGGAGCGCATCGAGGTCGATTTTGAGGAGTTCGGTGCGCAGGAGGACAGGCTCTACATCACCAAACTCGGAAAATAATCAGGGAGGGCGTATGTTAAAACGCAAAGATCTCATCGGGCTTTACGATCTTTCCGCCGAAGAGATAACCGAAATTCTCGACGTGGCGGAGAACATGAAAAAACTGCTCCGGCAGGGCATCAAAAAACTGCCGCACCTGCAAGGCAAGACAGCAACCATCCTCTTTTACGAGAACTCCACGCGCACGCGCACGTCCTTTGAACTTGCCTGCAAATACATGGGCGCGAGCTGCATCAATATTTCCGCAAGCACCTCTTCGGTCAAGAAGGGCGAAACGCTCATCGACACGGGTGAAACGCTCGACGCCATGAAGAACGATTTCATCATCATGCGCCACTCCATGGGCGGCGCGCCCAAACTCCTTGCCGAGCACGTCCGCGCCAGCGTCATCAACGGCGGCGACGGCATGAACGAACATCCCACGCAGGCGCTGCTCGATATGTGCACCATGCGCGAGCGCTTCGGGCGGATCAAGGGGTTAAAGGTCGCCATCCTCGGCGACATCGCGCACTCCCGCGTGGCAAAGTCCAACCTCTTCGGGCTCAAAAAATTGGGCGCGGAAGTTACGATGTACGCCCCCGAAACGCTCATCCCCAAAGGCATCGATCGGATGGGCGCCAAGATATGCAGGAGCCGGGAAGAGGCGGTGGAGGGCGCCGACGTGGTGATGGGGCTTCGGATCCAACTCGAACGCCAGCAGGCGGGCAACTTCCCTTCCCTCGGCGAATATGCCCGTTTTTACGGCGTCAACCGTGAGATTTTCTCCCGCGCCAAGCCGACGGCGATCATCATGCACCCCGGTCCCGTCAACCGCGGCGTGGAGTTGACGGGCAGCCTCATCGACGACAACGCCAGCTTGATCCTCGACCAGGTATTGAGCGGCGTCGCCGTGCGCATGGCGGTGCTGTTCCTCATCACGCAGTACAGAAACCAGCAAATGTGAAGATCATCGATTAAGGAGAAATAAAGGATATGTTGATCAAAAACGCGAAAATTGTTTTGCTCGACGGCGTCAGGGACGGCGATATTCTGGTGAAGAACGGTAAGATCGTACGGATCGCGGAAAACATTCCCGCGGACGGGGAAAAAGAGAAGATCGATGCAAGCGGGCTGTATGCCTTCCCGGGGCTCATCGACATGCACGTGCATTTGCGCGAGCCGGGGTATGAATACAAAGAGGACATTCAAAGCGGCTCCGAGGCGGCGGTGCACGGCGGGTTCACGCAGGTCTGCTGCATGCCCAACACCAATCCCGTGGCGGACAACAAGGCGGTGGTGGGGTATATCCGCCGCCGCGGCGAAGAGGTCGGGCTCTGCAAAGTCCGTCCCATCGGCGCCATCACGCGCGGGGAGAAGGGAGCCGAACTTGCCGACATCGGCGAAATGAAGGCGGAAGGGGCGGTCGCCCTCTCGGACGACGGCGTTTCCGTCGTCAATTCCCGCCTGATGCGCCTCGCCATGGAATATGCCTCCGGCTTTGGCATGGTATGCCTCTGTCATTGTGAGGACAAGGTCCTTGCCGACGGCGGCGTGGTCAATGAGGGGTACAATTCCACGCTGACGGGGCTCAAAGGCATTCCGCGTGCGGCGGAGGACATCATGATTGCCCGCGACATCTGCCTGGCGCAAAGCCTGGACGTGCCCGTGCACATCTGCCACGTTTCGACGTACAGCGGCGTACAACTCATCCGTGCCGCCAAGGCGGGCGGCGTCAAAGTTACCGCCGAGACCTGCCCGCATTACTATGCGGCGACCGACGATATCATCCGCGGTTTTTCCACCGACACCAAGGTCAACCCGCCCATCCGCGAAGAGAGGGACCGTCAAGCCCTGCTCGAAGGGCTCAAAGACGGCACCATCGACTGCATCGTAACCGACCATGCCCCGCACCACAAGAACGACAAGGACGTGGAGTATGACCTGGCGGCGTTCGGCATCAGCGGGATAGAGACGTCTTTCGGCTTTGCGATCACCTATCTGTATAAGACGGGCATTCTGACGCTGAGCGAGATCGCCGACAAAATGAGCCGCAACCCCGCCCGCATCCTCGGGCTTGAAGGGGGTGAACTGAAAGAGGGCGCCGCGGCGGACATCCTGCTTGCCGACCTGGACAAGAAATGGACGGTCGACCCCGCCGCTTTCCGTTCCAAGGGCAAGAATACGCCGTTTGCGGGGTATGAACTCTGCGGCGAAGCGGTCTGCACCATCGTCGACGGAAAGATCAAATATCGCAGAGAGAATTGACCCATGCCCGCGCGGAACGGGTCAATCCGCAAGCCGCCCGCAGGGGGCGAAAGGCGGGATTCCAAAGGGGTGCTCCCCCTTTGGCAAGGGTGCGGGAACGGCGTTCCCGCAGAAAAACGCTCCTTCCGGTTGCGGAGCAAGGCTCCGCGATCATCGCCCGCAGGGGGGGAAGGCGCAAGGCGCCGCCTTGCGTCATAACGTCCGATGTTGAGGGGCTGCCCGCCTCTTTCACCCCGCCAAAGGGTCCATGACCCTTTGGAAACCCGTATTGCGCAAGGCACAGCCTTGCTTTGAAAAAAATCAATAAAGGAGAGACAGGGAATGCCCGTCATCGACCAACTCATCGAAAAAATCATCGACACACAAAATCCCACCTGTGTGGGATTGGACACCATCGCCGACTATCTGCCCGAAGACCTCATCGCGGGGGCGGATACGCCCGCCGCGATCGCCGAAAGGATCTATGCGTTCAATCAAAAAATCATCGACAGCGTGTGCGATATCGTGCCCGCCGTCAAGATACAGATCGCCTGTTATGAAATGTACGGCGCGGCGGGGATCGACTGTTTCGAGCGCACGGCGAACTATGCCAAGGATAAGGGATTGTTCGTCATTGCCGACGGCAAGCGCAACGACATCGGCAATACGGCGGGGTTCTATGCCGCCGCATTCCTCGGCGAAAAGGCGACCTGCGCCGTCGATTTCCTCACCGTCAACGGCTATCTCGGCACGGACGGCATACAGCCCTTCGTCGACGTGTGCAAACGGAACGAAAAGGGGCTTTTTGCCCTCGTCAAAACGTCCAATCCGTCGAGCGGGGAATTGCAGGACCTTCTTTTGCAGGACGGACGCACCGTCTATGAATACATGGGCGGGCTGGTCGAAAAATGGGGAGCGGAACTCGTCGGCAGATACGGCTATTCTTCGGTCGGCGCCGTCGTGGGGGCGACCCATCCCATGCAGGCGGCACGGCTGCGCGAGCGTTTCCCCGGTATGTTTTTCCTCATTCCCGGTTACGGCGCGCAGGGCGGCAACGCCGGCATGATCCGCTACTCTTTCGACATCCGCGGGCTCGGCGGCATCGTCAACAACTCCCGCGGCGTGCTCTGCGCCTATAAAAAGAAGGGAGGCACGTATTATGAAGCCGCGCGGCAGGCTTGTATCGATATGCAAAAGGACCTTGCCGCCGTCATCGGCCGTATGGGAAAATAACGGAAAGGATTTGTTGTTATGAAAGAGATCGTTGCAAACATTCTGGAAAACAAACCGATCGCAGAGGGGATATATGCCTTGACCTTTGCAACGGGCACACCCATGCCCGTGCGGGCGGGGCAATTCGTCAACCTCGGCGTGGGAGACGGGGCGCACCTTCTGCGCCGTCCCATCGCCGTCTGCAAGGCGGAAGGGGAAAGGATCACCGTCTGTTATCAGTTGAAGGGCGAGGGGACGCATCTTTTGTCCGCTCTGCCCGCCGGAGGGAAATTGAGCGTTCTTCTGCCCCTCGGCAACGGATTTTTCGTGCGTGAAGAGGAAAAGAGGATCGCGCTCGTCGGCGGCGGCGTGGGGATCTTCCCCATGATCTCCGTTCTGCGCGAATATCTGCCCAAGGGCAAAGAGATCCATTCCTATATCGGGTTTCGCGGTCGAAATGCCGTCTGCTGTCTGGACGAACTGCAAAAATCGACGTCGCTCACCGTGGTTACGGACGACGGGTCTTATGGCAAAAAAATGAACGCCGTGCAGGCGTTCGCCGCGGACATGGACAGGGTCAGACCGGACGTCGTGCTCTCCTGCGGACCTCTTCCCATGCTCCGCGCGCTCAAAGAAAAAATGCGGGGAACGGGCATTCCCTGTTTCGTATCGTTGGAAGAGCGCATGGGCTGCGGCATCGGCGCCTGCCTCGTGTGCGTCTGCAACAAAACGGAAGGTGCCCATGCCCGCGTCTGCAAGGACGGTCCCGTGTTCAATATCGAGGAGGTGGTCTTATGACAGAAGTCATCGCACGGACAAAAAAATCTCTTTTTTGGCTGTATTTGGGGTGCGGCGTTTTTGTGCTGGCAGTCATCGGCGTCGGGCTCGGGCTATGTGCCGCTTTCGGCGGGATCGACACGATTTTGGCGGGGATCATTCCTTGCGTTTTGCTGGTTTTGTTTATGTTTGTGCTCTGTCTTTGGTTCTGCATCCGCATCTATCGCGCACCCGAAAATATCATCGTGCGGGAAGGGAACAATCTGATTCTGCCCGACGGGATTTGTCCGTTGCGGGAGTTGCAGAACGTCATTTGCCGCAGGGTTAACAATGCGCGCGGGTGGTCTGCCCGCTGGGGAACGATCATTTTACAGACAACGCAGGGAGAGAAAAAATATGAATACGTCGCTGACGTGGAAGCGGTGCATAACCGCCTCATCGAACTGATGATGCAAACAAAGGAGAATTAAAAAATGGCAGATTTATCGGTCGCATTGTGCGGCATCAATTTCAAAAACCCCGTCATCGGTGCGTCGGGCACGGTGGGGTTCGGCAGGGAATTCGATGAAATTTACGACATTTCCGTGCTCGGCGGGCTCTCCACGAAAGGACTGACGTTGGAGCCCCGTCCCGGCAACGCCGTTCCGCGCATCGCCGAGAGCCGCGGGGTCATCCTGAACGCCGTGGGACTGCAAAATCCCGGGGTGGAGAGTTTCATCTCGCACGATCTGGATTGGCTGAAAAGCAAGAACATTGCGGTCATTGCCAACGTCGCGGGCAGCACGCTGGAAGATTATGAAAAGATCTGTGCCCGCCTGGACGGGCTTGTGGACATGGTGGAATTGAACATCTCCTGTCCGAACGTGCGTTGCGGCGGCATGGCGCTGGGCATCCGTCCCGAAAACGTCAAAGAAGTTACCCGTCTTTCCAAATCGGCGCTCAAAAAGACGCCGCTGATGGTCAAACTCTCGCCCAACGTGGAAAGTATTGCCGTCAACGCCCGTGCGGCAGAAGAGGGCGGAGCGGACTGTCTGTCCCTCATCAACACGCTGACGGGCATGGCGGTGGATATCGAGCGCCGCCGTCCCGTTCTTGCCAACAACACGGGCGGCGTATCGGGGGCGGGCGTCAAACCCGTAGCGGTGCGCATGGTCTATGAGGCGGCGCACGCCGTTTCCCTGCCCGTTGTGGGCATGGGCGGCATCACTTGTGCGGAGGACGCTTTGGAATTCATCATGGCGGGGGCGACGGCGGTGCAGGTCGGCACGGCAAATTTCACGGACACGCTTGCCATGCCGAAGATCGTCGAAGGCTTAAACGCCTGGTGCGACCGCCACGGCGTGGCGCGTCTTGCGGATTTGCGCGATACGCTGACGCTTAACTGATTTGCTCTTTCTTTACGGCGGCAATAAGGATAAGTTTTGGCAAGGCTGCGCCTTGCCCAGTATGGGATTTCAAAGGGTCGATGACCCTTTGGCGGGGTCAAAGGGGCGGGCAGCCCCTTATGATAAAGAAGCCTTATAAAGCGGAACGGAGTTCCGCGCCCGACGCGGGCATGCCCGCGTTCAACCGCCCGCAGGGCGGTAAATAGCGCAAGGCAAAGCCTTGCTTCAAAGGTCATTAAGGGGCGCCGCCCCTTCAACCCCGTTCAAGGGACAATGTCCCTTGAAAAT
>CALVZM010000047.1 GCA_944372515.1 uncultured Clostridia bacterium
CGATTGATACGGTCAATGTACGGACGGGCGAAAAAAATACGTTCGGTGCGGACGCGCTCGTTCTGGCGATCGGGCACAGCAGTCGCGACACTTTTTGCCTGCTCAAAGATCGCGGCTTTGCATTGGAAGCCCGCAAGTTTGCGGTGGGCGTCAGGATAGAGCACTTACAGGCAAAAATCAATTTGGCGCAGTATTCTGCGTCGCATAATCTGCTTCCGCCGGCCGATTATAAACTGGTCAGCCACGCGGGGGCGCGTACGGCGTTTACCTTTTGTATGTGCCCGGGCGGATACGTTATGCCTGCGGCGAGCGAACGGGGCGGCGTCGTGACGAACGGAATGAGCAATTATGCCAGAGACGGCATCAATGCCAACAGCGCACTCCTCGTCCAGGTCGAAAAAGAAGATTATTTTAACGGAGACGTATTGTCTGGCGTTGAATTCCAAAGAAAACTGGAGCAGTCGGCCTACCGTGCAGGAGGAGAAACTTATGCCGCGCCGATCCAGAGGGCGGAAGATTTTGTCGGCGGCAGGGTTTCAAAACATTTCGGCGAGGTTTTGCCGACGTATTCTGCGGGGACTGCCATGTGCGACCTGAACCGCATTTTTCCCGAATATGTCTCTTGCTCGATGAAGGCGGCACTGACGGATATGGACAGGAGGCTGAAAGGCTTTGCAGACCCCGACGCTTTGCTTACGGGGGTGGAAACGAGGTTTTCTTCTCCCGTGCGCATCCTTCGCGGTGAGAGCGGGGAATGTTTGCAATGCGGCGGTGTTTTTCCTTGCGGAGAGGGCAGCGGTTATTCGGGCGGAATAACGAGTTCTGCGGCGGACGGGATCGGTACGGCGGTCAAGATTTTTGAAAAATTTGCCTGACGAGCCGAAAAGCGTGTATTTTTTATAATAGTGTCATTTTCTTTTCATAAAATAATCATATTTGCGCGTTATAATACAGCCATAAAAAGCAACAGACCGATTACACAAAACTTTTTTCATATTCTCTCACTATAACAGGCTGGCCCGTTCTGCGGGTCAGTCTGTTATAGGTTTACACGCAGTTCCGCTTTTTGATGCAAGTGTTTTGCGTCAGAAAATAAAACCGCCCGCAAGATCTCTTGGTCAGTTTGCCAAGAAATTTGCGGACGGTTCGTCTGTTTTAATATTATTATATCTGTTCGATGTTGATCACGTTGGAATTGCCGGATTTGCCGTTGGGGTTGCCGCCTGTGATGACGATCAGATCACCTTTTTTGACAAGGCCAGACTGAATCGCTGCCCGTTTGGCATGATAGAAAAGTACGTCCATCGAATTGAATTCTTCGGAAAGAACGGGCGTAACGCCCCACGACAGGGCGAGTTTACGGTAGGACATGGGCTCGACCGTCATCCCGATGATATCGATATTGGGGCGGAAGCGGGAGACCATTCTTGCGGTGCCGCCCGAGCGGGAGCAGACGACGATCGCTTTTGCTCCGATATCCTCGGCAAGAACGCAAGCAGAGTGGGAAAGCGCGTCGGCAGGGCTCGTGATGTCGGGGCGTTCGTCTCCGTATTTGGTTGCGAGGTGTTTTTCCGTCTCTACGCAGATTTTTGCCATTGCTTCGACTGCCTGAACGGGAAATTTCCCGCCTGCGGTTTCGCCCGAAAGCATGACGGCGCTCGTGCCGTCGTATACGGCGTTTGCAACGTCGGAAATTTCCGCACGGGTGGGACGGGGCTGATTGATCATCGATTCAAGCATTTCCGTGGCGGTTATACAGCGCTTGCTTGCGACGCGGCATTTATTGATAAGCATCTTTTGGATCTGAGGCAACTCTTCGTAGGGCACTTCCACGCCGAGATCTCCGCGCGCGACCATGATACCGTTCGCCACTTCCAGAATTTCATCGATATTGTTGACGCCGCTGCGGCTTTCGATTTTTGCGATAAGGTCGATATCGGGATTGCCGTTTTCTTCGAGAAGCTTTCGGATATCCTTGATGTCCTGCGCTTTGGACGTAAAGGAGCAGGCGATAAAATCAATGCCCTGTTCGATGCCGAATAAAATATCGTTCTTGTCCTGTTCGCTCAGGTATTTGAGGCTGAGCGTTTTATCGGGGAAGAACATACTCTTTTTATCGGAAAGATTGCCGCCGACTTCCACGCGGGTCTTGACCTCGGTCTTATTAACGTCGGTCACGCGGAAAATGAGAAGACCGTTATTGAGAAGAATGGTGTCGCCCGGTTCCAGATCGTTTACGATCCCTTTGTAAGAGACGGATACGCGGGTCTGGTCGCCTTCGATCTCTTCGGTGGTGAAGGTGAATTCGTCGCCTTCTTTAAGGAAGATCTTGTGGTCTTTGAAGGTCTTGATGCGAAGTTCAGGGCCTTTCGTATCGAGCATGATGGGGAGGGGGATATTCAGTTTTTCCCGTACGCGCTTGATCAGTTCGATATTTTTTTTGTGTTCTTCATAATCGCCGTGAGAAAAGTTGAGGCGCGCGACGTTCATGCCGGCAAGCGCCAT
>CALVZM010000048.1 GCA_944372515.1 uncultured Clostridia bacterium
ACGCCGTACCCGACCAGCAGTTTCCAAAGTTCGGTGTTCATGACGCCGTTGTTGGCGAGGAAATCGGTGAGGGGGGTCGCCCCGGAGATGACCTCTCCTGCGCCGGGAACAAAATTTGCGCCGATCCAGCCGCCCGCAACGATGGTGGGGAAGGCAATGAAGGCGAAGATTCTGCCCGCGAGCGCGGGATTGACGATGTTCCTGCCCGTGCCCCCGAAGAGCATCTTGGCGATGCCGACGGCAAAGGCGCCGGAGAGAAGGCAGACGTACCACGGCGTCTGACTGCCGAAGCACATGCCGAGCAGGAGCCCCGTTACCACGGATGTCAGGTCAAACTGATCGAGGATCTCTTTGAACGTGCGCTTGCGCACCAACAACCAGATGACTTCCGTCAGCACCGCGGACACCACGGTCAGCACGAGGACGAGCAGGGCTTGCCAGCCGAAGTATATGCAGCCCATGACGGCGGCGGGGAGCAGGGCGATGAGTACGTCCAGCATGATGCGCCGCGTGGTCAGAGCGCTTTTTTGATGGGGAGAATGTTCGATAAATGCTTGTTCCATGATCGCTCCTCCTTACTTTCCCGTGAGTTCGCGCAGCCTGGCTTTTGCGAGGCGGACGCTCTGCACGATGGGACGTTTCGCGGGGCAGACATAGGCGCAGGAACCGCATTCGATGCAGTTGAGCACGCCGCCCCAATCCCGTGCGCCTTCATAATCTTCGTTCTGCGTATAGAAATCGATGTCCATGGGCATGAGATGCATGGGGCAAGCCTGCGCGCAGCGCCCGCAACTGATGCAGGGCGTGGGCATTCTGCCGTCGATCTCCGTTTTCGTCAGTGCCAGCAGTCCGGAAGTGGCTTTTTTGGTTACCGCGCCGAGATCGGCAACGGCGACGCCCATCATCGGACCGCCGTCCACGACCATGGCGCAGGTTTCGTCCATACGGCAATAATCCAATATGTAAGAGAAGGGCGTTCCGTTGGGAACGAGCAGGTTGCGCGGCTCTTTCACCGCGCCGCCCGACACCGTGAGCACCCGTTCAAAGAGAGGCTTTCCGAGTTCCACCGCTTCATAGACGGCGTATGCCGTGGCGACGTTCTGTACCACGCAGCCCGCATCCGCAGGCAGTTTCCCGCAAGGCACTTTGCGCTTGGTGCACGAATAGATGAGGTGTTTTTCCGAACCCATGGGATAGCGCTCGTGCAGGGGGACGGCAACGATGTCCTCTTCCGCCGAAAAACGCTCGATGCAGTCCGGTTTGTTGGTCTCGATGCCGATGTATATCTTTTCGACGCCGAGCGCCGCGGCAAGGTAACGGATGCCGCGGAGAAGTTCGTCGTATTTTTCGCACATCAGGCGATAATCGCAGGTGAGATAGGGTTCGCATTCCGCGCCGTTGATGATGAGCGCGTCGACGGGCGTGCGGGGGGTCATTTTGACGTAAGTCGGGAATGCCGCGCCGCCGAGTCCCACGATGCCCGCTTCGCGAATGCGCTCCAGGATGCTCTCCTTTGTCTTTTCGGCAAGAGGGGGCAGGAAGGCGGTGCGGTTTTCCTTATCGTTTTCCACGACAATGTACTGCGCCGCCGCGCCGCGGTCGTCCCGGCGCGTTTCGACGGCTTTCACCGTGCCGCTGACCGAGGAAAAGATGTTGGCGCTGACGGGACCGTCCGCACGGGCGATGAGTTGTCCTTTGAGGACGGCATCTCCGACCTGTACGACGGGCTGCGCCGGCTTGCCGATGTGCTGCGACATACAGATCGCCACCGCGTCCGGCGCGGGCAGGATCTCTATGGGCAGATCTTTGGTTTCCGCTTTTTTGTCCGCCAGCGGAACTCCGTGGCGCAGCGGATTGGCTTTTATCTGCATACTTTATATGACCTCCGTAAGAGATAAGATTCAATTTGAATGGTTTTCGGACGAATCGGGGGCGTCAAAAGCGCGTTCTTCCGCCCGGGGAATCCGTTCGTTTGTTGTTTGGTCTGCTCGGTTCTCCCGTTCGTATTCTTTTTGCAGCAGCGCGGCGGGATAGACGGCGTGCAGCGGGATGAGGCGGACTGCCGTTGCGGCACACGCGCCGACGATAAGCCCCGAGGCGATGCCCGCGAGCAGAAGGAAGGGAAGATAGTCAAACACGCCCGCATTGGATGTGAGAAGGGCATAGACGAGCAGTTGCACGGTGTTGTGCACGCAGGCGGAAAAAGCGCTGACGGCGACAACGGTGAGTTGACGGAAAAAAAGTTTGAACAGGAGCGCGGAGACGGTCAGCGAAAGGACGCCCGCCGTCAGGCTGTAAAGCAGGGCGGAGACGTTGCCGCCGAAAATACTGCCGAGCAGCGTCCTGAGGACCAGCACGATAAACGCTTCCGCGGGGGAAAACCAGACGAGCGCCAGAAGAGGAAATACGTTGGAAAGCCCCGTTTTTGCCCCCGGGACGAAGAGCGGCGGCAAAAGATTTTCCAATAAAAAAGCGACAAGCCCCAATGCCGTAAGGACGGATAAAATCGCCAGTTTTTTAGCGGAAAATTGCATATATTTTATCATATAGTCATTATAACAAAAATATTTTGTAAGGTCAAGACTATTTTCGTAAAATCTTAACGGGAATTTTGTTTTTCTGCCATAATTCGCCCGTTTCGGGGCGTAAGGACGGGACGGGAAAAGAAAAAGGGCATAGAAGAAGATAAATATCATGTACTATGTCAAACATAATATATGAATTTTTTTTCGATATGCGGGGGAAACGGGCAAAAAAAAACACGGCGGACGGCGCGGGAGCGGAGCCGGATCAAAAACGATGCAGGTGCAAAAAACGGGAAATAAAAAAACGGCGCGGAGAAGCCTGCCGATTCTTTGACTTTTTCGATGACGGATGGTATAATGAAATACATGGAAACGGCAAAGGACAATCTCATTCTCATCGGCATGCCCGCCTGCGGCAAGAGCACGGCGGGGGTTTTGGTCGCAAAGACGCTCGGGTTCGGATTCATCGACAGCGACCTGGTCATCCAGACGCAGGAAAAATGCCTGTTGTCCGAGATCATCGACCACGAGGGCGTTGCAGGGTTCATTGCCGTTGAAAACCGCGTCAATGCCTCGCTCTGGGCGGAACGGTGCGTCGTTTCCACGGGCGGCAGCGTCGTGTACGGCGAAGAGGCGATGGAACATCTGAAAAAAATCGGCGTCGTCGTCTATCTGAAAGTTTCCTATGAGGAGATCGCGCGGCGGCTGGGGAACATCATCCTTGCCCGCGGCGTCGTGATCCGCAAGGGGGAAACTTTGCGGGAACTCTATGACGAGCGCGTCCCGCTCTATGAAAAATACGCCGATTATACGATCGACTGCGAAGGGCACGGCGTGGAAGACACGGTACACGCCGTCTGTGCGCTGGTAAAAAAACTCGGCATGTAACCGTATTACGGGCGTGCATATCGCGCGCACGATTACAGCGGAAAATTATTTTTTATTCGGATTTGCTTGGTCTTTCGGTCGGCTTTGCTTTGCCCGATCTTGCGCCATGCGATCGGAAACAGTTTTTTCAAGGAGGACAATTCTATGAGAGCGGCAATTTACGGAGCGGGCGCCATGGGCACCGTGCTCGGGGCATACATCGCGAAGGCGGGAAAGCAGATCGACCTCATCAACCGCAACCGCGCACACATTGAGGCAATGAAGCAAGGGGGGGCGCACGTCGTCGGAACGGTCGATTTCGTGCAGCCCGTAACCGCGCTTCTGCCCGAGGAGATGACGGGGAAATACGATCTTATTTTCCTAATGACCAAACAGAGCGAAAACAGGGAGATCGTTTCCTTCTTAAAAAATTACCTGAGCGAACGCGGCGTGATCTGCACCATGCAGAACGGTCTGCCCGAGGCGCTCATTGCCGAACTCATCGGCGCGGACAATACATACGGCTGTGCGGTCGCGTGGGGTGCGACCTTCCTCGGAGAAGGAAAGAGCGAACTGACTTCTTCGCCCGAAGCGCTGACTTTTTCTTTGGGCGCTTACGGCAAAGCCGATGAACGGCTGGATGAGATCAAGGCATACTTGGAATGCATGGGCGGCGTTACGGTGGAAGAAAATTTCATCGGCGCGCGTTGGTCGAAACTGCTGATCAATGCCGCTTTTTCGGGCATTTCCACGTTTACGGGACTGACCTTTGGCGAGATCGCAAAACACAAGACGGGCAAGCGCGTCGCGCTCGAAGTCATTCAGGAATGCATCCGCACCGCCGCGGCGGCAAACATCAAGATCGAACCCATTCAGGGACACGACATCGAAAAACTGCTCGGCTACCGCGGCGCGTTCAAAAAAGCAATCGCCCTCTTCGTTTTGCCCATTGCGATGAAAAAGCACGCGGGACTCATTTCCAGCATGCTGCAATCTTTGCGGCAGGGGAAAAAGTGCGAGATCGATTATATCGACGGCATCGTCTGTGATTTCGGTCGTAAATACGGCGTTCCCACGCCCGTCTGCGACAAAATCTGCGCGCTGGTGCATGAGATCGAGGACAGCAAGCGGCAGATCACGACGGACAATTTTTCCGCGTTTGCCGATCTCATCGGATAAAGGAGCGGAATGCCGTTGCAGCGGAAGAGGGATACTATGGCGAAGAGGGATATGTAACAGATTTTGCGGAAACGAAACTGCATGCTGCGTGGATAAAAAATTAAAGAAAAGGACAAGTCATGGAAGATAAAAATTATACGATCGCACTCCTGATCGATTCGGACAACGTATCGCCGAAATATCTGAACGCGCTGATGAAAGAACTGATCGCGCTCGGCAGGGTTACCTACAAACGCATGTACGGGGATTTCACCGTGCCGGCGAAGTCGGGCTGGCGGGATCTCGTCAACCAGTTTTCCATCATGCCCGTGCAGCAATATTCCTACACGGCGGGCAAGAACGTAACCGATTCCAAAATGATCATCGATGCGATGGATATTCTCTATACGGGCAACGTGGACGCCTTTTGCCTCATGTCGAGCGACAGTGATTTCACGGGGCTTGCCAAGCGGCTGAAAGAGTCCAACATGTTCGTGATCGGCGCGGGGGAGAACAAGACGCCCGGTTCGTTCATCAATGCGTGCGACCGTTTTTTTAAGTTGGACAGCCTGACAAAACACGGCGTCCGCCGTGAAAAGACGGAAGAAGAGGCGCCGCGCGGCGCGAAAAAGGAAAAATCCAAGGAAAAAACCGCCGCCGCGGCGACAAACGGCACGGGCAATGCCGCTGCCGCAGGCACGTCGGGCGGCAGGAAAAAACAGGAAGGGAAGGCGGCTTCCGCGCTTGCCGCAACGTCTGCCGCGGCATCTTCCGCCAAGGGAACGCCCGTGCCTTCCGCGCGGGAAGAACGGGAAGAGGAGAGCGAACGCAGGGACGGAGAGGATTATTTCATTCCCCGCGAAGAGATCGAAGATTTCGTCGTTTCCCTGCTGGAAAGCAGCGACCGCACCGAGTTGCCTCTGGCTTTCATCATGCAGAAAATTTTCCAGGCATATCCCGATTTCGAGCCCAAAGACTACGGCGTCAACAAGGCGAGCAAGTTTTTTGAAGGCAAAAAATTCGCCCAGAAGAAAAAGGGTACGGAAGTACTCATCAGCCTGAAAGAGGACGGCTGATTGCCGCCGCTGAAAAAGAGAACGGACGCGGACAAGCGGCGTGATACGCAGAAAAAGACATTCGGAGAAGAAGATTATGGATTTGAATAAATTGGCAGACGCGCTCATTCCCGACGAGGATTTGGAGCCGATCGAAGCCTATGAAGAGAAATACCCCGCGCGCGATTTGCCCAAGGGCGCGGAAGTTACCCGTCTTGCGCCCAGCCCGACGGGATTCATGCACCTGGGCAATCTGTATGTCGCGCTTGCCAACGAACGCATTGCCCACGGCAGCGGCGGCGTTCTGTTTTTGCGCATCGAGGACACGGACAGCAAGCGGAAGGTGGAGGGCGCGGTGGACGTCATCCGCTCGTCCCTGCGCTATTTCGGCGTGCAGTTCGACGAAGGCGCGGACATCGGCGGAGCATACGGTCCTTACTATCAGCAGCAGCGCGCGAAAATTTACCGCGCCTATGCCAAGGAACTCATCCGCCGCGGCAGGGCATATCCCTGCTTCTGCACGGAGGAAGAACTTGCCGCCGTGCGCGAGAAACAGACGGAAAACAAACTGCTCCCCGGCTATTACGGCGAATTTGCCAAATGCCGCAACCTGACCGAAGAGGAGATCTATTGCAATCTTGCGGCGGGTAAGCCGTATGTCATCCGTTTCCGTTCGGAAGGGGACGTCAATCAAAAATCGGTCTTTCACGACGCGATCAAGGGGGAGATCACCGTAACCGAGAACAATCAGGACGTGGTCATCCTGAAATCGGACGGCATTCCCACATATCATTTTGCGCACGTCGTGGACGACCATCTCATGCGCACGACGCTTGTGATCCGCGGGGAGGAGTGGCTGGCATCTTTGCCCATCCACATCGAACTGTTCGGCGCGCTCGGCTTCCGCCTGCCGCGCTACGGGCACAATTGTTCCATTCAGAAGATCGACGAAGCGGAAGGCGGGCGGCGCAAACTTTCCAAGCGCAAGGACCCCGAGGCGTCCCTCGTGTTTTACCGCGAGGAAGGATATCACCCGCTGGCAGTGCGCACCTATCTCATGACGCTGCTCAATTCCAATTTCGAGGAATGGCGGATGAAATATCCCGATAAGCCCTTGGAAGAGTTCAAATTTTCCATCGGAAAGATGGGAAAAAGCGGGGCGCTCTTCGATCTCGATAAACTCAACGATATCTCCAAAGAGATCCTCTCTTCCCTTTCTGCCGAAGAGATGTATGATTTCCTGTGCGAATGGGCGCGCGGGTATGCGCCGGAGGAGTTGCGCACCTGCCTTGCCGACCGGGCATATCTTTTGCGCGTGCTCACCCTGTGTATGGGCATCGGGTCCAAAAAACGCCGCAAAGATTTCATAACCGCCCGGCAGGCGGCGGAAACGATCGCTTATTTTTTCCGCGCCCCGCAAAACCTTTCGTTCCGTGCGGACGGAGAGACCGTGAAAGAGGTGCTGGGCAGGTTTATGGCATCGTATGACCCGACGGACGACAATGCCGCGTGGTTCGATAAAATGAAAAAGACGGCGGACGCGCTCGGCTTTGCGTCGGACATGAAGGCGTATAAAGCCGCGCCCGACGCTTACCGCGGCAACGTCAGCGACGTGGCGGAGATCGTGCGCGTCGCACTGACGGGGCAAGCAAATACACCCGATCTTTGCACGATCATGTCTGTTCTCGGCGAAGAGGAATGCCGCCGCCGCGCCGCAGCCGCCGTCGCTTCCCTCTGAAAAAATATTTGGCAAAAGACCTGCCGATATAACATTTCGTTATGGACGGGTCGGAAAAACAAGAAGCAGTATATCAAAAAAAGATACAATATATTGTTCTCATACACTTGACAAACACACAACATATAGTATATAATAAAGACACTCTCCCGTGGGGAACGGGGGAGGGTTTTTACAGAGGGAGATGAGAAGGCATGAAAATTATCAAGAGAAACGGTGAAGAGGCCGTCTTTGACGAGGATAAAATCGTAAACGCGATCAAAAAGGCGAACGACGAAGTATTCGACGGCGACAAACTGAGCGAAGAGGAGATCAAGGAGATCGCCGACACCGTAACCGAACGCGGGATGGGCATGATCCGCGCGCTCAACGTGGAGGAGATCCAGGACTTCGTGGAAAACGAGATCATGGCGCACGGTAAATTTGCGCTGGCGCGCAAATATATTACCTATCGTTATTCGCGCGCGCTCGCCAGAAAGACCAACACCACGGACGACCGCATCCTCAGCCTCATCGAGTGCAACAACGAAGAGGTGAAGCAGGAAAATTCCAATAAAAATCCCACGGTGAACAGCGTGCAGCGCGATTATATGGCGGGGGAAGTCTCCAAGGACATCACCAACCGCATTTTGCTGCCGCCCGACATCGTGCGGGCGCACGAGGAAGGGCTCATCCATTTCCATGACAGCGATTATTTTGCCCAGCACATGCACAACTGCGATCTCGTCAATCTGGAAGACATGCTGCAAAACGGGACGGTCATTTCGGGTACGCTCATCGAGAAGCCGCATTCTTTCTCCACGGCGTGCAACATCGCCACGCAGATCATCGCCCAGGTCGCTTCCAATCAATACGGCGGACAGAGCATATCGCTGACCCACCTGGCGCCGTTCGTGCAGGTCAGCCGCGAAAAAATCCGCAAGGGCGTGGAAGAAGAGTTGCGCATGCTCGGCGTGGACAACGAGAAAGCCGCCGGGGAGATCACCGAAAAACGTCTGCGCGAAGAAGTGCGCAAGGGCGTGCAGATGATCCAATATCAGGTCGTAACCTTGCTCACGACCAACGGGCAGGCGCCGTTTGTTACGGTGTTCATGTATCTGGGCGAAGCGCGGGATGACCGCGAGCGGGAAGATCTCGCCATGATCATCGAGGAGACGTTGAAACAGCGCATCCAGGGCGTGAAGAACGAAGCGGGCGTCTGGATCACGCCGGCATTCCCCAAACTCATCTATGTGCTCGAAGAGAGCAACATCCGTGAAGGCAGCAAGTATTGGTACCTCACCGAGTTGGCGGCAAAATGCACGGCAAAGCGCATGGTGCCGGATTACATCTCCGAAAAGATGATGCTCAAATATAAGATAGACAAAAACGGCAACGGCAACTGCTATACCTGCATGGGCTGCCGCAGTTTCCTGACGCCGTATGTCGATGAGAACGGAAAGCCCAAGTATTACGGTCGGTTCAATCAGGGCGTCGTTACCATCAATTTGCCCGACGTTGCTTTGTCTTCGGGCGGGGACGTGAAAAAATTCTGGGAAATTTTCGACGAGCGGCTGGAACTTTGCCACCGCGCGCTGATGTGCCGGCACAACCGTCTGAAAGGCACTCTCTCCGACGCCGCGCCCATTCTCTGGCAATACGGCGCGCTGGCGAGATTGCAGAAGGGCGAGAAGATCGATAAGTTGCTCTACGGCGGATATTCGACCATATCTCTCGGCTATGCGGGATTGTATGAATGCGTCAAGTATATGACGGGCAAATCGCACACCGACGAGGAAGCCAAACCGTTTGCGCTTTCCGTCATGCAGCACATGAACGACAAGTGCAAGGAATGGAAAGCCAAGCACAATATAGACTTCTCCATTTACGGTACGCCGCTCGAAAGCACGACGTATAAATTTGCCAAGGCGCTGCAAAAGCGTTTCGGGATCATCGAGGGCGTAACGGACAAAAATTACATCACCAACAGTTATCACGTGCACGTTTCCGAGAAGATCGACGCCTTTACGAAGTTGAAATTTGAATCGGAATTCCAGTCTCTTTCGCCCGGCGGTGCCATTTCTTATGTGGAAGTGCCCAATATGCAGAACAACATTCCCGCCGTGCTCGAAGTCATGAAGTTTATTTATGACAACATCATGTATGCCGAACTGAACACCAAGAGCGATTTCTGTCAGGTATGTTCCTATGACGGAGAGATCAAGATCGTCAAGGACAAAGACGGAAAACTTGTCTGGGAATGCCCCAAGTGCGGCAACCGCGACCAGAGCAAGATGAACGTTGCCCGCCGCACCTGCGGCTACATCGGAACGCAGTTCTGGAACCAGGGTAGAACGCAGGAAATTCAGGACAGAGTGTTGCACCTGTAAAGACCTGTAAAAATCCATCCAAAAAGCAGTCAAGCCGAAGGCATCTGAAAAATTTGCCTTCGGCAAATGCTTGTCGGACGTCTTTGATTGATGAAAGGGAGAAACAGCATGAATTATGCGACCATCAAAAAATGCGACATTGCCAACGGAGAGGGGGTCAGGGTCTCTTTGTTTGTTTCCGGGTGCACCCACCGTTGCAAAAATTGCTTCAATGAAGTCGCCTGGGATTTTTCTTACGGCGAGCCGTTTACCGCCGACACCGAAGCGGAGATATTCACGGAACTCGAACACGGATACGTCAACGGTCTGTCCCTGCTCGGCGGCGAGCCTTTCGAGCCGCAGAACCAGCGCGCGCTCCTGCCTTTCGTGAAGAGGGTGCGCGAGAAATTCCCGCAAAAAAACATATGGTGTTATACGGGTTTCGTGCTGGATGAAAAGACGGGGCTTTTGAAAGAGGAGAACAAGAACACCGAATGCACCGCCGAACTGATCCGTTGCCTGGACGTGCTTGTGGACGGTCCGTTTGTCGATGAACTCAAAGACATTTCTCTGGTGTTCCGCGGTTCTTCCAACCAGCGCGTCATCGACGTGCAAAAGACGCTGCAAAGCGGAAAAATTGTCCTATACCTTGAATAATTGCGAAGTAGTATGTCAGACATAATCAAACTTTTTCTTTGCTTTTTGCCGAAGAAAAAGTTTTTTTAAGGACAACGGCGGGTAAAAATGCGGCAAGTTGTCTGTTTGTTGTTTATTTTGCAAAGGATTCGTTTATTATATATATTTGTATGAGGTGCCTGCGGGGCGTTTGCGCCACGGGGGATATTTTTGAGGCGGAAAAATGAACAAACTGAAAGCAAAGAGATATGCCAAACTGATCGTGAGAAGCGGGCTGAACGTGCGCCGCGGGCAGACGGTGTTTGTTGCGGCGGACGTCGAACAGGCTTTTTTTGCGGCAATGATCGTCGAAGAGTGTTACCGCGCAGGCGCAAAGCGGGTGGTGATGGAGTGGACGAGCGATGAGATTTCGCTGCTGGATTACCGTTGCCAGACCCTTGCAACGATGTCCGAAGTAACACCGTGGGCAGAGGCGAAACTCAAATATAAGGCGGAGGATCTTTCCTGCCGTCTTTTCATCGAATCGTCCGATCCCGATGCTTTTGCGGGTGCGGACATGGAAAAGATCGCATCGGCGCGGCAGGCGCAGTATCCGATCGTCAAACCTTACCGCGATCAAATGGAAAACAGACACCAGTGGTGCATTGCCGCCGCGGCGGGCAGAAAATGGGCGAAAAAACTCTTTCCGCAGTGCAGCGAAAAGAAGGCGGTAGACCTGCTCTGGGAGAAAATTTTCATTGCCGCCCGCGCCGACGGCGCCGATCCGATCGGGGATTGGGAAAAACACAACGCCGACCTGGCGCAAAAATGCGACCGCCTCAACGCTTTGCAACTGACGGCGCTGGAATATAAAAGCGGGAACGGCACCGATCTCAAAGTCGGGCTCCATCCCGACTGCATTTTCATGGGCGGAGCCGAAAAAACGCTCTCCGGCACCGTATTCAACGCCAACATTCCCAGCGAAGAGGTCTTTACCTCTCCCATGGCGGGACGGGCGGAAGGGATCGTATACGCCACCAAACCGCTCTCCTATCAGGGACAACTCATCGAGAATTTCTCCTTACGCTTTGCGGGCGGAAAAGTGGTCGAAGCCCGCGCGGAGAAAAACGAAGCACTGCTCAAAAAGATGATTTCCATGGACGAAGGCGCGTCCATGCTCGGAGAATGCGCGCTCATCCCTTACGATTCTCCCATCAACAAT
>CALVZM010000049.1 GCA_944372515.1 uncultured Clostridia bacterium
TATCCCTGACGATCCCCTTTTCAAAGAGATATTTGCCGACGCAGCGGATGGAATTGCCGCCGACGCCCCCCGCCGAACCGTCGCGGTTGTAAATGCGCATCTTGGCGTCCGCTATATCCGATTTCTCAATGAGGACGATGCCGTCGCCACCGATGCCGTAATGCCGGCTGACGAAATTGATGGCGAGCGATTCGGGACAGGTGATCCTGCCGTCAAAATTATTGAAATAGATATAATCGTTCCCGCATGCCTGCATCTTGGTGAATTCAAGTTGCAGTTTTTCCTTGCGCAGCGCGTTGATGTCGACGAGTTCGGTGTTGTTTTCGGTGAATTTGCTGGCGATGATGTCGCCGAGCGCGTTCGCCGTGTCGAGAGAGGTGAGCACCGTGATGCCCAGCAAAATAGCGTGATGGTGCAAACGGATGTAGTCGTTGATGGACTCCATATCCGTCTTGCCCGTATAGATGATATAGTCTATCTTATCCTCGTCCATCAGTTTGATGACCGTGTCGGTGGCGGACAGCCTGTCCACGACGGAGACCTGGATGCCGAGTTTGGAGATGACCGCCGCCGTGCCCTTGGTGGCATAGATGTTGCAGCCGAGGTCGGCAAACTTCTTTGCCACGGAGACGATTTCAAACTTATCCTGGTCGTTGACCGTGATGTATACGCCGACCGGTCTCGTCTTGGTCGGATGGCACATCTTGAATCCCGCGGAAACCAACCCCTTGAACAGGGCTTCTTCCATGGTCTTGCCGATGCCCAGCACTTCGCCCGTGGACTTCATCTGCGGTCCGAGTTGGGAGTTGACGTCGTTGAGTTTTTCAAAACTGAACACGGGCACTTTGACCGCCACATAGGGCGAATCGGGATAGAGCCCCGTGCCGTATCCGAGTTTTTTGAGTTTTGCACCCGCGATGATCTTTGTGGAGAGTTCAACCATGGGCACGCCCGTTACTTTGGAAATGTAAGGAACGGTGCGGGAGGCGCGGGGATTGACCTCGATGACGTACAGACGGTTGCGGTAGATGAGGTATTGGATGTTGATGAGCCCCTTTGTTTTCAGTTCGAGGGCAAGTTGCGTGGATACCTCGATGATCTGTTTGAGCATGGAATCGTCGAGATTGTAGGGCGGATAGACGGCGATGGAGTCGCCCGAATGCACGCCCGTGCGTTCGATGTGCTGCATGATGCCCGGAATGAGCACGTCCGTTCCGTCGGAAATGGCGTCCACTTCGAGTTCGCTGCCCATGAGATATTTGTCGCACAGGACGGGGTTTTCGATGCCCTGCGAGAGAATGACGTCCATATAGCGGTTCACGTCGTCGGGCGTGAAGGCAATGGTCATGTTCTGCCCGCCGATGACGTAGGACGGGCGCAAAAGGACGGGATATTCCAGCGTTTCCGCCGCGCGGAACGCCTCTTCCTTGGTCATGACGGTGATGCCCTTCGGGCGGGGAATGCCGTATTTTTCCAGAAGAACGTCAAAGCGCTCCCTGTCCTCGGCGATGTCCACGCTGTCGGCGGGCGTGCCGAGGATGCGGATGCCGTGGGTCGAGAAATAGGAACACAGATTGATGGCGGTCTGTCCGCCGAAAGTGATGATGACGCCGTAAGGCTTTTCCACGTCGATGACGTGCTGCACGTCCTCTGCCGTCAGCGGCTCAAAGTACAGCCTGTCCGCCGTGTCGAAGTCGGTGGAAACCGTTTCGGGGTTGTTGTTGATGATGATGACTTCATAGCCGAGTTCTTTGAGCGTCCACACGCAGTGCACCGAAGAATAGTCGAATTCGATGCCTTGCCCGATGCGGATGGGACCCGAACCGACGACGATAATCCGTTTTTTATGGCTCTTTGCCACAAACGGTTTTGCCTCGTCGTCCTCGTCGTAGGTGGAATAGAAATAGGGAGTCTGCGCCGAAAATTCCGCCGCGCAGGTATCGACCATTTTGAACGCCGCTTTCTTGTGGTACGGCACTTTCTGTCCCGAAAGTTTTTCTATATCCTTGTCGAGGTAACTGTAATATTTGCCCTCGTCGTATAACTTTCTCGAAAGGACGCCCTTTTTCAGGTTCTTGACCGGATATTCCGTCCCGTCGATGAGCACGGAAAGTTCGGGATCTTCCAATTCCTCCGCCGAGAGATTTTCGGCGTATTCGCGGACGGTGTTCAGTTTATACTCATAGCGCGCAAGGTTGCGCAATTTGGAGAGGAACCAACGGTCGATCTTGGTGATCTCGAAGATCTTATCAAAAGATACCCCGCGCTTGATGGCTTCATAGACCACAAACAGGCGCTCGTCCGTCTTTTCATGCAGCCGCTCCACGATCTCTTCGGTGGACATGGGCATGAATTTCTTATGATTGAGGGTCGTCATGGAAATTTCCGCGCCGCGCACGGCTTTCATGATCGCCTGTTCAAAGGTCGAACCGATCGCCATGACCTCCCCCGTCGCTTTCATGCGGGTGCCGAGTTCGCGCTTGGCGTACAGAAATTTATCAAAGGGCCACTTGGGCAGTTTGACGACCACATAGTCGAGCGCCGGCTCGAAACAGGCATACGTCTTGCCCGTAACGTCGTTTCTGATCTCGTCGAGGTTATACCCGAGAGCGATCTTGGTTGCCACTTTGGCGATGGGATAGCCCGTCGCTTTGGAAGCGAGCGCCGAGGAACGGGACACGCGGGGATTGACTTCGATGACCGAATATTCAAAACTGTCGGGATTGAGCGCAAACTGGCAGTTGCACCCGCCCTCGATGCCCAACTCGGTGATGATGGCAAGAGACGCCGAGCGGAGCATCTGATATTCCTTGTCCGCCAGCGTTACCGCAGGCGCAATGACGATGGAGTCGCCCGTATGGATGCCGACGGGGTCAAAATTTTCCATGGAGCAGACGGTGAGCACGTTGCCCGCACCGTCGCGCAGCACTTCAAATTCGATCTCTTTCCAGCCGCCGATGTATTTTTCGATGAGCACCTGCGTGATGGGCGAAAGCATGAGCCCGTTGTGGGAAATGAGACGCAGTTCCTCTTCGTCGTGCGCCACGCCGCCGCCCGCGCCGCCGAGCGTGTAGGCGGGACGGACGATGACGGGATAGCCGAGTTTTTCCGCGATCGCCACGCATTCATCCACGGTGTAGGCGATGTCCGACGGTACGACGGGCTGATGGATCTTTTCCATCGTCTCTTTGAAAAGTTCCCTGTCCTCGCTGCGGTCAATGGCATCGAGTTTGGTGCCGATGAGGCGCACCCCATGTTCGGCGAGAAATCCCGATTTTGCCAACTTGCAGCCCATGGTGAGCCCCGTCTGTCCGCCGAGGGACGCGAGGAGAGAGTCGGGTTTTTCCTTGATGATGATGCGCTTTAAGGACTCTTCGGTGAGCGGTTCGAGATAGATCTCGTCGGCGAGCGCGCTGTCCGTCATGATGGTCGCGGGATTGGAGTTACAGAGAACGACGTTGATGCCCTCGCTCTTCAAGACGCGGCACGCCTGCGCGCCCGCATAGTCAAATTCGGCTGCCTGTCCGATGACGATGGGACCCGAACCGATGACAAGTACCTTTTTGATATCACTTCTCTTAGGCATTCGTATTCTCCTTCTGCTTTTGCATGTTCTCTATAAACCTGTCGAACAGGAAATTGGCGTCGTGCGGACCGCCGCAGGCTTCGGGATGGAACTGCACGGTGTATGCGTCGATGTCGTCGTAATCGACCCCTTCACAGGTGCCGTCGTTGGCGTTTTCAAAGCGCACCTTGCCCCTTACGCTGTCCGAAATGACTTCATAGCCATGGTTCTGGGAAGAGATGTACACCCGCCCCGTCGCCTTGTCGCGCACGGGCTGATTGGAGCCGCGGTGTCCGTATTTCATCTTTTTGGTCTTTCCGCCCATGGCGAGCGCAAAGAGTTGATGTCCCAGGCAGATGCCGAAGATCGGCTTTTTCCCCGCTAATTTTTTCAGGTTTTCGATGATTTCGGTGTTCTCCTCGGGATCGCCCGGTCCGTTGGTCAGCATGATGCCGTCGGGCGCAAACGAGAGCGCCTGTTCGGCGGTATACCACGCGGGCACGCGGATGACTTCGCAGTCCCTTTTGACGAGTTCCCGCCCGATGTTGTCTTTGGCTCCGAAATCATAGAGAACGACTTTATATTTGCCGCCCTTGTTCTGCACGTCGGGCGCGGAGACCGTCGTATTCTTGACGGCGTCCGTAACGCGGTAAGCGGCGAGCCGTTCAAAATCCTTGAAGGGGGCGGAAGTGATGGCGGCGTTCATGACGCCCGCTTCGCGCACAATTTTGGTGAGTTCGCGCGTGTCGATGCCGTACACCCCGACGATCCCCTGCTCTTTCAAGAATACATCCAGCGTCTCTTCGCAGCGGAAATTGGAGGGCTCGTCGCATTTCTCGCGCACGATGTAACCGAAACAGAAGGGTTTACGGCTCTCGAAATCTTCGGAAATGATGCCGTAATTGCCTATCAGCGGAAAGGTCTGCACGACGATCTGACCGTAATAACTTGGGTCGGTCAGCGTTTCGATGTAGCCCGTCATGCCCGTGGTAAAGACGAGTTCGCCGATCCGGTCCCCCTTCGCGCCGAAGCGGTAGCCCTTGAACACTTTGCCGTTTTGTAAAGTAACGTATACTCTTTCCTCGCTCATTGTATATGCTCTCCGCTTTATTTTTTTATTTCATCAGTTTGCAGAGCACGGCTTTCTGCGCGTGCAGTCTGTTTTCCGCTTCGTCAAAGATCTCTTCGGCGTGCGCTTCGAATACGTCGGCGGTGATCTCCTCGCCGCGGTGGGCGGGCAGGCAGTGGAGCACCATGGCGTCCGGCTTGGCGAGCGACATGAGTTTTTCGTTGACCTGATAGCCTTGGAACGCCTTGGCGCGGATCTCCTTTTCTCCCTCTTCGCCCATCGAAGCCCACACGTCGGTATATATGACGTCGGCATCCTTTGCCGCCTCTTCGCAGGAGGACGTCAGCGTGAAGCGCCCCTTGAACTCTTCACCCTGCGCCCACGCCGTGAGCGCGGCGTCCGGACGGTAATTTTCGGGACAGGCAATGGAGAAGGACATACCCGTTTTGAGGGCGCCGACCATGAGGGAATTTGCCATATTGTTCCCGTCGCCGATAAAGCACATTTTCAGTCCTTTCAAACTGCCCTTGTATTCGCGGATGGTCATGAGATCGGCGAGCACCTGGCAGGGATGACAGTAATCGGTGAGCGCATTGATGACGGGAACGGAGCCGTATTTTGCAAAGTCCTCGACTTCCTTTTGTTCAAACGTGCGGATCATGATGCCGTCAAGATAGCGCGAAAGCACGCGCGCCGTGTCCTCGACGGGCTCCCCCCTGCCGATTTGCAGATCGCGGTTGGAGAGAAAGAGTGCATAGCCGCCGAGTTCATACATTCCCACCTCAAAGGAAACGCGGGTGCGCGTGGAAGATTTCTGAAAGATCATGCCCAGCGTTTTCCCTTTCAGATAGTCCTTGCGGATGCCGTTTTTACGCTCGTATTTGAGTTGATCGGCAAGATTGAGTATGGAATAGATCTCCTCCCTGGACAGATCTCCCAATTTCAGCAAATGTTTCATTCCTCTATGACCTCCCTCAAAATTTTCAGACCTTTTTCCAATTCCGTGTCCGTGATGTTCAGCGGCGGCAACAATCTCACCTTGTCGTGCGCCGTCAGGACGAGCAGCCCCTTTTCGATGCAGCGCTCGGCGACCTGTCTTGCGAGCTTGTCGGTCTTGATGCCGATCATCATGCCCATGCCCGAAACCTTGGACACCTTGGAAAGTTTGTTCATTTCCGTATAGATATGCCAGCCCTTGCGGGTAACCGCGGCAAACAGTTCCTCATCCAGCCGCTTTACGATCGACGCGGCGCCCGCGCAGCACACGGGATTGCCCCCGAACGTCGAACCGTGATCGCCGCAGTGAAAGACAAATTCCGTCTTGTCGAAGAACAGGCAGGCGCCGATGGGCAGTCCGCCGCCCAATCCCTTTGCCGTGGTTACGATGTCGGGCTGGATGCCGAACTGCTGATAGGCATACATTCTGCCCGTCCTGCCGTTGCCCGTCTGCACCTCGTCGACGATGAACAGGATATCGTGCGCCTTGCAGTATTTCTCCACCTGCCGCACGAACCCGAAATCGAGAAGGTTGACGCCGCTCTCGCCCTGCACGAGTTCCATCATCACCGCCCCCGTCTTTTCCGTAACGGCGGCAAGGAAACTTTCAAAATTCGGGTCGAAAGAGGGAAAGCCTTCGACAAACGGCGAAAAATACCGATGGAAAGCGGGCTGCGCCGTGGCGGAAAGCGTGGCGAGCGTTCTGCCGTGAAAACTGCCGTTGAGCACGAGGATCTCATAGCGTTTTCCCTCGCCGTACTTGTCGGCATTGTACTTGCGCGCCGCCTTGACAGCGCATTCGTTAGCCTCCGCGCCGCTGTTGGAAAAACAGACCTTTTTGGCGCCGCTCTTTTGACAGAGAAGTTCGGCAAGTTCGGTCTGCGGCTGCGTGTAATAGAGATTGCAGGCGTGCTGCACTTTGTTCACCTGTGCAATGACCGCTTCCTTCCACGCCCCGTCGTTCATGCCGAAGATATTCACGCCGATGCCGCTTGTAAAATCGATATATTCCTTACCCGAAAAATCGGTCAGCGTGGCGCCGTTGCCGCTTGCGATCCCGACCGGAAAGCGGGCGTATGTCGGCTCGATATATTGTTCGTCCTTCCGTTTGACCGTCTCAAAATCCGTTGTATACATGGCTCTTGAATGATTTTATTCTCCTGAAATATTAGAAAAAGGACTGATATGGTAAAATATCAGTCTCCGTTCACAAACATGGTGCCCATCCCGGAATCGGACAGAAGTTCCAATAAAATGGAATGGTTCACCCTGCCGTCGGTGATGAACACACGGTTCACGCCGCGGCGGATCGCCTCTTTGCAGCATTCGATTTTGGGGATCATACCGCCCGATATGATGCCCTGCTTGATGAGAGAAGGTATGTCCGAAACATACACTTTTTTAATGAGCGTATTCTCGTCGTCCTTGTTTTCCAGCAGTCCCTTGATGTCGGTCATCAGAATGAGGCTCTCCGCGCCGACGGCGCCCGCGATGACCGAAGCCGCCGTGTCGGCGTTGACGTTGTAGATCTCCCCGTCCTTGCCGTAGCCGACGGTGGAAATGACGGGAATGTAGCCCGCTTCCAGACAGTCGAAAATAATGCCGGGATTGACCTTGTCGACTTTGCCGACAAAGCCCAGACGTTCGTCCTGTTTTTCGCAGAGGAGCATATGCCCGTCGATGCCGCACAGCCCGATGGCTTTGGCGTCGTTTTGTTCCAACAGGTTGACGAGCGCTTTGTTGACCTTGCCCGCCAGCGCCATTTCGACGTATTCGACGGTTTCCTCGTCGGTATAGCGCAGACCGTCGATGAATTTGCTCTCTTTGTTGACCTTTTTAAGGAGTGCATTGATTTCCGGACCGCCGCCGTGAACGAGAACGACGTTGATGCCGACCATGCGCAACATGGTCAGATCGCGCATCACGGAATTTTTCAATTCCTCGTCTATCATGGCGTTCCCGCCGTATTTGATGACCAGGATCTTATCCTGGTATTTTCTGATATACGGCATTGCCTCGATGAGAAACTCTGCCTGCTGTTCCTTGGAGATCATTTCTTTTTCCGTCATATCCTTCTCTCTTTCTTCTCTTTATTTCGTTCCGCCCCGCGATCAGGTCCTGTAATCGCCGTTGATCTTCACGTAATCGTAAGTGAGGTCGCACCCCCATGCCGTGGCTTTGTAATTGCCCTGATTGCAGCCGATGGAAATGAATATCTCCTTTTCGGAGAGTATTTTTTTGGCTTTTTCTTCCGAAAAATCAACGCCCTTGCCGTTCTTGCAGACTTCGATCTCTCCCGCCGCGGAGCGGAAAGACACGTCGATCTTGTCGGGATCGACGTCCGCGCCCGAATAGCCGACGGCGCACAAGACCCTGCCCCAATTGGCGTCCGCACCGAACATTGCCGCTTTCAGAAGGTCGCTGCATACGACGGCTTTTGCCGCCAGGGCTGCGCTCTTTTTGGACTTTGCGCCCGCAACGCGGCACTCGATGAGTTTGGTCGCCCCTTCGCCGTCCGCGGCGATCCGACGGCACAGATACGTCGTAACGGCGTGCAGGACTTTGCGGAATTTCTGAAAGTCCGCCACGTCGCTCTCCACGCAGGCGTTGCCCGCCAGACCGTTCGCCATCAGGCAGAGGGTGTCGTTGGTGGACGTATCTCTGTCGACGCTGACCATATTCAACGAATCGGGTACGTCGAGCGAAAGCGCCTTTTGCAGCATGGCGGGAGAGATGTTCGCGTCCGTGCAGATGAACATGAGCATGGTCGCCATGTTGGGACAGAGCATGCCGACGCCCTTGCAGATGGCGCCGATATGGCATTCCTTGCCGCCCAACGTGAAAGAAAAGGCGATCTCCTTGGGGACGGTATCCGTCGTCATGATGGCTTCCGCCGCGTCGCGGGAATGATCGCCGAGCGCCGCCGTGAGCGCGCCCATCCCCGCGCGGATGGGATCGAGGGAGAGTTTCTGTCCGATGACGCCCGTGGAGGCGACGACCACGTCGCCCGACGGGATCCCCGTATATTCTTCCACCAATTTCGCCATGCCTTCGGCGATCTCGATGCCGTCGGCGTTGCAGGTGTTGGCGTTGCCGCTGTTGACGATGACCGCCTGCGCATATCCGTCCGCCACGTTCTTTTTCGTAACGAGGATGGGCGCCCCTTTGACGAGGTTCTTCGTGTAGACGCACGCCGTTGCGGCGCGCACGTCGCTGACGATGAGTGCAAGGTCCTTTTTGCTCTTGTTTTTCCGTATGCCGCAATGCACGCCGCCCGCACGGAAACCCTTTGCCGCGCAGACGCCGCCTTCGGTCTGTTTCATGATCATGATGCTGTTCTTTCCTTGTATTGAATGGATGAAACGGCGCCGCGGCGCGGCGCCGGATCTGTTTTTTTCCGGGTGCGGGGCGCGGCTCACGCCAGCCCCGTCTTTTCGTCCAGCCCGAGGGCGATGTTCATGTTCTGCACCGCTGCCCCCGAAGCGCCTTTGCCGAGATTGTCGAAGACCGCCGTGAGCAAAACCTGCTCTTCGTTGCCGTGGACGAGGATCTCCATATGATTGGTGCCGTTGAAGGGATTGGCGGCAATGTATCCGTCCGTCTCTTCCCCGACGTGCACGAAATATGCGTCCGCATACTGCTCGCGATAGACGTCCCGCAACTCTTTCACCGTCAGTTTCTTTTCCAGCAGCCCCTCATAGAGCGGAACGCTCACGGACATGCCGCTGTAATAATCGCAGATGTAGGGATTGAAGATCGGCTTATGCGAAAGCGCACACTGCGCGACCATTTCGGGCAGGTGTTTGTGCGACAGCGTGAGCCCGTACAGCCGCGGCGTTTCCAATGCGGCGTCCCGCACTTCCGCCTCGTACTGCGCGATCCCCTTTTTACCCGCACCCGAATAACCGCTGACGGCGTGGCAGACAAAGGGATACGCCGCGGAGACGATCCCCCTTTTTCCCAGGGGACGGACGAGAGCGATGAACCCGCTCGCATAACAACCGGGGTTGGCGATGAAACGGGAACGGGCGATCGCACTTCGGTGTTCCGCCGAAAGTTCGGGAAAGCCGTATGCCCAGCCCGATGCGGTGCGGTGCGCCGTCGATGCGTCGATCACCCTGACTTGATCGCTCTCCACCAGCCCGACTGCCTCTTTTGCCGCCCCGTCGGGCAGGCATAAAAAGACAATGTCGGCGGCGTTGATCGCCTCTTTGCGGGCGGAAACGTCCTTGCGCTTTTCTTCGGAAAGAGAAATGACGTTCACGTCCTTCCTCATTCCCAGACGGTCGAATATCTGCAAGCCCGTCGTGCCCTCTTTGCCGTCGATGAATACGTTATACATAGGTGAATTTTACAACTCTTTTCTTGCCGTTTTTGGGATTATTTGAGTTTGCGCGCTTCCAGCATCGCCTTGACCTTGATAGGCAGCCCGAAGCAATTGATGAACCCTGCGGCGTCCTTCTGGCTGTAAGCGCCGCCGTCATCCTCAAACGTGGCGATGTTTTCGCTGTACAGAGAGTGCGGCGAAGTGATGCCCGCATTGATGATGTTGCCCTTGTAGAGTTTGACTTTTGCGTCGCCCGTAACGTTTTCCTGCGTCTTTTCGACGAACGCCTGCAACGCCTCGCGCAGCGGCGAGAACCACTGCCCGTCATAGACGATCTCGCCGAACTTGACGGCAACGAGTTGTTTGTAGTGCGCCGTCGCCTTATCGAGGCAGAGCATTTCGAGATTTTCGTGCGCCGCATACAAGATGGCGCCGCCGGGCGTTTCGTATACGCCGCGGCTCTTCATGCCGACCAGACGGTTTTCCACCATGTCGACGAGTCCGACGCCGTTTTCGCCGCCGAGTTTGTTGAGTTTTTCCATGAGTTCGACGGCGCCCATCTCCTTGCCGTCGATCGCCGTCGGAATGCCCTTTTCAAAATGAATGGTTACATAGGTAGGCTTGTCGGGCGCCTGCAAGGGCGACACGCCCATTTCGAGGAACCCGGGCTTTTCATATTGCGGTTCGTTGGCAGGGTCTTCAAGGTCGAGCCCTTCATGGGAAAGATGCCAGAGGTTTTTGTCCTTGGAATAGTTGGTCTCCCGGCTGATCTTCAAAGGGATGTTGTGCGCTTCGGCATAATCGATCTCCTCGTCGCGGCTCTTGATGTTCCAGACGCGCCAGGGCGCAATGATGGTCATCTCGGGCGCAAACGCCTTGATGGCGAGTTCAAAACGCACCTGGTCGTTGCCCTTGCCCGTGCAGCCGTGGCAGATGGCGTCCGCCCCCTCTTTTTTGGCGATCTCCACGATGCGCTTGGCGATGACGGGACGGGCAAAAGACGTGCCCAGAAGGTATTTATCCTCATACTTTGCCCCCGCCTGCATGGTGGGATAGATATAGTCCTCGATGAATTCCTTTTTCAGATCGAGAATGTACAGTTTGGAAGCACCCGTCTTTTTGGCTTTTTCTTCCAGCCCGTCCAACTCGGTCCCCTGCCCGACGTCGGCGGAAACGGCGATAACTTCGCAGTCGTTATAATTCTCTTTCAGCCAGGGGATGATGATGGAAGTGTCCAACCCGCCCGAATATGCCAAAACCACTTTCTTGATCTGTTTTTCCATAAAAATTTTACAACCTCGCAGGATTTATTTTTTCTTTGCAGACCGCGACAAAAGCGCAGTTTTTTTATCCTTTCGATTATACCACGCGCCGCCCCGCGCTGTCAAGCAATTCAATTCCATTTTTTATGCAAATTTATCATTTTTTTCTCGCCGTTTATTCGATTTTTATGCATATATTCAATATTTATTTGCATAAATGAATAAATCTGAAAAAATACGGGGGAAATTGCCCGTTCAGGTGCGCGGACGGGTGAGAAAAGGTGCCCACGCGCCGGGGAAAGGACCGCGGCGGATGCGGCGGAGCGTGCGTTCATACGCTTCTATACGCGCGCAGAGAGCGCGGGCACAAGAGAGAATGTCCCGCGGGACTTCCCGCGAAGAGAGCGAAAGGGATTTTACGGCAAGCGCCGTCAGTTCATAGACGGGATAGCCGAGCGCGTGTTTGACGGAATGCACGACGGAACAAGCCTGCACGACGGCGTGCAAATAAGAAGAGGCGCAGGGACCGGCTTGCCGTTTGGCACAGGCGTGGCAGGAGAGAATGCTTTGCCTTGCCGCGGGCATCCCGATCGCGCCTGCCGCCCACAGCCGCGCGGAAGAGAGCGCGTTTGCCGCCTCGTCCGCCCCTTCGGTACACCCGTTGGCTTGCAGCGCGGCGACGCCCTCCGTCGCAAGGGAAAAAGCCCAGGACACGACCGCGCGGCGGTCGTGCGTTTCTGCAAGGCATCGTCCGAGCGAAGAAAAACAGGCGTCGTCGGGATGAAAGAGAAGTGCCCGCCGGCGCTTCCTGCGTTCGGCGATGTTTTGCGCGACGGTTTCCGCGTCCGCGGCGGTGAAAATTTCGATTTCCCCTTCCGTCTTTTCGCATCCATCTCCGCCGATGCGGTTTTCCCCGTCCGCTCTTTCCATGCCGTTCCCCTTTCTTCATTCTTTTCCGCTGCACGGCGGCAGCCGCGCTTTCCCGCTCCCCCGCAAAACGGGAAAAGCCTATGCATGCGCGGCGGCGCAAAACCCGATGATCTCACGCCGCCGCAAAAGGTCGATTTTTCCGATAAAACTTTCGGCGCTCCCGCGCGCCGTTATCTGTCAATCCTTCTTTTTTGCCGTGTAGGCATAGGTCCCGACCGTGCCGCCCGTCGTTACATATTTGCCGTTGCAATAGGCGACGAGAACGCCGTCGGGGATCTGCAAAGCGCCGTTTGCTCCGACATATTTTTCATCGGCGATGACGTTGACCACTTCCGCCAGGAACAGGGCGTGCGAGCCGAGAGAGATCTCCTGCACCACTTTGCATTCCAAAGAAGCGGGACTCTCCGCAATGTAGGGCGCGTGCACGGCGACGCCCGGCGCCTTGGTGAGCCCTGCCCGCGAAAATTTATCCCCGTCCCGCCCGGAGAGAACGCCGCAGCGGTCGGTCGCTTCCACCAACCCCGCGTCCACCAGATTGACGGTAAATTCCCCCTTTTCCTTGATGATCGGATAGGAATATCTGCCGTAGCGCACGGCAATGCTCACCATCGGCGGCACGGAATTGACCGTGCCCGCCCATGCGATGGTCAGGACGTTGGCTTCCCGCTCGTCGCCGCAGGTAACCATCACCACGGGTACGGGCGCAAGACAAGTCGACGGCTGGATGTTTTTCTTCATTGTCATTTCTCCTTGATTTCAAAGATGTTTTTATCGCGTTATCGCGCGGCTCTTCCGCCGCATTGCATGCCGCAGGCGTCGGATTTCACCGACAAAGGCGGCTGTTTGCGCATATTATGTCTGACATACTACTTTATTTTTCTTCCGAAAAGGTGATTTTTGCCCGCATAAACTGCTTTCCATCCTCTTTGGCGCCGACGATCAGATATTCCCCTTCGCCTGCGGGAACGCGGAAGAAGGACAGTTCGTCCCCCTCGCGGCACTGGTCTTCATAGCAAATCTGAAAAGATTTCACGGCATGGCGGCAAAGGTAATCCGAAGAAAAACAGTTCATGCAGAAATCGGCATAACGGGTGTTGTTGACGTGCCTGTAATGATCGCACTCGCTGCCGTATACGCGGACGGAGCAGGCGGGCGCAAGAGAGGAAAGATCGGCGGGCGGGATCTTCCACGCCCTGAAATCCATGCTCTTGCGCGGATTATAACGGGAATAGTCCTGGTCGGTCAGCGCAGAGGCAGACAATATTTTTTGATCCTTCAAATCGAGCAGGCACCAGCGGGAAACGGCAGCCGCCACCTTCTCTCCGTCCTCGCCGAACAATTCATAGTGCCGCTCGAAAATAATATGCCGCGGCGGCAGCGGCCAGGTCTTCAAATGCAGTTTTTCGTTGATCGCAACGGGTCTGTATATCTCCGCATAATTGTTGGTTACGACGAATCCCCAGCCCTTGGGCCAGAGAAATTCGGAGCCGCAACCCAACTCGTTCGCGCTGTTGCCCGCCCCCTCCTGCATGAAGTCCAGAAGCGCGGAAACTTTCAGCCTGTCATGACCGTCGAAGTCGGAATAGCGCGTGTGAAAATCCCGCTCGTACATATAAAAAGTATCCATGTTTTCATTATAGTCCCCGCCGCATGAAAAGTCAAGAATCTGCCAAATTTATCCGCCGCATTTTCCGCTTTTTTTCGTTTTTCGTCGCCGTTACGTCTGACATAGTACTCAATTTACGGCAAAATGAATGAATACAAAATATTGACAAACGCTTTTTTTTATTGTATAATAAAAACAATCTTTGGAGCGTGAAACAATTATGGATAACGAAAAAGACAGAAACGGATTTTTCCCGTCGGACGACGCGGACGAAACGGAAAACGGGATGCGGGGCGTCCCCTTCGGTCCGGACGATGACGACGAGCCCGTCGAAGGCTCCATCAGCGGCGGCGCTTTTTCCGCCGACGACCCGGAACGGGCAGACGAAGAGGCGGCAGACCTCTCTTTTTCCGACGTTTCGTCTTCCGACGAATTTCCCGCCGAGC
>CALVZM010000050.1 GCA_944372515.1 uncultured Clostridia bacterium
AGAGGAACGATATTTTCCGACGAAAACGGGCAAGGGGAACGATATTTTCCCCCGCCGTGCCTTGCAAACGGAAGAGATCGGGCGTACAATAAAGTTAACGGGAAGGGAAAAATCCTGCACCGCCAAGGAGGCGTACCATGAAAACTATAAACATCGTCAAAAACATAGGCAAGACCTTTTTGCTTTGCAGCCTGAAAATTCTTTTGTTTCTCTTCATCCTATGGCTCTTCCTCGTCGGGGCGTATCTGTCCGTCCTCTTCATCGACTGGCGGATCGTCGCCGCCGCCCTGCCCTTTGCGCTCGTGCTGCTGATTTTGCTGATCGGCTGGTGCATGCCCGCGGGAAAAGGGAGAAACAGGCTCTTTCTTTCGGGCGGCTGCCTCGCCCTTGCCGTCGTCATCGCCGTCGCGTCGATGATCGGCGTCAATCTCTATGAAAATGCGGTTACCATTCATGACGGGCTCGAAGGGAGCGTTGCCTATCCCCGCGCCCATCTCCCCTTTGACGAAAACTCGGACATTGCGCGGCTGGACAAAACGGCAAGCGAAAATTTCACCCCGGCGGAAGCGCCCCGCCTCATCACGGCATCGTCCTTTTACCCGCTGACCGCCGCCTTCGTCCGCGCGACCTATCCCGAAGCGCCCTTTGATTCCAACGGGGAAAGCACCTATCTCGCCGTCAACCGTTCCCTTTCTTTCATATCCGAAGGAAAATATGACGTCTACATCGACCGCCGCGGTTCCGGCAATTTCGACATCGTCGATGAAGAGACGCTCTCTTCCGTATCCATAACGACGATCGGCAAAGACGCCGTCGTGCTGTATACGCACGAGGACAACGGCGTAACCGATCTGACGGGCGAAGAGGTCAAAGGCATCCTGACGGGAAAAATCGTCAATTGGAAGGAAGTGGGCGGCGAAGACAGAAAAATCAAACTGTTCACGAGACACAACCTGACCTGTTCAAAAGACCTGCTCGAAAAGTATGTCGGCGAAAGCATCATCGACGGCGAAACGGAATGGCAGTTCCTGTTCCCCTATTTCGCATTCGGGAAATATACCATGGAATACCGCAACGAACCGGGCGCGCTGGGGTTCACCTATCTGAGCCGTATCGACGAACAATATAAAGACACGCACACGATCTCCATAGACGGCGTATCCGCCGACGCGGAAACGATCGCGGACGGACGCTATCCCGTCGTCGAGAACATCGTTGCCGTAACCCGCGCCGATCCTTCCGAAGAGACGATGCGGCTCCTCGCCTGGATACTCTCCGAAGAAGGGCAGTCCCTCGTCGAAAAGAGCGGTTTTGCACCCGTCGCCGTATGATGCAAAGCCCTTTCGCGCCGCCATGCAGACGACAGCGCGGCAAGAATAACGATGCGGCGGCGATCCCCAGATCGCCGCCGCCTTTTTTACATACCGATGGAAAATCATTCCTTTCGTTCCCTTCATAATCCGGACAAAAAGCACTTTCGCGCTCTCCCCTGCCCGTTTTTCTCCGCGCCCCTCTTTCGCTGCCGAACGAGGACAAAAACATTGACAACGGACGCAAAAGGCGATATAATAGAGCCACCTTCCGTCTGCGGATATGTTGGAATTGGCAGACAAGACGGACTTAGAATCCGTTGGGAAACCGTGCAGGTTCGAGCCCTGTTATCCGCACCAACCTAAAACCCGCCCTGCGCCGTTTTCGGCGCGGGGCGGGTTCTTTGACGTTCATATGCGCAGGCGTATGCCGCCCTGCAAATCCGTTGTTATACGGGAAGCATTTGGATCAGGCTATCGTATGTGTCGGGGAAGAACAGGAAGACGATGATCAACGCGAGCATCGCAAGGAAGATGATCTTGAAAATGATGTTGCGCTTGCTGATGGCTTCCAATCCCACCACGGCGATCAGCACCAGCCCGCCATAGTTGCGAATGATCGACAGGATGTTATAGAGGGCGGGTACTTCGTCGAGGAAATGAAAGTTGGCGTTCAGAATGAGCACTGCCCATGTTACGACCAGAACGACTGCCAGAATTTCCCCGATCAGATCAAACAATTTTTCCAATGATTTCATAAAACAAATCTCCTTTTTTTGTTTTTGCTGTTTTCATTATACAAAAAAAGAAAGAACTTGTCAATCGGTTTTCAAAAATTTCTTTCCCCTTTTTCCGCGCACGACAACGGCAGGAGTTAAAACAAAAAAACAAAACGCGGAAAACATCTTTTTTGCGACGGCAATAAAAATATCCCCGCGGGCAAGATGCCCGCGGGGCGTTCCGACGAAAAAATCGATCCTTTCATCGCTTTTACCGACAAAAACAAACCGTCGTCCGATCAATAATTTTCCTTCTTAATTTCAAAATACGCCTTGGGATGGGCGCACACGGGGCAGACCTCGGGCGCTTTTTTGCCGATGACGACGTGTCCGCAATTGGAGCACTGCCAGACCCGATCGTCGTCGCGGGAGAACACCAGCCCCTCTTTGACGTTTTTCAGAAGTCTGAGATACCGTTCCTCATGCTCCTTTTCGATGGCGCCCACCTTTTCAAACAGGAAGGCGATGTGATCAAACCCCTCTTCACGCGCCGTCTTGGCAAATCCGGCATACATATCCGTCCACTCATAGTTCTCTCCCGCCGCCGCATCGGCAAGGTTTTCTTCCGTGGAAGGGATCTCGCCGCCGTGGAGAAGTTTGAACCAGATCTTGGCATGCTCCTTTTCATTCGCCGCCGTCTCTTCAAACAGCGCCGCGATCTGCTGATAGCCGTCCTTCTTCGCCTTGGAAGCATAATAGGTGTACTTGTTGCGCGCCTGGGATTCCCCCGCAAACGCCGCCTGCAAGTTCTTTTCCGTCTGACTGCCTTTCAATTCCATTTTTTCACCTCATGAATTTATTTGGTATTTACATTGTATCACAATTGATACTGAATGTCAATAATAAAAAATAAATTTCCGAAAAAACTTTGATCGCGCCCGAACGGGATCATAAAAAGGGCAAAAGCAGGGTCATGAGCGGGATGGTGAGGATGCAGGAAGCCGAACTCAAAAGCACCATGTCCGCGGCGGACTCCTGTCCTTCGCCGATCATTTCGGCATAACTTTGCACGACCGCCGCCACGGGACAGCAGGACATGACGAAGATACATATTTTCAGATTGCCGTCGACGGGCAAGAGCAGGAGAAGGGCAAACACGGTCAGCGGAAAGATAAATTGTTTGACGGCGATGACGGCATAATGCTGCCAACTCAAAAAGAGTTTTTTCATGTCCGCGGTGGCGAGGCGGAAGCCCATGATGATCATGCAAAGAGGCGTGCTCATGCCTGCCAGAAGTTCAAACATGCCCGAAAAAGGCGCGGGGATCTTCCAGGCGAAAAACACGTCGGCAAGTCCCAGCAATACCGCGACGATCAGGGAAAGGGTGGCGGGGTTGAGAAAGATCTTCCTGACGGAGATATGCTTTTTATCCCGCGTAATGACAGCGCTTGCCACCGTCCAGCCCAGCGCCGACATGGCGAGAAAGAACACGATGGAATAGGCGGCGGCTTCGGTGCATTCGGGCAGGACCGTTTCCAGAATGGGAATGCCGATGAAGGATGCGTTGCCGAACGCCGAAGCGACCGTTGCAACGCGGAAGGTAACGTCCTCCTGCTTCTTGCGCAAGAGGAAAAAGAGCAAACCGAGGAATCCCCCCATCGTCCCCAGCGCGACGGCGAAACAAACGAGCATGTTGATTGCCAGCGCGGGCGTGAAGGTGATCTTCTGAAAGGAATATATGGTCAGGCAGGGTTGCAGCACATACATCAATACGACCGAAAACGCCGCAATGGCGGACGGCTGCACCAAGCGGGTCCTGACGAGCAGAAAGCCGGGCGCCGCATACAGCAGCATGGTCAGAATGGTGAGAAAAACGGTATAAGCCATCATCGGGTCGCGTCCTCAGTCCTCTTTCCGCGCTTTTTCCCGCTGCTTTTTCTGCAAATTTTCCCGCGCCGTGGCGAGCATCAGTTTGATGCGGTTTTCCTGGTTGACGCGGGTGGCGGAAGGGTCATAGTCCACGGGCACGATGTTTTCGTCCCGATACATGTTTTTGAGCGTGCGGACCACGCCTTTACCGGCAATGTGGTTGGGAAGGCATCCGAAGGGCTGGGCGCAGACGATGTTGTCTGTGCCCGTTTCGGCGAGCGCCGCCATTTCGGCGGGAATGAGCCAGCCTTCGCCCATCTTCACGCCCTGGTTGATGACCTTGTCCGCGCAGCGGCGCAGGTGCTCGAAATCGTGCAGCGGCTCAAAGGTGCCGTCCTCTTGAAAGAGGCGGATGATCTGTTTCTGAATGCCGTACAAGAATCGATAGACGATCCGATAGACCAACGCCTGCAAGGCGGAATTGCGCTTGTACAGTTTGCGGTCGTTGATGGTGTTGACGACGCAATAGAGCACGAAGTCCATCAGTCCCGGGATGACCGTTTCGCAGCCCTCGGCGTGAAGAAAATCTTCCAGGTGGGAATTGCCGAGCGGGGAATATTTGACGTAGATCTCCCCAACGACGCCCACTTTGACTTTTTCCTCCCCGCTCCGCGGCACGGCTTTGAAAATTGCCAGCATGCGGCGGGTGAGGTCCTTGTATTTTTTATACTTCTTTTGGTCATACGCCCGATAGACCATATCCAGGCATGCCTGCCGCGCTTCTTCCGCTGAGCCTGCACGGGTCTCGTAAGGCAGCGTCTGATTGTACAGGGTCATGATGTTGTCCCCGTAAAAGATGCCGTAAGCGATTTTCAGCAGCAAAGGCAGGGTCATGGGTATGCCGTTGCCCTTTTCCAGACCCGAAAAATTGACGGAAAGCACGGGCACCTGCGGGAACTCGGCTTTGAGCGCCTTGCGGATGAGCGGGAGATAGTTGGAGGCGCGGCACCCGCCGCCCGTCTGCGAAATGAGCACGGCGGTGCGGTCCACGTCGTATTTTCCGCTCTTCAAGGCGTCGATGTACTGCCCGATGACGCAGAGCGCGGGGAAACAGGTGTCGTTGTGGACGTGTTTGAGACCCTCGTCGATGACCGCGCGGGAATCGTTGTGCAGCACTTCGATCTTATACCCCTCTTGGGCGAGGATATATTTGATGATCTCAAAATGATACGGGAGCATGTCCGGAATGAGGATGGTATGCGTCTCCTTCATTTCGGGGCGGAACGTGGGATATTCGTCGGTAAAATCGACGGGTTCCCCCGCACCGCAGCCGACGGCGCATCCGCCCGGTATCTTCTTTTCTTCCTGATTTTCAGCCATTGACCGCACCCCCTCTCTCCGCGTTCTGTTCCTCGATCGCCGCCTGCATGGAGCGCAGACGGATCTTGACGACGCCGAGATTGTTGATTTCGTCTATCTTGATTTGTGTGTATAATTTCCCGTGATTTTCCAAAATGGCGCGCACTTCGTCGGTCGTGATGGCATCGATGCCGCAGCCGAAGGAAACGAGTTGCACCAGATTGACGTCCGGCTTGTCCAGAACGTATTCCGCCGCCCGGTAAAGGCGGGCATGGTAGGTCCATTGATTGAGGACGTTGACTTTGACGTGATGGGCTTTTTCAAATACGCAGTCCTCGGAAAGGACGGCAAAGCCGAGGGAATTGAGGAGTTTGTCGATGCCGTGGTTGATCTCGGGATCGACGTGATAGGGACGCCCTGCCAGAACGATCATCTGCTTGCCCTCGCGGCGCGCTTCAAAGACGATCTCTTCCCCCCGACGGACGACGTCCGCATGATATTCCCGCAAGCGTCTGAACCCTTCGTCCAGCCCCCGCTCGATCTCTTTTACGGAAAGTTTATATTTCTTCAAGACCTTTTTCAGGGTGGCGACCATGCTCCCCCGCACGTTCGGGTCGAGGTAAGGCATCAGGAAATTGTCGTCGCCGAGCCGCTCGTTATTGGCTTTTAAGAGTTCGGGATAATAGGCGACCACGGGACAATTGTAATGATTCATGGAATCGTGCTCGTCCAGGTTGTAACTCTCGCAGGGATAGAAGATGAAATCCACGCCCATGTCGAGCAGGCTTTCGATGTGCCCGTGCATGAGTTTGGCGGGATAGCAGGCGGTGTCGCTCGCCACGGTGTGCTGTCCCTTGAAATAGAGTTGCCGCGAACTCTTTTCGCTGAGCACCACTTCAAATCCGCAACTCTCGAAAAATCCCGCCCACAGGGGGAGTTGTTCATACATGACGAGTTGCAGCGGAAGACCGACTTTGCCCCGATCCATGCCCGCGTTTTTGCCCGTTACGCACTGCTGGATGCGTTCATATTTATAGGCATAGATATCGAGGGGATTGGTCGGCACTTTCTGCCCCGCGCCGCGTTCGCACTTGTTGCCGGAAATGAACTTTCTGCCGTCGCCGAACGTGATGATGTTGATGTTGCATTTGCTCGTGCAGCCGCGGCAATTGGTGGAACGGGAAGCATAGGAGAATTGCTCCAACTCCTCCCGCGTCGCCAACGTGGACGCGCCCCCTCTCTTTGCCATGTTTTCCTTGGCATAGAGCGCGGCGCCGAACGCCCCCATCAGTCCCGCGATGCCGGGACGGATGACGTTCTTGCCGATCTCCTTTTCAAAGGAACGGAGCACGGCGTCGTTGAGGAAGGTGCCGCCCTGCACGACGATGTTTTTGCCGAGTTCTTCGGGCGTCTTGGCGCGGATGACCTTATAGATGGCGTTCTTGACGATGGAGGAAGAGAGCCCCGCGGAGATGTCTTCCACGCTCGCCCCCTCTTTCTGCGCCTGTTTGACGGCGCTGTTCATGAACACCGTGCAGCGGGAGCCGAGTTCGACGGGGTGTTTGGCAAAGAGCCCGAGTTTGGCAAACTCATCGATGTCCATGCCCATGGCTTTGGCAAAGGTCTGGATGAAGGAGCCGCAGCCCGAAGAGCACGCCTCGTTGAGCATGATGGAATCGATGGCGTGATTTTTGACCTTGAAGCATTTGATGTCCTGTCCGCCGATGTCGATGATGAAGTCGACGTCGGGATTGAAATGGAGCGCCGCTTTGAAGTGCGCCACCGTCTCCACGATGCCGAAATCCACTTTGAGCGCCGCTTTCATGAGGTCCTCGCCGTACCCCGTTACCGCGCCGCCGCGGATGGTGATGCGGTCGCCGATGAGGGAATATATCTCCTTCATCCGTTCGACGATGATGTCGAGCGGCTGACCGTTGTTGCTCTGGTAATGGGAATACAATATCTTGCAGTCGGGCGTGATGAGGATGACCTTGGTCGTCGTCGAACCGCTGTCGATGCCGAGGTAAGAGTCCCCGCGATAGGTCTTGATGTCCTCGAACGGGAGATCGCTGCGGTTGTGCCGCGCCACGAATTCGTCATATTCCCGCCGGTCGGCAAAGAGCGGGTCGCCCGTTACCACGTCGTCGCTCTCCTTGACGTTCTCCACGCGGGAGATGATCTCCGCAAGGGGCGCCGCCTTGGCGGAAGAGGCATACAGCGCGCAGCCGATGGACATGAAACAGGGCGCGTTTTCGGGGAAAACGGCGTGCGCGTCGTCCAACTGCAACGTATCCTTGAACGCCTTGCGCAGTCCCTGTAAAAAATACAGCGGTCCGCCGAGGAAGAGCACCTTCCCTTTGATGCGCCGACCCTGGGCAAGCCCCGAGACCGTCTGGTCGACGACCGCCTGGAAGATGGAAGCGGCGATGTCTTCCTTGCGGCAGCCCTGGTTGATGAGGGGCTGGATGTCCGATTTTGCGAACACGCCGCAGCGGGAAGCGATCGGATAGACCTTTTCCGCGCGCAGGGAAAGTTCGTCCATTTCGTTCACGGAGATGTCGAGCAGGGTCGCCATCTGATCGATGAACGCGCCCGTGCCGCCCGCACAACTGCCGTTCATGCGCTGTTCGGTGCCGCCCGTGATGAAAATGATCTTGGCGTCCTCGCCGCCGAGTTCGACCGCCGCGTCGGCATCGGGATAGTATTTGCGGATGGCGACGAACGCCGCCTGCACTTCCTGCACGAAGGAAATGCCGCTGCGCTGGGCAAGCCCCAGCCCCGCGCTGCCCGTGATGCAGGCGCTGTATTCCCCGTTCCCAAACAGTTCCTGCACCTTTTTCAGTTCGGAGAGCACGCATTCCTTGACGCGCGCAAAATGGCGTTCGTAACTTTTATATAATATTTCATCCTTGTCCGGGTCGATGACCGTTACCTTGACGGTCGTCGATCCCACGTCGATTCCGAGTAACTTTGACATATCCTTCGTCGTCCCTCTCCTGTCTTTTCTCTGTTTGTGATAACAATCTATGGTATTTCGCCTTATATTATAACACAAAACTCATCAAATGACAAGATTTCCGAGGGGGGAAAGAAAAGAAAAAAATACGGATAATTTATCCGTATTCTCCTCTATTTTCTTGCGTTTTCATACTTTCTGCGGGTGGCGATGCCGCCGCGGATGTGCCGTTCGCCCAGATTTTTGTCCAGCACTTTGCGCACCGCGGCATACTGCGCCGCATCCAGAAGTTTCAGCCGCTCGGTTACGTCCTTGTGCACGGTCGATT
>CALVZM010000051.1 GCA_944372515.1 uncultured Clostridia bacterium
ATGTATTCTCTCTATGAGGAGCAGGGGGCGACCAGCGTATTTTTCGGCAGGGAAGGCGAGGTCAGCACGGCGTATTACTATCGGGAGGACATCTCGCACGACGCCGTTGCCGTCGACGGGGTGAACACAGCCGTTCACGGGTTCTATTACGCCGTATATACCAGCGACGCGCTGCCTTACCGCGGCGTGGAACTGATCCGAACGATCGAAGTGATGAGGGTGGAAGACGATGGCGAGATACAGTGAAAGAAACAAAAAGACGGGTCGGTTTCTGCTCGGGCTGGTGCTGCTGCTCTGCCTCGTTGCGGGGATTGCGGGCGGCGCTTTTCTCAAAGTATACCTCTCCGTTCCCGCGGGGTATTACATCCCGCAGACCGAAAAATTCACCCCCGCGCCCTCTCTCGGCGACGGATATGACGTGCAGACGATCTCTTCTTACGATCTGTCCGTGCACTTTTTGGAATTGGGCAATAAATATACGGGGGACTGCACACTCGTCAAGGTCGGCGACACGGAAGTGCTCATCGACGCCGGTTCCGCGACGGGCAGCATTCCCGCCATCAGCCGCTACATTGACAGTTTCTGCGAGGACGGCGTGCTCGAATATGTCATCGTAACCCACGCACACGAGGACCACTATGCGGGTTTTGCCACGGGCGAGGGGACCGAAAGCCTGCTGGATATGTATCAATGCGAAACGATCATCACCTTTTCGCAGATCACGGCGGGCAAGGAGAGCCAGCGGATGTATCGGAACTTCGAGCGGGAACTTTCCGAAGCCGAGGAAAGGGACGCAGAAGTGTATACCGCCGCAGAGTGCATGACGGGCGAAGGGGGTGCGCGCGATCGCTATGACTTAGGGCACGGCGTGGAGTTGCAGATCCTGGACAGTTATTACTACTATAACCGCGCGTCGAGCGAAAACGACCATTCGGTCTGCGTCATGCTCAACCAGGGAGAAAGGGAGAGTGCCAAGCACTACCTCTTTACGGGCGATCTGGAAGAAAAGGGCGAGGAATACCTCGTGGAGATGAACGACCTGCCCAAAGTCGAACTCTACAAGGCGGGGCACCACGGATCCAAAACTTCCTCGTCCGATGCGCTCATGGGCGTCGTCGATCCCAACATCGTCTGCGTTTGCTGCTGTGCGGGCAGTTCGGAATATACCAAGACGGAGGAGAACCAATTCCCCACGCAGGCATTCATCGACCGCATCGCGCCGCACACCGCGGAAGTGTACGTAACGAGCCTTTGCACGGACTATGCCAAGGGGCAGTTCACCTCTTTCAACGGCAATATCGCCGTCTGTGCCGACGGCGACGACGCCCGTGCCACCGTCTATGCCTCGGACAACACGACCCCGCTCAAAGACACCGAATGGTTCCGCGAACATCGCACCGTGCCCGACGCATGGAAAGCGACATAGCGGGCGCCCGACCGTTCACAAAGTAAACTTTCTAACAAAAAATGAAAGAAAATAAATTTTTTTAAGAAAGATATTGATTTTTTTGACGGAATGGTGTATAATGAAATCACAAATCTTTCAGAATAAAGGAGTTTTGTTATGAAGAAAGTGAAAGTTTTATTGGCTGCCGTGCTGGCAGGGGCGTTGTTGTTTGCGTTGACCGCTTGCGGCGGGGCGACGGGCGCGCTTTCGTCGTTTGTCCGCGCAATCAAAAAGGGGGATTTTGAAAAAGCGTCCGAATATGTCGTCGGTCATCCCAATCTGGATAATCCGCAGAGCGAGTCCGGAGAGATGTATCAATACATCTTTGAAAAGGCTGCCGGGAGTTTCAGTTATAAAGTAGAAGAAAAGACCGAGGATTCCGAAGGCAAGACCACAACGGTCAAAATTTCGTACAGCGGTTATAGTGGGATGGAATTGACCGCCTCCTATATGCTCGCGATTGGAACGGGCTCCGAAGCGACCAAATCCACGGTCAACGACCTCATGAAGGATATGGAAAAGAAGGAAGGGACGATGACCGTCATACTCGTGCAAAACGACGAGGGCGAATGGCTGGTCGAGGCTGTTTCGGCGGTTGCGCTGTCGGCGGCGATCTTCGGCTGATTTTCTGAAAAAGGAAACGGTATCACCCGTTAAAACGGACGATACCGTTTTATATCATTTTTGCGGACATGGGTACTCTGATTCAACAATTTTTCGGAAAGGTATCGCTTTTCCCGTTTGTTTTGTATATCATGAATGTATCCGAAAATGAATCAAAGAGAGAAGTTTTATGAAAAGACTTGTAAAGGCATTGTTGGCGGGGATTCTTTGCTGTGCGTTTTTGTTTTCTTTCGCCGCTTGCGGCGGGGATAACAATGCGGCGGTGGATCGGTTCGTGAACGCCATGAAGACGCTCAATATGGAAAAGGCTGCCAAGTGCTGCATGGATGCGGATAACTTTGCGGACACCGACCCCGCGCAGGAGTTGGCGGTGGAGTTCACCGAGATCATCGATGCGACGACGGATGACGTGAAGAGTTTCACGAGAAAGATGCTCAAAGATTGCATGCGCGGGTTCGAGTATACCGTCGATTCCGAGGAGCAGACGGAAGAGGGCAAGATCACGCTGCAACTCACCTGCACCAACTATAACGTCGCGCAGGCGATCGGCATCTTCATGGTCGCCATTGCGGCGCAGGCGTCCGCATCGGACGTCGGCAAAGTGCCCCTCTCTGTGGCGGAAAAGCGTTTCGATATTGAAATGGATTTCGTGAAAGACGCGGAAAAGACCGAAACGGAAGCAACCGTCATATTGGTGGAAGATGAAGGCGAATGGAAGTTGCAGAGCGGGTCGCAGATGGCGAGCATCATGGTCGCGGGCTCTCTGCTTTAACTTTTGTATCGGGCTTTGCGGTCAGGCGGAAAAGGGTGCATCGCCCTGCCGCGTTTGCGTGGTCGCAGGCGTCTGCGGGCGCGCTCTATAAAGTTTTGAATGTATATCCCCTGTTTTTATAATAGGGGATAATTTTTTTGAGCGCTTCGGCGGTGTTTTTGCGGTGGGCGGAGTCATGCAGCAGCATGACGATGCGGTGGCGGTCGGCGGGCGTTTCGACCGCCGCGCGGAAGAGTTCTTCCGCCGTTGCGCCCGGCAGTTCGGCGTCCCGACAACTCGCGTTCCAGTCCACATAGCGATATCCCGCGTTCTTCACGCAGCCCGTCAACTCTTCGCGCAGAGAATAACTGCCGCCGGGAAAGCGGTATAAATTTGTTTCCAGACCCAAAATGCTCTCCAACACGGCAGAGCATTTTTTGATGTCGGCGAGCAGGGCGGCGGGGGAGGAATAGATCTGAGCGTATTCGTGCGAATAGGAGTGGATGCCGAGGGCATGCCCCCCTTGAAATATGCGTTCGATGATGGCGGGGCGCAGTTCCGCCTGCCGCCCGATCACGAAAAAAGTGGCGTGCACGTTTTCTTTGTTGAGGGTGTCCAGGATGAGGGGGGTCGTCGAATCCGAAGGACCGTCGTCAAAGGTCAGGTAGATGCTTTTTTCCTCTTCGGCAAAGACAAAGGCGGGTTTGTGCATGGTCTGATGGCGCTGATAGCAAAAGAGCAGGGCAACGGTCAGGAACATGCAGAACCCGATGCGCAGGAGTTTCCGTTTCATATATTCTTAGTTTGCCCTCTTTCCCCGCGGTTATGCCGTTTTTTATGCGGAAAGGGGAAAATCGGCGGGGCGGGGAAAGTTGGCGCGGCGGCGGGCGGGGAACGTTTTTTTTCGCCGACGGCATACATTGTCAATGAGGCTTACTTTTCACAAGGGAGGCGTTGTTGACGCAAATGGAGTGGTTTACAGAGTTGAGTGGCGTTTGGCAGGCGCTGCTGGCTTCGGGGTTCACCTGCCTGATGACGGCGCTGGGCGCAAGTCTGATATTTTTTTCCGCAAAAATCAATGAAAAAGTCCTGACGGCAATGGTCAGCGGTGCGGCAGGGATCATGATCGCGGCAAGTTTCTTTTCCCTGCTCCTGCCCGCCATCGAATGCGAAAGCCCGCTGCCCGTCTGGGCGGTCGTAACCGTCGGGTTTCTCCTCGGCGGCGGATTCATCGTCTGCGGGGACGTCATTCTCTCCCGCGCCGTTTTTCGGCCGGACACGGCGGGGCATCGGAGCGCGCTTTTATACACCGCCGTTACCCTGCACAACATTCCCGAAGGCATGGCGGTGGGCGTGGCGTTCGGTGCGGGCATGGGGGATGCGGCGGGCGCCGTGGCGGCGTGGATGCTCGCCGTCGGCATCGGCATTCAGAATTTCCCCGAAGGGGCGTGTGTCGCCTATCCGCTGAAAGCGCGGGGATTTTCCGCCGCAAAGTCCTTCTTTTTGTCCGTCGCTTCGGGCATGGTGGAGATGTTTGCCGCCGTATTCGGCGCGTTGGCGGCGGAAAAAGCCGTCGGGCTCATGCCCTGGGCGCTCTCCTTTTCGGCGGGGGCGATGATCGCCGTCGTCTGTTCCGAACTCATCCCCGACTGCTTTGAAAAGCACAAACTCGTGGCGACGGCGGGCGTGGTGCTCGGCTTTTCGCTGATGATGCTCCTCGACCTGGCGCTCGGCTGAAAAGGCGCCTTTTTTATCCGCGGCGGGAAAAATGCGCCGGCGGCGCATGGATGTTCCCTTGCTTGCAGATACTGTCGGCATGGAAAAGAATCGGACGGAAAAAGTGCATGCAGAGGAAGAAAGGGACGCGGAGAGTGAAAAGGAGCGCACGGAGCGGGGCTCGTCCGTCCGCGCCGCCCGTCCCGTCGCGATCGTCGTCGGCGGCTCTTCGGGCATCGGGCTGGAAGTGGCTTGCGCGCTGACCCTCAAAGGGTATACGGTCGTCAACGTGTCCCGCCGCGTCTGCGAGAACGGGCGGGTGAAAAACATCACCGCCGACATCGCGCAGGGGGAAGAGTTGGAACACGCCTTGCAGGAAGCGGGCAGGGAACACGGCGAGATTGCCCTGCTCGTCTATTCGGCGGGCTGTTCCCTTGCCGCACCCCTTGAATTTGCCAAAGAAGCGGACATTCGCTATCTTTTCGAGATCAATTATTTCGGCGCGGTGCGCGCCGTGCGTTCCGTGCTGCCCTTCATGAAAAAGCAGGGCGGCGGGATCTTTCTTATCAGTTCGCTCGGCGGGACTTTCCCCGTGCCCTTCGACAGTTTCTATTCTTCGTCCAAAGCCGCGCTGGACATGCTCGTGCGGTGCGTGCGCACCGAATTGCGGCGCTATAAGATCACCCTGACCGCCGTGCAGCCGGGCGGCACTTCCACGTCGTTCACCTTCAAGCGCAAGGTGTATGCCGATGAGGAGAACGGGGAATATGCCAAAGACGTGCACAAGGCGGTGGCGGCGCTCGGCAACATCGAGCAGGGCGGCATGGAGCCCCGCGCCGTCGCCGAAGAGATCGTTTCGCAGATATTGAAAAAGGAACCGTCCATCACCTTTGCCACGGGCGGGAAGAACAAGGCATACCGCCTGATGGAGCGGATGCTGCCCGAAAAATGGACGGAATATTGGAACAATAAGAAATACAATCAGTGAAAGTTCTTGAAAAAAACGGTTGACATCCGTGCGGGAAATGCCTATAATAGAAAGAAAGGCGAGGAAAAAGACAGGCAGTTTTCCGAAAAAGGCGACGAAAAAGAGAGCGCGTCCGCAGGCTGAAAGGCGCGCCGCGCCGGGAGAGCGCCGTTTCACTTTGGAGCCGCTTCCCCGAACGGCAGTAGGGGAAGACGTATCCCGCGTTAAGGGACGAGAGGGGAGAGTTTTTTCTCCCGAATGCAGGTGGTACAGCGGATATTTTCGCCCTGCGGGTCGGTTTTCGGCCCGCGGGGCGTCTTTGTTTTTTCAGGGAAAAATTAAAAGAGAGGAATTTTTTTATGCAAAACGATCAGACGCAGGAATTGCGCCGTTACGCCGAAGAGGCGGCGGCAAAGGCAGGTTCGGGCAAGGAACTGTATGCCGCCAGGACCGACGTGCAGGCAAAATTGAAGTCCTTCATGAGCGGCATGCGCGATCTGCCCAAAGAGGAGCGCCCCGCGTTCGGCAGAACGGTCAACGAACTTAAAGAAAAGATAGAGGCGGTCTTTGCCGCGCGGGAGGAGGAACTCCGCCAAAAAGAACTTGCCGCGCGCTATGCCGCCGAACAGGTGGACGTTACCATGCCCGGAAGAAAGCGGGAACAGGGTGCGCTGCATCCCGTAACGCTGGTGAAAAACCAACTCATCGACATCTTCGCCGGCATGGGCTTTGAAGTGTTCGAGGGACCCGAAACGGAGACGGAATACTATAACTTTACCGCGCTCAACACACCCGCCGATCATCCGTCGCGGGATATGCAGGACACCTTCTATCTCGGCGGCGACCTGCTCCTGCGCACGCAGACTTCCGCGGGACAGATCCGCGTCATGCAGAACAAGAAACCGCCCATCAAGGTGCTCTCGCCCGGCAGGGTATTCCGTCCCGACGACGACGCCACCCATTCGCCCATGTTCCACCAGATGGAAGGGCTGGTCGTGGACAAGGGCATCACGCTGTGCGACCTCAAAGGCATGCTCGCCGAATTTGCCGCCAAAATGTTCACTTCCGAAACGAAGGTGCGCCTGCGCCCGTCCTATTTCCCCTTCACGGAACCCTCCGTCGAGGTCGATTTAAGTTGTTTCGTCTGTGGCGGCAAGGGCTGCCGGCTGTGCAAAGGCACGGGCTGGATCGAGGTGCTCGGCTCGGGCATGGTCAATCGCCGCGTGCTCGAAAATTGCGGCGTCGATCCCGATGAATATACCGGCTTTGCCTTCGGCATGGGGCTGGAACGCATCGCCATGCTCAAATACGGCGTCAACAACATCAAGAATTTCTATGACAACGACGTGCGTTTTCTGACGCAGTTCAAGGATTGAGGAGGACGGAAAACATGAAAGTACCTTATTCGTGGCTCAAAGATTACGTGGATATAGACTGTTCGGCGCAGGCGTTGCAGGAAAAACTCTTCTCCTGCGGGTTTGAAGTGGAGGAACTCCTCTATCTCGGCAAGGACATAACGGGTGTATACGTCGGCGAGATCACCGCCGTCGAAAAGCACCCCGATGCCGATAAATTACAGGTTTGCCGGTTGTATTTCGGCGAAGAGATCGGTTCCGTGCAGATCTACACGGCGGCGACCAACGTCTTTGTCGGCGCCAAAGTCCCCGCCGCGCTCAACGGCGCGACCGTCCTGCACGACGGGCAGGTCATGAAGATCAAGAGCGGCAAACTGCGCGGCGTCGCTTCCGACGGCATGATGTGTTCGGGGGAAGAACTCGGCATCAACGACGATTTTTACCCCGGCGCCGAAGTATACGGCATCCTCATCCTGGACAAGGATACGCCCGTCGGCACGGACATCCGCAAGGTCGTGGGGCTGGACGATTACATCTTCGACATTGCCGTAACCGCCAACCGTCCCGACTGTCAGTGCATTCTGGGCATGGCGCGCGAAGTGGCGGCGGTCTTGCATAAACCGCTGAAAATGCCTTCCTTTGCATATACCGTGTCCGAGGCGAAGGGAGAAGAGCGCAACATGAAAGTGCGCGTGGAAGACACCGCCTTGTGCCCCCGTTACATCGGGCACGCCGTTACGGATATCCGCATCGGCTCCTCGCCCGCGTGGATGCGCCGCCGTCTGGCGCTCTGCGGCATCCGTTCCATCTCCAACATCGTGGACATCACCAATTTCGTCCTGCTGGAAATGGGGCAGCCCATGCACTCTTTCGATCTGGACCGCCTTTCGGGCGGGGAGATCGTGGTGCGCCGCGCCGCCGACGGGGAGAAAATTCAGACCCTTGACGAAAAGGAATTTACCCTCACGCATGAAAACCTGGTCATCTGCGACGGCGCAAAACCCGTCGCGCTGGCGGGCATCATGGGCGGGCTCAACAGCGAGATCACAAAGGATACGAAGCGGGTGTTCTTCGAGAGCGCCAAGTTTGCCCGCGACAACGTGCGCCGCACTTCCCGCGCCCTGGGGCAGAGTTCGGATTCTTCCGCCCGCTATGAAAGGGGGGTGGACGCCTACACCACCGAATGGGGCATGGCGCGCGCGCTGCACCTCGTGCAGGAACTCGGCTGCGGGTGCGTTACGAACGTGCACATCGACTGTAACCACGCCGAAACGGAAGGCAAAAAGATGACTGCAAGCATTGCAAAGATCAATTCCCTTCTGGGCATCGAGGTGCCGAAAGACACCGTCGCCGATATCTTGCGCCGCCTGTTTTTTACGGTGGAGATCGGCAAAGACGGCGATACCATGTCCGTGAAAGTGCCCCCTTACCGTGAGGATGTGGACGGCTGGCCGGATCTCGCCGAAGAAGTCATTCGCATGTACGGGTATGACAACATTGCGCCCACCTTTCTCGAAAAAGCCTCCGTTACGTCCGGCGGATTGAACGAGGCGCAGAAACGCATGAACAAATGCAAGGACGTCCTGCGTTTGCAGGGCTTCTCCGAATCGATGAGTTATTCCTTCCTTTCGCCCAAGGCGTTCGACCTCTTCCGCCTGCCCGCCGATGCGCCCGAGCGCAGGGCGGCGAAGATCGTCAACCCGCTCGGCGAGGACTTCTCGCTCTTGCGCACCTTCCTCGCGCCCGCCATGCTGGACAACGTCGTGCGCAATCTCCGCTGCGGCAACGAAAACGGCAGGCTGTTTGAGATCGCCAACGTCTATCTCCCCGCTTCCCTGCCCTTGCAGGCGCAGCCCGTGGAGGTAAAGACCCTTTGCCTCGGCGCCTGGGGGGACTGCGATCTCTTCGATCTGAAAGGGGCGATCGAGGCGATCGGCGACGCTTTCGGCGTCAAATTCTCCTTCCGCCGCGGACAAAACCCCTTCCTGCATCCCGGCGTAACGGCGGAAATATTGCTGGGGACGAAGGCCGTGGGATACATCGGGGAACTCGACCCCCGTCTGGCAGCCGAATTTGCCATCGAGCGCAAGACCTTCCTCGGCGAACTCGATTACGACGCCTGCGCGCGCAAATTCACGGACGGCATCCGGTATAAGGGGATCCCGCGTTTCCCCGCCGTGCGGCGCGATCTTGCCCTGATCGCGGACGAGAACGTTGCCTGCGGGGACATCGAGGATGTCATCCGCCGCGCCTGCCGCGCCGTGAAGGAAGTTTCCCTCTTCGACGTCTATCGGGGCGGACAGGTCCCCGCCGGCAAGAAGAGCATGGCGTTCACCCTCTCGTTTGAAGGAGAGCCCGAAGCGGAAAAGGCGCTCTCTCCCGAAACGGTGGACGGGTTCGTGCGTAAGATCCTCGGCAGTCTCAAACACAACCTCGGTGCGGAGATCCGCATGTAACGGCGGCAAAGCCGCCAAAAAGGCAAAGATAAAAAAGAGTGCGTTTTTTCCGTTTTTTCGGGGCATGGACGCGCTCTTTTTTTGCTTTTGAACGCGGCGGCGGGCGGGAAAGAGGGCGGTTTTTGCCCCGTCGGCGTCCTCTTGCGGCGGGGGCGGGCGACGCAAGAGAGAAAATCCGAAAAAAAATTCGGGGAAATTTTCACGCCCGTGCTCTTGCTTTTTCAAAGCAAGTGTGCTACAATGAAAAAGACAGGAATTTATAAAAAAACGGGGTTATACGATGGCAAGCAGAGCGATCAAAAATTTACAGGAACAGATCAGGCTGACGGTCCAGCCGCAGAAATTTTTATCTTACGGCGATTTCGTCAACCGCACTTCCGTCTTTTCCGTGCTCAAAATCCGCAACAACGGGGACACCGCGGTCAGCGATCTCGGCGTTTCCGTTTCCGCGGACGACAACATTCTGCTCGAAAGTACGCACACCATCGAGGAGATGCCTTACCAGAGCACGGTGGAGGTCGTTTTCGATTACATTCTTTCGCCCGTTTATTTCATCGAATGCAGCGAGATCAAGACCGTCGGGCTGACGGTCAAAGTTACCAAGGATAAAACGGTGGTGGCGAGCGAACGGGTGGAGAGCACCGTGCTGCCCTTCGATTATTGGTGCGGGCTGGAAGGCAACAGCGAAAACCTCGCCCTCTTCGTCCGTCCCCGCCTTGCCGACTGCGACCGCGTGCTTGCGGAAGCCGCCGAACAACTCAAACGGTGGAAGATGGACAGCGACATTTCCGGGTATGCCGCTTCGGACAAGAACAAGGTGCGGCAGGTAACCGCCGCCGTGTTCATGGCGATCAAGCACCTCTGTCTGAGCGAAAGCGCGCCCGTCGACCTTTCCATGCCCACCCTTGCGGGCTGCACGGACGTCATCAAAACGCGGCGTCTGAACAAACTGCAACTTGCCGTTTTCGGGGCGGCATGCCTCGAACGGGCGGGGTTTCATTCCGTTCTCGCCGTCGGCAGGCAGAACGCCGCCTGCGGCGTCTGGCTGTATGACACCTGTTCGCTCGACAGCGTCAACGACGATATGCAGCGCCTGGGCAAATACGTTTCGGCGGGCATCAACAATCTGAGCCTTTTCGACGCGGACGATCTCTTTGACAACAAGAGCATCGGTTATCCCACCGCGGAGGCGCATTTTGCGCAGAAATTGCAGGCGGGGGCATATGAAAACCTGGTGGATATCCGCCGCTGCCGCATCGACAGTTTGCGCCCTCTGCCCCTGCGCACCCAGGGCATCAAGGGGTATGAGATCCTCAGCGAGAAGGAAATGGCGTCCGACGCGCCCCAGGATCTGCCCGAGTTCCGAAAACTGAGTCTGGACGGCAAACAGTCCAAAAACAAACAGTGGGAGAGGCGGCTTCTGGACCTCTCCATGAAGAATACCCTGCTCAATTTCGACGTGCGGCGGTATGTCCTGCACATCGTGGCGACCGATCCCGACAGTGCCTATGCCTGTCTTTCGGGCTCGGAGAAGAACATTTGCGGCAGGGATGTAAAGAGCGCGTTCGACACCCGTCTGTTTTTCGGCGCGTCCTCCGAACTGCGGACAAAAAAGGACCTTGTGCGGCTCGAAAACGAGAACGGCATCCTGCGCACCTATGCCGACGTGCATTCCATGGGGGAAACGCTGTCCTATCTCGTCCGCCGCGGCAGGGAGGCGAGCGAAGAATCGGGCACGCAGGTGCTCTATGCCGCATTCGGTTTTCTCAAATGGAAGTCCAAAGAGGACGGCAGGGACAAGTATGCCCCGCTGGTATTGCAGCCCGTCGCCATCACCAAGAGCCGCGGGCGGGACAATTACACCGTGGCGGCGCTCGACGAGGAGTTCAGCGTCAACGCCACGCTGCTTGAATTTCTCAAACAGGAATTCGACGTGGACATCCGCGGGCTGGGCGGGGATATTTCCGCGCTCAAAATTTCCGAGATCCTCGCCATGATCAAGATGGAGATCGTCGACAGAAAGGGCTGGGACGTGTATGACGACGTATACCTTGCCGCCTTTTCTTTCGCGCGCTATCTCATGTGGAACGACGTGCGTCGCAACATCGACGAGTTCAAAAAGAATCCGCTCATCTCCTCGCTGCTCAACAACCGCAACGAGTTGGGGGAGGGCACGGCGGAGATCGAAAGCGAGGACGTGGCGCCGCCTTTGCGCACGCTGACCCCCCTCGTGGCGGACAGTTCGCAGTATGAGGCGATCGCCCTGTCGCAGACGGGCAGGACTTTCGTGCTGCACGGACCCCCCGGCACGGGCAAGAGCCAGACCATCACCAACATGATCGCCAACGCCGTCAACGACGGCAAGCGCGTCCTGTTCGTCGCCGAAAAACAGGCGGCGCTCGACGTGGTCAAAAAGCGCCTCGACGCCATCGGCATCGGCGATTTCTGTCTGGAACTCTATGCCGGCAAGGCGGACAAGAGCGAAGTCGTCAAAAAATTGGAGAGTACCCTGGCGCTCGCGCAGGACGCCGCCGAAACGGACGACGGGACGGAAGGGGATTACCGCCAGAGCGCGGACAGCATCGTGGAACTGCGCAAACTCATCGAAGACCCGCTTTCGGCACTGCATAAAAAGCGCCGCCTCGGCGTGTCGGTCTATGAGGCGCTGCTCATCTATCTGAAAAATAAAAACGCGCCCGAGATCCTCAACATCGAAAGCACGTTCTATGACAGTCTGACCGAGGAAAAACTCAAAAAATACGAGACCATGCTCATCAACGCCTCGGCGGCGGCAAAGGAGTGCGGCGGCGTTTACAATTCTCCCTTCGGCGGGGTGCGCCTCACCGAATATTCGCAGGAAGTGCGCGACGGCGTATACTGCGCCTGCGAAGTCATGCTCGTGGAGATCAAGCATTTCAGGAACTATCTGGGACTGTTTCTGGAACTTTACCGCCAGCGCATCAGCACTTTCACGCGGCGGAAAATCTCCCTGCTGCGCGAGTTGGTCGCCATTCTTTCGAGCGGGAAACTGGACAAATTCTTTGCGGCGGACGAAGCCGAATTTTACGTCTTTTTCAATGCCAACAGGCGGCTGGACGCCTGTCTCGAATATTATTACAAGCATTTCAGGTCGCTCATCGACGTGCGCAAGGAATACCGCAGGATCGGCGCGGCGCTTGAAAATTGGAGCGGGAGTTATCACACTTCGCGCGACCTGACGGACGCGATGAAGAAACTTTCCCGCGTCGCCAACGAGAAGATCGCCGAAGGGGACGCCAAGCGCTTCCTCGAAACGGTATATGATATCTATGCGGCGATGGAGCGCATCACGGGCAGCACCGCGCTCTCCAAAAATTTCGTCAACCTGTTCGGGAACATCGATTTCAAAAAACGCGCCGAATTTTTGCAGGATCTTTACCACCTGCACGACATCTGTGCGGAACTGTTCATGGACTACAACGCCGACAGTTTCAACAGTATGTGCCACCGCGCCGTGTGCGGTTATTCCGCGCCCGCACTCGAAGGGCTCATCGAGGCGGCGGACGGGTTCGAGCGTGCCGAGCAACGCTTCTGCCGTGCCATCCATGCCCGCAAAGAGGACATGGCGGGCGACGACCTTCTGGACTATTATACGACCAAGGCGGGCGCCCTCATCGACAACATCGACATGCTGGCGAGTTGGTGCAGTTATTCACACACGGCGCAGGAACTCAACGCCTGCGGGCTCAAATTCATCGTCGACGCCCTCGAAAGCGGCAGGATCACGAGCGAGAACATCACCGCCGCTTTCCGCAAAAACATATACAGGAATTTTCTCGACATCAATATCCCCGCCGACCCCGTGCTGTCGCGCTTCTCGGCGGCGGTGTTCGAAGAGACCGTCGAACAGTTCCGCCTGACGACGGACAAGTTCAACGAACTTGCCCGCCGCGTCATCCGCAACAACCTCATCTCCCGCCTGCCTGCGCCCAATTCCGACGGACCGCTGAGTCTTGAACTTGTCGCGCTGACGCGCACCTTAAAGGGTAAAATGCGGGGCATGGGTGTGCGCAATCTCTTAAAAGACACGCCCGAACTGATGAAGGTCGTCGCGCCCTGCCTTCTGATGAGCCCGCTGACCGTGGCGCAATATTTGCAGCCGACGGCGGATTTTGACCTCGTCATTTTCGACGAAGCGTCGCAGATGCCCACATCCGAAGCCATCGGCGCGCTGGCGCGCGCCAAAAGCGCCATCGTCGTGGGCGACCCCAAACAACTCCCGCCGACGGCGTTCTTCTCCGCGGCATACGTGGATGAGGAGAACCTGGAAAGCGAGGACATGGAGAGCATCCTCGACGACTGCCTTGCGCTGGGCATTCCCGAGCGTTCGCTCATCTGGCATTACCGCAGTAAGCACGAAAGCCTCATCGCCTTTTCCAATCATATGTATTACGGCGGCAAACTCTGCACCTTCCCGTCCCCCGACGCTTTGGACAGCAAGGTGAAGTTGTCGCTGGTGGAGAACGGCGTGTATGACCGCGGCGCGACCAAGCGCAACGAAGCCGAGGCTTCCGCGCTCATCGCCGAAGTGCTGCGGCGGCTCAAAGACCCCGTTTTAAGCCGTTCCAGCATCGGCATCGTTACCTTTTCTTCCGTGCAGAAGGACTACATCGAGCGCCGCCTGACCCGCGCCATTGCCGATAACCGTCTGGAAGAGGCGGCATACGAGCGGGAGGAACCGCTCTTTGTCAAGAATCTTGAAAACGTGCAGGGGGACGAGCGGGACGTCATTCTGTTCTCCGTCTGCTACGGTCCCGACCGTCAGGGAAGGGTCTCTCTCAATTTCGGGCCGCTCAACCAGGCGGGCGGCTGGCGGCGGCTCAACGTCGCCGTGTCCCGCGCGCGGGAAGAGATGGTGGTGTTCTCCTCCATGACTTCCGCGCTCATCGACCTTTCCAAGACCAATTCCAAGGGCGTCGCGGGGCTCAAAGCCTTCCTCGAATTTGCCCAGAAGGGGCGCACGTCCCTCGCCGTGGACAGCGCGCAGGCGGTGCGCACGGAGAGCATCGGCAAATACGTCGCCGAAGAACTTTCCTCTTACGGCTATGACTGCCGTCGGGACGTGGGTGCGTCGAGTTTCAAGATCGACGCCGCGGTCGTCGATCCCAAAAACAAATCCCGGTTCATTCTCGCGGTCATCATGGATGCGTCCACGCAATTTTCCGTCAAAGACCGCAACGTATTGCAGATCCGCACCCTCAAACGCAACAATTGGAACGTCATGCGGCTGTACAGCGTCAACTATTATAACAACCCCAAGCGGGAGATCAAGAAGATCAAGGAGACGCTCGACCGTCTGACGGGTGCGGACAAACGCGGCGGCAGCGCGCTCACCCGCGCCAAACGGCAATACAGGGCGGCAAAACTCGAACCGCGCACCGAGGCGGCTGCCTTTATCACCGAGAGCGGCAACGAAGGGGAGATCGTCTCCCGCCTCAAACAGATCGTGGCGGCGGAAGAGCCCGTCTCCGCAAGTTTCTTGAAGCGCCGCTGCCTCGCGTCTCTCGGCATCGTCAAATACGGCGGCAAAGTGGAGAGCCGGCTCGATCAACTCATCGCCTCCTGCGGGTTCCGCGGGGAAACCGTGCTCGGCGAGGTATATTACCGCAAGACCGACCGGTATAATAATTTTGACCGCTACCGCGTGGAAGAGGGCGAGCCGCTGCGCCGCAGCGAAGCCGACCTGACGCCTTATGACGTGATCGCGCTCATCCGCGCGGCGCTCGAAGACAAGGTAGCGCTCTATGTCGACGAGATCGTATCGCTGGTCAATTCCGTTTTCCGTCTGCACAAACCGGGTGATCGTGCGGCGGCGTTCGTCAACGCCTGCATTTCGCTCGGCGAGAAGAAGGGGCTCTTCCTGCGCTCGGTCTCCGACCGCATCTCGCTGGCGTGAGCCGCGGGACGGCAGGGGACAGGGAAATCGGGTACGCGGCGCGGGTGCGCCGCCTGCAAGATAAAAAAACGGCTTTGCCGTTCAAAGCAATGAAAAAATCAAAAAAGGGGAGAAATTGATCATGGAAGTCATCGTATTGGGTTGTAACGGACCGTATCCGTCTTCCTACGGCGCCACGGCGGGTTATCTCGTGCGCACGGACGGAGGGTTCACCATGCTGGACATGGGCAGCGGCGTGTTTGCGCGCATCGGAAAACTCTGCAAGCCGGAGAACATTTCCGCCGTCGTGCTCTCTCACCTGCATTTTGACCATATGTCGGACATGGGTGTGTTCAATTATTATCTGGAAGTGCTCGCCAAGGCGGGAAAATTCAGGGGACGCATTCCCTGTTATGTCCCGCCCGTCGCCGAAGAGATCGCGCGGCTGGAAGCGCAGTACCCCTATTTCCGCTTTGTCGGTGTCAAGGAAGGGGGCGTCTATCAGTTCGGCGGGGTACATGCCGAGTTCAGCCGCCTCAATCACGGCGTGCCCAATTACGGCGTGCGCCTGACGAGCGACATCGGCGGACGGCGGCTGGTGTATTCGGGGGATACCAACGAGTGCGCCGCCCTCAACCGTCTGTTGCGCGAGTGCGACCTGTGGCTGGGCAGTGCGCCCTTCATCGGCAAGGAATACAAGGGTTCCGGCGGGCATCTCAGTGCCGAAAAGATGGAGGATCTCGCCGTCAAATATCAGATCAGGGCGGTGCTCACGCACCTTTGCCCCGTGCACACCGAAAAGGACTATGAGAACGCCGTTTTCAGCGAGCGCGTGCAGATCGCCAAGGCGTTCAAGAGTTATGAAGTCTGATACATAAAAAATTCCGCGCAGAAAAAACAAAAGACGGCATATGTTCGGGATACGGAGAGAAGAGATCGGGAAAGAAAGGAGCATCAACCTGCGTCCGTTCGCCCTCGGGGCGGCGGCACTTTCGTGCGGCGCGGTTTTTTGCTACGCGGCGCTCTTTTGCGGCGTACATTTCCTTTGGTCTCTTCTCTTTCTTTTGCCCCTTTCGCTTTTGCTCCTGTTCACCCGTCCCTTTCGCCGCGCGGCGTTCTATGCATTTCTCGCGCTTGCCCTGCTCGGCGTGGGCATGGGCGGGTTCGCGCTGCGCATGGAAGGATATGCCGTTCAGACCTTTCGGGCGGGGGAATATTCCGTCGTCGGGACCGTTTCGGAACTGACGAGGACGGAAGAGGGCTATGCGCGCGTTCTTCTCACGGACGTTACCGCCGACGGGCGGGAATTGGACGGCAATGCGACGGTCTATTTTTATGCGCCGCTGCAAAACGGCGAAGAGGGGATGAAAGTTGCCTTCACGGGCAAACTGACGCCCGCGGGCAGTGCCGTGCGCTACGGCTCTTTCCGCGCGGACATGGTGCTGAGCAACATCAAATATACGGCGACTTGTTCCGATTCTCCGCTCTATGCGGGCGACGGCGGCAATCTTTTCACGGCGGTGCGCACCCGTCTGCGGACGGTGCTCTATGATAATCTCGGCGAAGAGGAAGCGGGCTTGGCTTATGCGCTGACGACGGGCAATGCGGACGGCATCGGGGAAGGGCTTTTGGAATCGGTGCGTTACGGCGGCGTGGCGCACATTTTTGC
>CALVZM010000052.1 GCA_944372515.1 uncultured Clostridia bacterium
TACAACGAGGTCAACGATTATCTGAATTACGGAAAAGGCGGCAGGGCGCAGGTGATCGAGCACAAAGGAAATATATTCGATTGTTATAATTCCTTTGACTGTGCGGACGATTTTATCCCGACGGCGGGGGAGGACTTCGAGTATATCAGCCGCGGGGACGGCGGAGAACGTGCGCGGGAGATCAACGGATCGGCGGAGCCGTACGGATTCAGGCATAAATAAAGTGAGGGAAGAAAGGTGCGCAGTCTGGACGAGATCAATGAAAAACTTTATATCGACATATCCCGCCTGCACCGCTATGAGGAGTTTATGGACGCCAAGAAAGCGGAAGAGGTGGCAAATAACATATTTGAGGACTACAAGCAGGAAGTCGAGATCTATAAAGAACAGAAAAAACTGCAACGGGAAAAGATCCTATACGAGGTCCGCGCGCTGACGCGGGCATTGAAACCGCGCGCCTTCCTGGGACTGTTCAAGAGCCGAACGGCGAAACTGTCCAATGCGCAATTGGCGGCGATCGAAAAGGAGTACTGTGATATTTATATGCCGAGCCGCGAGGTATACGAAACATTGAACGCGGAAACGGAAATGGCGGAGGCAGACGAGAACGGCGCGGCAGAACAGGAAACGGAAGCCACGGAACCGGAAGCGGCGGCAAAACCGACGGAACCGACAGAAGCACCTGCACCCGCGCCCGAGGCGGCAGAGCCGACGGAGCAGACAGAGCCGACGAAGCCGGCAGAACCGGCAGAAGAGGAAGAGGTTATTTTTGACGACGAGGACACCGAAGAAGGAGAGAACGAGGAAGAAGCGGACGAGCCGAGGGAGCCGACGGACGAGCCGGACGAGGACGACGGCGACGGCAAAGGAGAGGAAACAAGCGAGGAGGGAGAACATGGCGAAGTATCTGAACCTGGAAAAAGTGAACAAGGCATTTTTCGACACGAGAATGTATGTGATCTCCAAGATCTATGACGCATACGGGGAAGAGGAAGGCAAGATCCTTTTAATGTCCTGGGCGGAAGCGTGCGGGCGCAGTCCGTCCACGATCCGCGCGGCGATCAATTCTTTGAAGCTGGCGGGACTTGTTGAAACGGACGGCGAGAATATCCGCCTTGTGCGCGGGATTGTGAAGGAATCGCAAAAGCGCGGGGCATAAAAATCGCGCAAAATGCGATGAGGCGGAAAAAACAGGTATAACGGGAAATTATAGGAGCGGGCAGTCAGGGCGGCGAAAGTAAGATCTTCGGTGCGCCGATGCGCCCTTCATCGGCGCGGATCCACGCCTTCGAGGCGGTAAAAATACGATCAAGATATAAAGTGAACTTATAGGAGAAAAGACAAAATGAACGAAGCGGGAGAAGTCAGAGCAATGCAGGACGGCTATTTCAAAAAGCCGTATGCGATCCACGGCAGGTATGCACGCAGCCGCGGATCTTTCATCGCGCTCATCAACAGTTACGACGTCGAAGGCAAAGACTGTAAAATGGGTTATCAGAAGATCTGTGAATTGCTGAATATCAGCCGCTCCACCGCCGTCCGCACGATCAAACAAGCGGAAGCGGCGGGGGAGATCTCCCGCGTGCGGAATAAAACCTATACCGAATATCACATGAAAGATCTCATAAGCGGCGAGTTCGAGCGCGTGGAGTTTTGCCTCTATCGCCTGGAATTTGAAATCGACGGTATCAAGCGGAAACTGACGAAATCGGAGATAGACGTATACAGTGAATTATATACGAAGATCACGGATAAGCAGAACAAGGCAAAGGCATATTTTGGCAGCGCAAAGAGTTTGAGCGCGATCTTGAAGATGTGCCCCAATACCGTTATAAAGTCCCTGCGCTCTCTCATGAAGGCGGGACTTGTATACAGGCAGAAGGCGTTGAGCGGGCACGAAAAGAGCCGTTACACGCTGAATATGGAGTTTGTGCGGCAATTGGAACGGAACAGGCGCCGCAAGGCGCGGGAGAAGGAAAAGGACGCGCCGAAAAGTGAGCGGGAACAGATCGCCGCCGCGCTGGACGAGAGAGCCGAACGGGACAGATATTATGCCCGCCTTCGTGCCGCAGCGGAACGGATCGCGGATGACAATCGCCGCAGGGCGTTCCGCGATACGGAGTATAAGATCACAGACGGAAAACTGTCGGACGCGGAGCGGAGAGCCGCCAGGGCAGAAGCCTTCGGGGCGGAAAATCTGCCCGAACTGTTGGCGGAAGTGAAGAGGATAAAGGCGCGGAAAAAAGCCTTACTCTCGGGCATGGGTATGTCGGAAGTTGATTTGCAGCCGCGGTATCATTGTAAAAAGTGTTCCGACACGGGCTTTTTGCCGGACGGTCGGGCGTGCGACTGTTACCACCCGAAGCGATAGAAGCGCCCGCGGGGCGCGTGAAGGGGCAGGCGAATTGAAAAGTACATAAAAAGGCGCGGAGAGATCCGCGCTTATAGTCGTTGAAAAAAAATCTGTTCGGACGGGAAGACCCGCCGGACGGATTTTTCTTTTGCTTATCTCTTAAAATTTGCGAATTTATCGTGTTCAGAATTGAAAAAAGTGTATTCAAAAATGCAGTAGTCAGTATAGTCAAAAATGCAGGTGCCGTCTATACATTATAGACGAAAAAGAATATTATAAAAATAATCTCGATAAATAATTATAGCGCTCGCCCTCTCTATGACGGGTCTTCGCGCGGGCGCCCGCGGGGCGCGGGAGAAGGAAGCCGCGGGGCGGCTTGGGATCATACGGCGCGGCGGTGGAGCCGAACGCGGCAAATGCAGTTTTTCAGAAAAGTTGCCCCTTGTTCGGAAGGGCTACGCCCTTACCGTCATCAGTTTATTCTTGCGGGCTATGCCCGCGCCAATAAACAAAACCCCCGCCCCCCTTGCAGGTTTTCTGTTTTTTTGCATGCCTGTTCGGTACCGTTACGGTGGGGGGAAAGGGCTTTCTTTTGGTCGTTCCCGGGCGGATCTCCCGCCGCACGGGGGTTCCCGCGGCAAAGCCCGCCGTGTCCCGCCGCGCCCCGCCGAGATCCCGCGCCCGGGCTGCCGCGCCCGCCGCTTTCGTTGTTCGCCGAAGTGTCTCCGGCGCGGATCCGCGCGACCGAGAGACTAAATCAATAAATTTTTATTGGGAAATTGTTGGGAAAAAGCAGAAAACATTCCTCAAAAGATAAAAAAATTCTAAAAAATAAGTAGTTTTAAGAAAAAAAGCGGGTAAAAACCCGCTTTTTTCCTGGTGGGCAGAGGTGGATTCGAACCACCGAAGTCGGAGACGTCAGATTTACAGTCTGATCCATTTGGCCGCTCTGGAATCTGCCCATGTGTTCTTATATACGATTGGAGCTGGTGATTGGAATCGAACCCACAACCTGCTGATTACAAATCAGCTGCTCTGCCAATTGAGCTACACCAGCGGATAAAAATGGTGCCTTGGGGTGGAATCGAACCGCCGACATAAGGATTTTCAGTCCTCCGCTCTACCAACTGAGCTACCAAGGCGTCAGGCTCTGTTTTTCGTAAAAACAGAGCAAAAAAAGAAATGGCGACCCAAAACGGGCTCGAACCGTCGACCTCCAGCGTGACAGGCTGGCGCTCTAACCAACTGAGCTATTGGGCCATTCCGAAAAAAATGATTTTGCATGGTGGGCCTTCACGGACTCGAACCGCGGACCGATCGGTTATGAGCCGACTGCTCTAACCAACTGAGCTAAAGGCCCGTTTTCACACGGCGCTTTGTTCTCACACAATGCTTGTTTATAATATTATAAAACGTTTGAAAAGTCAAGCGTTTTTTTATGCGTTTGTAAAAAAATTCACAAAAAATTTTTACACCTTTTTTCGCGCTTATTTTCCAGAAAAATTCAATATTTTTTTTCTTTTTTCCGATACACTGTATAATTGTCCGGGGCGGGGCGCCGCATCTCTTTTTCGGGCGGGCGGAAAACGCGCTGCCGCGCAGGGCGCGCGTCCGAATGCGCCGCGGTCGGCGGGAAAACGGGAGGGCAAGCGACATGCAAATAACCAAACGTCTTGCGGGACGAAAACTCTGGCTGTATCTCGAAGGGGAACTCGATGAATGCACGGCGGCACAGATGCGCCGTGCGGCGGACGAGATCCTCGACGAACATCCCCTGGCGCGCGAGGTGATCTTCAACCTTTCGGGCGTGCGTTTCATGGACTCCACGGGGATCGGGTTTCTCATCGGCAGGTATAAAAAAATTCAGCGCTTCGGCGGAAAAATGTATCTGGAAGATCCCGATCTTTCCGCCGACAAAGTGCTTTCCGTGAGCGGGGTATATTCCCTCATCCCCAAATTGTAAAAGGAGAAAAACAGATGGTCAATCATATGCGTCTGGAATGCGACGCGGTTTCCGAAAACGAAGTGTTTGCGCGCAACGCGGTCGCGCTGTTTGCCTTACCGCTGGAACCCGACCTTGCGGAACTGTCCGACATCAAGACGGCGGTGTCCGAAGCGGTTACCAACTGCATCGTGCACGCCTACCGCGGTCAGGGCGGCACGATCGGCATCGAATGCGCGATCGAGAAGCGGACGTTACATATTAAAATCTCGGACAAAGGAAGGGGCATCCCCGATGTGGAAGCGGCGCTGCGTCCGTTTTTCACGACGCTCCCCGGCGAGGAGCGCTCGGGCATGGGGTTCACCATCATGCAGACTTTTATGTCCGGTTTTAAGGTGGAATCCGCCTTGGACAAGGGTACCGTCGTATCCATGAGCAAGGCAATAGGTGCGGGTAAAAAGGAAAATGCTTGATGAAACACAGACTCTTTCATATGTCCGCCTGGCAAAACAGGGGGACCAGCGTGCCAAGGAAGTTTTGCTGCGGGAAAACGCTTCTTTGCTGAAATGCATCGTAAAGCGCTATCTGCACAAGGGGGTGGAATACGACGATCTGATGCAACTTGCATCCATCGGCTTTCTCAAAGCCCTTTCCGGGTTCGACGAAGGGTTCGGCGTGCGCCTCTCGACGTATGCCGTGCCCATGATCGCGGGGGAGATCAAGCGGTTCATGCGCGACGACGGGTCGATCAAGGTGTCCCGCGCCATCAAGCGCACGGCGAAGGAAATCAACGCCTTCATCGAGCACTATTCCCTCTCCCACGGCGAGCAGCCCGACGTCAGGACCATCGCCGACAACTTCGGCATGGAAGAGGGCGAAGTGGTGTTCGCCCTCGATTCATGCAAAATGCCCGTGTCTTTATACGATCAGGGAGAATATAAAGACGAGCGCACGCAGGAACTCGTGGAAAAACTGCCCGCGCGGGATAACCAGGACGAACTCATCGAGAATTTGCAACTTCGCGCCGCCATCGAGAGCCTGCCCGAGCGGGAGCGCAAGATCATCATTCTCCGCTATTTCCGCGACATGACGCAGAGCGAAGTGGCGCGGCGCATCGGCGTTTCGCAGGTGCAGATCTCCCGCATCGAAACGAGGATCATGAAAGATTTCCGCCTGCGTCTTGCCGAATGAACGAGCGTTTTTTTGTTTCCCTTTCTTCCCGCGCGGAAGAGAGGGAAATTTTCTTTTTTTTCTTTATTCGCGGGCATGCCCCGCCGAAAAAATGGTTCGATCTGTTTTGAGGGAGCGCAAATCTGAAGAAAAAGGAGCGCTTGTCGGGCGGGCGGCGGTATAAAAAATCCGTCGCGGGGAAAAATAGGAGTATCAAAAAGAAAAGGAGAACAAGACATGAAGAGAAAAATTCGGATTTGTACGATCGCGCTGGCGCTCTGCCTGGCGGCGTGGGTTCTGCCGTCGCTCGTTTCCTGCACGCAGGAAGATACGCCTTCCGAAAACGTGAGCGTAACCATCAGCCGCGAGACGCTCGAATTGGAAGCGGGCGAGTCGGCAAAACTGACGGTGAAGATCGAGCCTGCCGACGCCGCGGACAAGACGGTGGCGTGGAAGAGTTCGGACGAAAAGGTCGCGACCGTCAAAGACGGGCTGGTTACGGCTGTGGCGGAAGGGGAAGCCGTCGTAACGGTAACCGCGGGCGGAAAGAGCGATTCCTGCAAAGT
>CALVZM010000053.1 GCA_944372515.1 uncultured Clostridia bacterium
ACGGCGGATCTTTCTTTCCTGACGACGGCGGATGACAAAACGACGTCAGAGGACGGAATTTTCTATCAGAAATATATCTTTTACTTTATGCTGAACGGAGAAGAGCAAAAGGAGTTGCCTTTCGGAAGCGGTCAGACATTCATTTATAACGGATGGGAGTTTGAAGTGTACAGCGAATTCGGAAATCTCGCGTTGCAGGTGACCGAAGTGCCTCAGGAATAATATCGGGGCGGCTAGGCAGATTGCCAAATACGGTATGCCGGAGGGGCTACAAACGGCGATCTCGGTGTATATGCTTATATAAACTTTTAAGCCGGAAGTTGCAATGCTGAAACCGTCTCTGCCGATGTCTCCGTCCGTCTCGGCGGACGGGCGGAGGACAGCAAAAAACAGACCCTTCGGAGGTATAAATCTGCCTCCGGGGTTTGTAAGGGAATTTAATTGAATTGTTTGGAATGAGTTCGGTATCGTCCCGGGCTCATTCCTTTTATTTATAGGTTCTATAATAAATGTTGAAGCGAGTTCCCTCACCCCAACATTTATTATAGAACCTTTAACGATTACCCATAAATTTAACGCAAACAAAAAAGCCCATCCAACGAAAGTGCAAAAACTCTCGGAAGATGGGCTTCTTCTATCAAAAATATGCTTTTTATGCCTCGAAAGGGCAAAAATACCCCTAAAAAGCAATAAAAAACGCAGAATTGGCACAATTTCTTGTATCCTATTCTGCGTCCTTTTATGGTGCGGACGAAGGGGGCTTGGCTGCGCCAAAGAAAAATCAAAGATTTTCCCGAACCCGATATATTCTCACCAACATCCCGCGCACAAAAAAAGAAGGCGTTCCTGCCTTCCTTTTTTTGTGGTGCGGACGAAGGGACTCGAACCCATATGATCTCTCACAGGAACCTGAAACCTGCGCGTCTGCCAGTTTCGCCACGTCCGCATGATGTCCGAAGAAACTTTTTATAACTTCCTCTTCCTGATTGTGCCGTCGCTGCAATCGATGTCGTATGCCGCGCCGCCCGCGGAAATGCTTCCCGCAAACTCTCCTTCGACGAATTCCAGCGCGCAATTGTCCTCTATCGCATAAGCACGAGCCTTATTATAACACAGTATTTTATCAAAGTCAACCATTCTGCGGTTATAATGCGGAGAAATTATTCCTTTTATCCAATTTAATCCGGGATAAAGGGCATATGCCGTCCCGTCGCCCGCCGAAGCCGAATCGGTGTACATAGTCGTAAACCAGCAGATGGCGCCCGCCGACAATCCGCAGACGGGCACGCCGCGTTCATAGGCATCGCGGATCAGCGGCAAAAGACCGCTCTTTTCCCACTGCCCGAGCATAAAGACGGTGTCGCCGCCGCCCACATAGAGAAAGTCGGCGCTCTCAAACTTTGCGCGCAGTTTTTCCGCGTCCGTCTCCTTGAACACGGTCAGCGCGACGTCCGTTTTGACACCGAACACGCCCGTATACATCTTATGAAAAGAATTATAATAGGGCATAAAATCGTGGCTTGCCGTGGGAAGGAACAGTCCGCAGGGACGCCGCTCCCCCGCGCGGGCGCGCGCAAGCGATACGATGTATTCGTCGATCGCCTGTGTCTCTTTGTTTTTGATCTCTCCGCCGCCGATGGCGATGATCCTTTTCATGCCGTCTGTTCCTTCCCCGATCTGATTTTTTCGATGATGTCCAGCGCGCGTTGCAGGTCGGCTTTCACCGCGAGAAGTTGCGTTTCGACCTGTTCGCCGCCCCAGATGACGTCGATCGCCGACACCTTTTCCGCCGCCGCCTTGCAGGCGGAAAGCACTCCGTCGAAAGCAATATTGCCCTTTTGCGTCAGTTCACGGTCGGCAAGCAGGATGAGATCGCCGATCTCGCCCGAAAGACGCAGCATTTTTGCGGGAAAGGCATAATTGTTCTTCTCCCTGCCGAGGGAACCAAGGAGCCGATCGATGCGGGTGATCGCCTTTTCCGCCCCCTCTTTTGCAAGCACCGCCGCGGGACGGACGGAGCGCCGTTTCATCAACAGGAGAATGACCAACCCGACGACGAAAACGGAGCCGTAAAAGATGTATTCTATGACAAGATTCCACGTTTCCTGCGAAACGGCGCAAAGATCATGCAACATGGTCCCCTCCTTTGCGTTCTTCCGCGGCAGGCGCGTCCGAAGCCTTCTTCGCTTCGGAAACAATGTGAACGTCCAACTGATCGAACGGGATTTCGATGCGATTTTCCCGCAGGCGGATGAGCATCCGCTCGTTGAGGTCGAATCTCGCGTCCCAATATGCCCCGTTGGGCACCCAGCAGCGCACGCGGTAGACGAGCGCGCTGGAACCGTATTCATAGAGGCGGCAGAGCGGCGCGGGAATATCGACCACCCGCTCGTCCTCCGTCATGCAGCCCATGAGGATGCCCTTCACCGTCTCCACGTCCGTATCATACGGCACGGGCACGTCGATGTCGATGCGGCGCAGGGGCATGGCGCTGTAATTGACGACGTTTGCGCCGAGGACTTTGCTGTTGGGGATGATGACGTCGAGATTTTCGGGCGTGGTGAGTTTGGTGTTGAACAGCCGTATTTCCTTGACCGTACCCTCCGTGCCGTCGATGCTGACGTAATCGCCCTGCTTAAAAGGTTTGGTGAAGATGATGAGGATGCCGTTGGTGAGTCCCGAAAGGGTGTCCTGCAAGCCGAGGGAAATGGCGAGAGCGACCGCCGCGAACGCCGCAATGAGGCTCGCCGTGTTCACGCCCGCAACGCTCAGCACCAGAATGGCGACGAGAACGTAGAGCACGGCGCGGGTGAGAGAGACGACGAACGAGGCGGCGGCATTGTCCAGCCTGCGGTGTTTGATCGCAATGCTGCGCACCAGCGCCACGAGAAGCCCCGCCACGATGAGCCCCACGACCAAAACGGCGAGCGCCTTGACAACGGAGAGCCCCGTTCCCGCAAAAAATCCGGCGAAAAAATCCGCCACAGACCTTAAAAATTCTTCCATAACCGAATATTTCTCCTATGTATATTGCAATCCCGCACCTGCGTGTCCTCTATTGAACCGAACCGAGTTGCAGACGGTAACCATGCCCGCATTGAACGCATCCGAGAACGGACGATAAAGATCGTGAAAATCGGCGCGCGGTCCCGCCGCGGAAAGTCCCGGTGCGGCAGAAATCTGCTCTTATGCTTGCCGCCGCGCACGGGGAAGATTTTTACCCCTCCCGCTCGGCGGCGAGCATATCCTTGACCTTCATCAGCCGCGTCGTCGCGCCGCGCTCGTTTTCGTCGAGTTTCATGACGATGTAGCGGATGGTCTCTTCATACTGCGGGATGAGAACATATTCAAGGGCGTTGACCCGACGTTTGGTCCTCTCGATTTCGTTTGCCAAAAGATTGCAGGTCTTTTCCACCGACGCAAGATGCACCAATTTGGGCAGCACCGCCGCGAGCGCGGAGACGGAATAGTCCACTTCCGAAGAGACGCCCGCATAGGCATAGGGCGCGTTGCCCCTCGTCTCTTCGTGCACCGCGATGTCGGGCACGGCGACGGACATGACGCTCTTTTCCCCGCAGGTGAGCGTAACCGACGAAGCGGGCAAGAGAAAAGCCTCTTCCAGCGCACGCTCGTCCATGACGGCTTTGGCGGAGGAAAAGTTTTTGAGCGCCCCGGCGAGATCGGCTTCCACCTCTTCGCGGAGTTTTTTGTTCTCCCGGATGAGGATGCAGAATTGTCGGATCATCTCGTCGGTCTTGTCTTTCAGCAGTTTGTGCCCGCGGACGGACGTTTTCAGCCGTTCTCTCAAACGCCTGAGTTCCTGCCGCGTGGGATTGACGTTCAGCCGCGTCATAGCCTGTCTTTACTCCTCTTTGCTCCCGCCGTCTGCGGGATAATATTTTTCAATGTATTCGTCTTTGATGCGTTTGAGTTCGCTCTTCGGGAGCATGCCCAGAAGTTTCCAGCCGAGATCGAGGGTCTCTTCCACGCTGCGGTCGGTGTTGAATCCCTGCGAAACATATTCCTTTTCAAACGCCTCGGCAAACTTTGCGTACAGTTTGTCCGTTTCGGAAAGCGCGGAATCGCCCAAAATGGCGGCAAGTTCTTTGGCATCCTTGCCCGTCGCATAGGCGGCAAACAGTTGGTTCATGGTGTCGGCATGATCCTCGCGGGTCTTGCCCTTGCCCACGCCCTTGTCTTTCAGACGGGACAGGGAAGGCAGAACGTCCACGGGGGGCAGGACGCCCTTTTGATAGAGTTCGCGGGACAAAATGATCTGCCCTTCCGTGATGTACCCCGTCAGGTCGGGAATGGGATGGGTCTTGTCGTCTTCGGGCATGGTCAGGATGGGGATCTGCGTGATGGAGCCCTCCTTGCCCTTGATGCGCCCCGCGCGCTCATAGATGTGCGCCAGGTCGGTATAGAGATACCCCGGATAGCCGCGGCGTCCGGGCACCTCTTTGCGGGCGGCGGACACTTCGCGCAGCGCCTCGCAATAGTTGGTGATGTCCGTCAGGATGACGAGGACGTGCATGCCGAGTTCAAAGGCGAGGTATTCGGCGCAGGTCAGCGCCATACGAGGGGTGGAGATGCGCTCGACGGCGGGGTCGTCAGCAAGGTTCATAAAGAGCACGGTGCGTTCGATGGCGCCCGTGCGGCGGAAGTCCTGCACGAAGTAGTCGGCTTCCTCATAGGTGATACCCATGGCGGCGAACACGACGGCAAATTTGGCGTTTGAGCGGAGCACTTTCGCCTGCCTGGCGATCTGCGCGGCAAACTGCGCGTGCGGCAGTCCGCTCATGGAAAACACGGGGAGTTTCTGCCCTCTGACCAGCGTGTTGAGCCCGTCGATCGCCGAAATGCCCGTCTGGATAAATTCGTTGGGATAATCCCGCGCGGCGGGATTGATGGGCGCCCCTTCGATGGGCATTTTCTTTTCGGGAATGACGGGGGCGCCGCCGTCTTTGGGGCGACCCATGCCGTCGAATACCCGCCCGAGCATATCCTTGGATACGCCGAGTTCCACGGCATGACCCAGGAAGCGGGCTTTGGACGTGGAGATCTGCAAGCCGCGTGCGCTTTCAAAGAGTTGCACGAGGGCTTTGTCTCCGTCGATTTCCAGCACTTTGCCGCTGCGGACCGTTCCGTCCGATTGCCGGATCTCCACAAGTTCGTCATACGTTACGCCCTCGACGCCCTCCACGAGCAGCAGGGGTCCGACGACTTCTTTGATGGTCTTATACTCTTTCCGCATGTCCTTACTCCGCCTCCTCTGCCGCAGCGGCAGTTTCCGCCTTGATTTGTGCGATGACGGCGCCGATGCCCGCTTCCGCCTCGGCTTCGGGCAGATATTTCGCCCTGCCGATCTTCTCGCGGACGGGCGTATGCAGCGTCTGCTCCACGCCCGCGCCCCCGGCAACGGCTTCATTGGCGCTCACATAAAACGCATGAATCATTTCCAGCATGGCGTTCTGCTTCTTCAACGAAGTGAACGTGTCCGTTTCGTGGAAGGCGTTCTGGTGGAGATAGTCCTCGCGGATGATCTTTGCCGTCTCCATGGTAACGCGGTCGGCAGGAGAGAGCGCGTCCACGCCGACGAGGCGGACGATCTCCGAAAGTTCCGCCTCCTCCTGCAAGACCCGCATGACGAAGGCGCGGTTGCGCATGAATTCCTCCCCCGCGTTTTCGTCGAACCAGGATTGCAGGCGGTCGGCATAGAGAGAATAACTTTGCAGCCAGTCGATGGCGGGGAAGTGGCGCTTGTATGCAAGCGACGCGGACAGTCCCCAGAAAACTTTGACGATGCGGAGCGTCGCCTGCGAAACGGGTTCGGAGAGGTCGCCGCCGGGGGGCGAAAAGGCGGAGATCGCCGTTATCGAGCCCATGCGCTCCCGACTGCCGAGGATCTTCACCGCGCCCGCCCGTTCGTAATATTCCGCGAGGCGGGAAGAAAGGTAGGCGGGGTAGCCCTCTTCGCCGGGCATCTCTTCGAGCCGTCCGCTCATTTCGCGAAGCGCTTCCGCCCAACGCGAAGAAGAATCCGCCATGATGGCGACGTTATAGCCCATGTCGCGGAAATATTCCGCGATCGTGATCCCCGTGTAGATGGATGCTTCACGCGCCGCAACGGGCATATCCGAGGTGTTGGCGATGAGCACCGTCCTCTCCATGAGGGGGCGACCCGTCTTGGGGTCGGTGAGCGCGGGAAATTCATTCAGAACGTCCGTCATCTCGTTGCCGCGCTCGCCGCAGCCGACATAGACGATGATGTCCGCGTCCGCCCATTTGGCGAGTTGATGCTGCACGACCGTCTTGCCGCTGCCGAAGGGACCGGGTACGGCGGCACAGCCGCCGCGCGCCACGGGGAAAAGCGTGTCGATGACGCGCTGACCCGTTACCATGGGCTGGTCGGGCGAGACTTTCTCGCGGTACGGTCTGCCGCGGCGGACGGGCCATTTCTGCAACATGCAGACTTCCCGCTCACCCTTCTCGGTCATAATCTTCGCCACGGTATCATCGACGGTGAAGGCGCCGCTTTGTATGGAAACGAGCGTCCCGCTCACGCCGAACGGGACCATGATGCGGTGTTCGACGACGTCGTTTTCCCGCACATAGCCCAAAACGTCGCCCGCAGAGACCTGTTCGCCGACGTTTGCGACGGGCACGAACTCCCATTTTTTTTCATGGTCGACGGCGGGAGCGTCAAGCCCCCTGCCGATGCGTTCC
>CALVZM010000054.1 GCA_944372515.1 uncultured Clostridia bacterium
CCACAAAAGGCTTTTGGGGTGTTGCTTGTTGGTCTTATTTCATCATTCCTCGGAGGAGGAAACAGCCGTCTCTTCGGTGAGGAGGTCGGTGTATCTGCCCGTGGTCTGCACGGAGATGTTCTTGTAGGCTTTCATGCCCGTACCGGCGGGGATGAGTTTGCCGATGATGACGTTCTCTTTCAGACCCATGAGGTAATCCCGCTTGTTCTTGATGGCGGCATCGGTGAGCACTTTCGCCGTTTCCTGGAAGGAGGCGGCGGAGAGGAAACTCTCGGTGGCGAGCGCCGCTTTGGTGATGCCGAGCAGGATGCGTTTGCCACTTGCCGGAACGCCGCCGCTTTCGATCGCCTTTTCGTTCTCCTGTTCAAAATGGAAGAGATCGACGAGTTCGCCGGGAAGCATCTCGGTGGAACCGGGCTGCTCGACCTTGATCTTGCGGAGCATCTGGCGGACGATGATCTCGACGTGTTTGTCGTTGATCTCAACGCCCTGCGAACGATAGACCGTCTGCACCTGTTCGAGGATATATTCCTGCACCGCGCGGAAACCGACGATCGACAGGATCTTCTGCGGGTCTTTGGGTCCCGCGTTGAGTTGCGTGCCGGGAACGACTTTGTCGCCCGTCCGCACTTTCAGTTCGGCGTTATAGGGCAGGTCGTATTCCTTGACTTCGTTGGTCGTTTCGTTGCGGATGACGATGTGGTTGGTGTTGTGAGAATTGTCCACGAGCACCACGCCGTCGATTTCGGAAATGGTGGAAACGCCCTTCGGTTTGCGCGCCTCGAAGAGTTCTTCGACGCGAGGCAGACCTTGCGTGATGTCCCCCGTCGCCGCGATACCGCCCGTGTGGAAGGTACGCATGGTAAGTTGGGTGCCCGGTTCGCCGATGGACTGCGCCGCAATGACGCCGACCGCTTCGCCCACTTTGATGGGATGGGTGGTCGCCATGTTCTTGCCGTAACACTTGGCGCAGACGCCGTGTTTGGACATACAGGTGAACACCGAACGGATGGCAACTTCCTCGATGACGAAGAGCGGGATCTGCGTGATGCCGTTTTCCAGCATCTGCCGACGGATGTCCTCCGTCAGCGGCTCGCCCTTCTTGACGATGGGCTTCTGCGCCGCCAACTCGATGTCCTTGGCGATGCCCCTGCCGTAATATTTTTCCAACTGCGCCGCGGGAACGTCCGCACCGACGGAGACCGTTTCGGTGAGCCCGGCGATGTATTTCGCCTTCTCCTGCGTGATAAATTCGTTGGTCCTGACGATGACTTCGCCCGTGAGCGGATTGACCACGTCATCGGAAGCGAAGCGCCCGGTCAGTCTGTCTTCCAGCGATTCCACCGTCTGGTTCTCGGAATTGAGGATGGCGCGGATCTTCATGCCGCGGGGCTTTTTGCCCGCGCAGCAGTCGTCGTCGCGGATGATGACGTCCTGCGCGACATCCACCAGACGGCGGGTCAGATAACCGGAGTCCGCCGTTTTGAGCGCCGTGTCGGCAAGACCTTTTCTGCCGCCGTGCGAGGAAATGAAGTATTCCAGAACGGACAGACCCTTTTTATAGCACGATTTGACGGGGACTTCGATCTTTTTGCCCTGCGGGTTGACCATGAGCCCGCGCATGCCGGCGAGTTGCTTGATCTGGTCGATGGAACCGCGGGCGCCCGAATCCGCCATCATCCAGATGGGGTTAAATTTGTCTTCTTTGCCCTGTTTGGTCAGTTCCTTCGCCACTTCTTCGGTCGCCTTATCCCAGGCGCTGATCACGGCGGAATAGCGCTCCTCTTCCCGCATGAGACCGCGGGCATAGTTCTTGGCGATGCGCGCGACCGTCCCTTCGGCTTTGGCAACGATGTCTTCCTTGTTGGCGGGGATCTTCATGTCGAACACCGAAGTGGTGAGCGCGGCATAGGTGGAATATTTATACCCGCGTTCCTTGATGGCGTCGAGGACGGCGGAAGCCTTGGGCGCGCCGCCCGTGCGGAAGCACGCTTCGACGATGCGGGAGAGGTGCTTTTTGCCGATGGCGCGCGCCCCGCCGATAAATTCGGTGGAGAGTTCGAATTTCAGATAATCTTCCGGTTTTTCCCGTTTGACGAACCCGAGATCCTGCGGCATGCCGTCGTTGTATATGATCCGCCCGGCGGTCGTCTTCACGACGCCGGAGACGACGAGCCTGCCCGCCGCGTCGCGGTAGACACGGACGGTGTTCACCACTTCGTTGTTGGCGACGGACGCATATGCCTTGGTCATTTCCTCTTCGCTCTGCCCTGCGGCAAGGGAGAGTTTTTTACCCTCGGTTACATAGGGAAGTTCGAGAGAGGCGAATTTGTCTTCGGGCAGTTCGACGGTACGGCGCACGAAAATTTCGTCCTGGCACTGCAACACCTTGGTCTGGTATGCCATGACCGCCTCGTCCACGGATGCGTATACGGGCGGGACGTAAATTTCCCCGTCGGCGGCGGGACGGCAGAATTTGTCATACTTCCTGCCCGCTTCCCGTCTTAAAATGGTGAGGTAATAGGCGCCGATGATCATGTCCTGCGTGGGAGACATGACGCTCTTGCCGTCGGCAAGTTTCAAAATATTGTTGGCGGAGAGCATCAAAAATCTTGCTTCCGCCTGCGCTTCGGTGGACAGAGGCAGATGGACCGCCATCTGGTCGCCGTCGAAGTCGGCGTTGAAGGGTCCGCAGACGAGGGGCGAGATCTTGATGGCTCTGCCCTCGATGAGCACGGGTTCAAACACCTGAATGGACAGACGGTGCAGCGTGGGCGCGCGGTTCAGAAGGACGGGATGGTCCTTGATGACGTTTTCGAGCACGTCCCAGACTTCCGCCCTGCCCTTTTCCACAAAGCGCTTAGCGCTCTTGATATTATGGCATTTATTGCTCGCCACGAGTTTTTTCATGACGAAGGGTTTGAAGAGTTCGAGCGCCATTTCCTTGGGCAGACCGCACTGGTAGATTTTCAGTTCGGGTCCGACGACGATGACCGAACGACCGGAATAGTCGACGCGCTTGCCGAGAAGGTTCTGACGGAAGCGGCCCTGTTTGCCGCGGAGCATGGCGGAGAGAGATTTGATCTCGCGGTTGGATGCCGAGAGCAGGGGTTTGCCGTGTCTGCCGTTATCGATGAGGGCGTCCACCGCTTCCTGCAACATGCGCTTTTCGTTCTTGATGATCATTTCGGGCGCGCCGATTTCGAGCATCTTTTTGAGACGATTGTTGCGGTTGATGACCCGCCTGTAAAGGTCGTTCAAATCGGACGTGGCAAACCTGCCGCCGTCGAGTTGCACCATCGGACGGATATCGGGCGGGATCACGGGAAGAACGGTCAAAATCATCCATTCGGGACGGTTGCCGCTCTTGCGGAAGGATTCCAATATCTCGATGCGCTTGACGGCGTTGGCAAGTTTCTGCCCCGTGCTGCCGCCTTCGATGATCTCGCGCATTTCCTTGCATTCTTTTTCGAGATCGATCGCCATCAAAAGTTCGCGGATGGCTTCGGCGCCCATGCCGACTTTGAGTCCCGTCGTCTTGCTGTCGCCGTATTTTTCTTCCAATTCACGCAGTTGTTTGTCGTTGATGACCTGCTTATACACCAATTCGGGAATGTTGCCCGGATCGAGCACGACATACGCCGCAAAATAGATGACTTGTTCGAGTTGCTTGGGACCCATGCCCAAGATCAAGCCGATTCTCGAAGGCACGCCGCGGAAGTACCAGATGTGCGAAACGGGCGCGGCGAGGGAGATGTGCCCCATCCTCTCGCGGCGCACTTTGGCGCGTGTGATCTCCACGCCGCACTTCTCGCACTTGATGCCCTTATAGCGCACCCGCTTGTATTTTCCGCAATGACATTCCCAATCTTTGACGGGACCGAAGATCTTTTCGCAGAAAAGACCGTCCCGCTCGGGTTTTTGCGTTCTGTAATTGATGGTCTCGGGTTTGGTAACCTCGCCGTAAGACCATTCTCTGATTTTTTCGGGGGATGCTACGCTGATCTGAATAGAGTTAAAATCATTTAATTCGTACATAAAATTACTTCACTGCCTCCCGTCAGTCGTCCATGCTCTCGTCGTCTTCGTCGCTGAACAGATCGTCGAAGCGGATGTCTTCGTCCACGTCGCTCATATCGTCTTCATCGTCGAAAGCGGCATCGGAAGAATCGGACAAATCTTCATCCTCTTCCTCGTCCTCGAAGAGCGAGCCGACGTCGTCATCGTCGTCCTCGTCATCCTCTCCGAGCGTACCGAGTTCAAAGGGCTCTTCTTCCGTTTCCGCCGCACCGCCGGACGCCGCGCGCGCGGGACGTCTTTCGACGGGTTCGTCCTCGTCTTCAAACTCGCGCAAAATGAGTTCGCTGTTGTTTTCGGTCAGCACTCTGACGTCCAGCGCAAGGGACTGCAATTCTTTGAGCAGGACTTTGAATGCTTCGGGAATGCCCGGCTCGGAAATGTTGTTGCCCTTGACGATGGATTCATAGGTCTTGACGCGGCCCACGATGTCGTCCGATTTGACCGTCAGGATCTCTTGCAGGATGTGCGCCGCGCCGTATGCTTCCAGCGCCCACACTTCCATTTCGCCGAAACGCTGACCGCCGAACTGCGCCTTGCCGCCGAGCGGCTGCTGGGTGATCATGGAATAAGGTCCGATGGAGCGGGCATGGATCTTGTCGTCCACGAGGTGGATGAGTTTGATCATGTACTGCACGCCCACGGTAACCCTGTTTTCAAACGGTTCGCCCGTCCTGCCGTCAAAGACCTGGAACTTGCCGTCCACTTTGCCTTCGGGGTTCAGAATGTTGTTCTCTTTGAACAACTGTTCGATGTCCGCCTCGGTCGCGCCGTCAAAGACGGGGGTCGCGATCTTCCAGCCGAGTTGCTTGCAGACATAGCCGAGGTGCACTTCGAGGACCTGCCCGATGTCCATACGGGAAGGAACGCCCTGGGGGGTCAAGAGGATCTGCAACGGCGTGCCGTCGGCAAGGAAAGGCATATCCGCCTGCGGCAGCACGCGGGAAATGACGCCCTTGTTGCCGTGGCGTCCCGCCATCTTGTCGCCGACCTGGATCTTGCGCTTCTGCGCGATATACACGCGGACGACTTTGTTGACGCCCGGCTGCAATTCGTCCTTGTTTTCCCTCGTGAAGATCTTGACGTCCACGATGACGCCGCCTTCGCCGTGCGGCACTTTGAGAGAGGTATCCCTGACTTCACGCGCCTTTTCGCCGAAGATGGCGCGCAGGAGACGCTCTTCGGGCGTGAGTTCGGTCTCGCCCTTGGGCGTGGTCTTGCCGACCAGGATATCGCCGCCGTGCACTTCGGCACCGATGCGGATGATGCCGTCCTCGTCGAGATCCTTCAATGCGTCGTCGCCGACGTTGGGGATGTCGCGGGTGATCTCTTCGGCACCGAGTGTGGTGTCGCGCGCTTCGGTCTCGTACTCTTCGATGTGGATGGACGTAAACACGTCGTCCTGCACCAATTTTTCGGAGAGCAGGATGGCGTCCTCAAAGTTATAGCCCTCCCATTCCATATAGCCGACGAGGATGTTCTTGCCGAGAGCGAGTTCGCCGTTGTTGGTCGAAGGACCGTCGGCGATGATCTCCCCTTTCGCCACGCGGTCGCCCGTGTTGACGATGGGTTTCTGGTTGAGGCAGGTGCCCTGGTTGGAACGCTCGAATTTTTTGAGCGGATATTCGGTTACGATGCCGCTGTCCTCGCGGATCCGGATCATGTCGGACGCCGCGCCGATGACGACGCCCGCCTCTTTGGCGGTAACCATGACGCCCGAGTCGCGCGCGATGGCGGCTTCAACGCCCGTCGCGACGATGGAAGATTCGGTCTTCAAAAGAGGCACAGCCTGGCGCTGCATGTTGGAGCCCATGAGCGCGCGGTTGGTGTCGTCGTTTTCCAGGAAGGGAATGAGCGCGGTCGCGACAGAGACGAGTTGTTTGGGCGAAACGTCCATGTAGTCCATCTTGTCGCAGGGCAACTCGGTGATGAGGTCCTGGTGGCGGCAGCCGACCATCTGGTTCTTGAAATGTCCCTCTTCGTCGAGCGGTTCGTTTGCCTGCGCGACGAAATATTTATCCTCTTCGTCGGCGGTCAGGTATCTGACTTCGTCGGTAACGCGGGTGGAAACGATCTTGCCGTTTTCGTCATAGGTATGCTCCACCTTTCTGTACGGGGACATGATAAAGCCGTATTCGTTGACGCGGGAGAACGTGGCAAGCGAGGAGATAAGACCGATGTTCTGACCTTCGGGGGTCTCGATCGGGCACATTCTGCCGTAATGGGAGTGGTGCACGTCGCGCACTTCAAAGGTGGCGCGGTCGCGGTTGAGACCGCCGGGACCGAGCGCCGAGAGTTTGCGCTTGTGCGTCAGTTCGGAAATCGGGTTGGTCTGATCCATGAACTGCGAGAGTTGGGAAGAGCCGAAAAACTCGCGGATGGCGGCAGACACGGGACGGATGTTGATGAGGCTGGAAGGGGTTACTTCCATGGGGTCCTGCGTCGCCATTCTTTCCTTGATGAGCCTTTCGAGCCGCGCAATGCCCACGCGCAGTTGGTTTTGCAGCAGTTCGCCCACAGAACGGACGCGGCGGTTGCCGAGGTGGTCGATGTTGTCCACCGTGCCGATGTGGTAACGGAGGTCGATGTTCGTGGAAATGGAGGCGATGATGTCGTCTACGGTGATGTGCTTATGGTTGAGTTTTTCAACCAGGGGTTTGATCGCCTTCTTTTCTTCGCCGGACAGAGCCCGTTCGGGCGCGGCAAGGAGTTCATGGAAGAGTTTGCACGCCGCGACGAATTTGGCACGGGTGATCACCCGCTTTTCGCGGTTCTTCTTCTCCTCGGGCTTCTCGTCCGAAATGTCCTGCTTCTCCTGCGTGTAATAGAGCGCGTTGATCTCGTCGATATAGCGGTCGGCAACGGCGTCGACGCCGTCCTTTTCCGCCTCGGAGGCAAGTTTCTGCGAAAAGACGAAGTTGGGATAGTAAATGGTGGGCAAGAGCCCGAACGTCTTGGGGTTATAGGTGCTGACCGCGGCAAAATCGACGGTGTTGTTGCCGATGATCTTGTGGCGGATCTCGCCCGCCTCTTCATCCTTGACCAGAACAAAGATCTCGTTGATGCCCGCGTTCTGGATCTCGAACGCCTTTTCTTCGGAGATCTTGTCCCCCGCGGCGGCGAGGATCTCGCCCGTCTGCGGATGCACCACGTCGTCGGCGACGCGGCAGCCCGTCAGACGGTACGCGAGGTTGAGTTTTTTGTTGAATTTATAGCGTCCCACCTTCACCACGTCATAACGGCGGGCGTCAAAGAAGAGGTTGTTGAGGTGCTGACGGACCGACTCTTCGGTGGGCACTTCGCCGGGACGCAGACGCCTGTACAGTTCGACCAGACCTTCGGATTCCGATTTGACCGTATCCTTGGCGATGGTGTTTTCGATCATCTTGTCCCCTTCGAACAGATCCTCGATCGCACGGTCCGAACCGAAGCCGAGAGCGCGCAGCAAAACGGTGGCGCAGAGTTTTCTCTTTCTGTCCACTTTCACCCAGAGCACGCCTTGCAGGTCCTGTTCGAGTTCGAGCCAGGCGCCGCGGTTGGGGATGACGGTCGTATTGTAAATTTCCTTGCCCGCCTTCTTGTCCTTTTCGCAGGCGTTATACACACCCGAAGAGCGGACGAGTTGGGAAACGATGGCGCGTTCGGCGCCGTTGATGATGAAAGATCCGTGCTCGGTCATCAAAGGAATGTCGCCCATGAAGACATCCTGATCGACGGTTTCCTGCTTGACCTTGTTGACGAGGCGCACTTTGACGCGGAGCGCCTTGGCATAGGTCGCGTCGCGGTTGCGGCATTCCTTTTCGTCATACTTGGGCTTGGCGGCAAATTCGTGGTCGAGAAAGTAAAGTTCAAAGTGGTCGGAATAGTCCGTTACGGGCGAAAAATCTTCAAAGACCTCCGAAATGCCCTCGTTGATGAAGGAATTGTAGCTGTCTTTCTGAATTTCCACCAGATCGGGAATATCGATCACTTCATTGATGGAACCGAATTTCCGTCTTTCGTTCTTGCCGTACTTGACAATGGGTAAATTCATGTCGGTTGCAGTTGCTCCTTTCTTGTTTTTTTATCATAACGAGCGATCTACCGAGTATATCTTTTCATCGATAAAAATCATGTTACCTTGGATTGAAAATCATTAAATTTTTGAAAATTTCGGAAAAACCCTTTACAAGGGTGCGGCTCTTGTTGTATACTGAATCAAGGCAAATGCTTGAAACAGACCGAAAAGCCCCTGTTTTTTGCGCTTTTTTCCCTCTTTTTTGCCTGAAAAAGTGCAAAAGGGGCATAATACGCATAATAATACATTATGTTATTCTAAAACATTTTTCGGCGGTTGTCAATCGTTTTTCGGTCCTTTTTCCATAATATAGGAAAAATTTATCCAAGCGGAGGAATATCCCTATGCGGATCGACAAATTTCTCAAAGTTTCGCGCATCCTGAAACGCCGCACGGTGGCGCAGGAAGCGGCAAAAAACGGCAAAGTGTTCGTCAACGGCAGGGAAGCCAAACCGGGACATCAGGTCAAGGCGGGCGACGTCGTTACAATCGATTATACGAGCGACACATTGCGCTTCCGCATCCTGAACGTCGCCGAAAGCGTCAAAAAGAACGACGCCGCATCCCTTTACGAGATCCTGCGCGACGAGGAAGGCGAAAAAACCGTTTGAACGGCAAAAAGGAGAATGGCATGCCCGAAAACAATGAGGTTTCCGTGATCATATGCGCCGCCGGGAAAGGCACGCGCGCCGGATTTGAAAATAACAAATTGCTGCAACCCATGCCCGCAAATAACGGGGAAACGGTGCTGGAACACACCGTGCGGGCGTTCTCCCGCGCGGGGGTCGGACAGATCGTCATTGCCGCCGCACCCGACGAAAGGGCGCACATCCGCGCCCTCTTTGCCGCCGAAGCGCGCTGCACGGTGGTAACGGGCGGGCGGTGGCGCACCGATTCGGTGAAAAACGCGCTCGGTGCCGTAACGGGCGAGATCGTGCTCGTCCACGACGGGGCAAGACCTTATGTTTCCCAAAAGATCATCGCCGACTGCATCGCCTGCGTCCGCCGAAACGGAAGCGGCGTCTGCGCCCTGCCGCTGACAGACACCGTCGTCCGCGCCAAAGAGGGCTGCATTGAAGAAGTGCCGCCCCGCGAAGAATTGTTTGCCGTGCAGACCCCGCAGGGCTTTTTCACCGCGGAACTGCGGGAGGCTTATGCAAAGACGGGCGAGGAAAACTATACGGACGATTCCGCCGTATATGCAAAATTCATCCGTCCGCCCCGTCTGTTCATCGGCGAGAGGGAGAACCGGAAACTGACCTTTGCGGAGGACTTTGCGCCCCCCGCGCCGCCCCTTCCGCCCGACACCGCCAAAGAGAATGCGGAGAATGCGGAAGGCTCCCCTCTGCTATTTCCGCGGGCACAGGCGATCGGCGGGACGCGCATCGGCATCGGCGTGGACACGCACGCCTTCGGCAAGGCGCAGAATCACATCGTTCTGGCAGGCGTGAAGATCCCCGCAGACAGCGGGCTGATCGCCCATTCGGACGGGGACGTGCTCGCGCACGCCGTAACGGATGCCGTGCTTTCGGCAGCGGGACTCAGAGACATCGGCTTTTACTTCCCCGACACGGACGAAAAATGGAAGGGAGCGGACAGCATGGAGATGCTGCGCGCCGCCCTGCGGGAAGCAAAAAAGACGGGCTTTGTCCCCTGCAACGTGTCCGTCGCCGTACAGGCGCAAAAGCCCCGATTGAGCCGTTTTATCCCCGCCATGACCGAAAATCTGGCAAAGGTCATGGATATCCCGCCCTCCGCCGTCGGCATTGCGGCGGGGACCAACGAAGGGCTCGGTTATATCGGCGAAGGAAAGGGCATCACGGTGAACGCCGCGGTACTGCTGCAAACAACGGAACACAGATAACCCTTTCCCGAAAACACAAGACTTCCTCTTTGCGGGCAACGCCCCCCTTTTCATCGTTACGCTCCTCCTTTTCCGTTCTTTTTGCGGCGCATAATCGGCGCGAAACGGGACAAACTGTTGATACGGAGGTAATTTATGCGATTGAATTGCGGGGACGTTTGTCCCAAGACCGGTTCTTACAAAGTGGTGGATAAAAACGGAAACGTCATCAACAAGATCTATGTGGGCGAAGGCGAGACCATGCCGCCCACGCAGGTGGAAAACTGCCACTATGAATCCGAAAGATAAACTCGGACGAGAAAATGCGCCCGCCCTCCGCCGTTGCGGAGGGCGGGCATTTTTGCCTTCTCACGGCAGAAAAAAAGGCGGATAAACCGCACGCGAGAAAGACAAAAAAGCACGGGGCATGCCCGTGCTTTTTTCCGTTTTGATGAATTTACTGCGTAACCGTCGCCGCAGAAGAGGAAGAACCCGAATAGTTGTTCTGCAAAGACGTATAATCGGAATATCTTTCCTCGTGAACGGTAACGCACGCATCGACGTTATAGACGTTGACGATCTTGGTCTGCAACACATTTTCATAACTCGAAGTGATGCTGTCTTTGAGCGCCTGATAGTAGAAATACTCAAAGGTGTTTTCCGTCAGTTTGTCCTCGTCGATGATGCCGTCCGTCGCAAACTGCGTCCAGTCGATCTCCGTGCCGTACACCGCGCCGCCGTCAAAGGCAAAGGTGCAGTAGATGATGTGCCAGCCGTAATCGGACGGGCAGACCACATAGGTGCCGACGCCCTCTTTCACTGCCAACTTCGCGGCATATTCGTATTCTTTGACGAATTCGGTGTCATAGCGGAGAATGGTGTACCCGAGATAGGTGTTCAGCGCGCCCGGGTCGGTGCTGTAAGCAAACTGCAATTCGTTGAACGCCGAGAGCGCCGTGTAAGCGGCATTGCCTTCCGCCAGCGCGTTGTTGGCGCTGAAAGCGTTCTCGCCCGTCAGCCCGCCGACCTGACCGATATAATAGACAAAATTGGAATAATCGATCTGACCGTCCTGACCGCGGAGGTCTTTGTTCATATATTCGGAGACATAGCCGTTTGCCGCGGTGAAGTCGATGCCGTTATAATCGACCGTCTTGCTGACACCCGCCGCCGAAACGGTTTCAAATCCGTCCCGTGCCAGCGCCCAATTCATATACGCTTCCATTTCCGTGAGGAAGGAGGTGATGCTGAGTTTGTTGGGCGTCAGTTTGTATTCGCCCTCTTTCGCGTCGTAGGAAACGGCGCCGTTATACGGATAACGTCCGTAATATTTTTGAATCTTTTCGTAAGCCGCATTGTCGCCGTCCGATTTCAGAATGCTCTCTTCAAAGAAGAGATAACTGCTGCCCGAACCGTTATCGTAGTAATCGGTGCCCGCGGTCATGTCCTTTGCGGCGGCATTGAAACTGTAATCGGTGGCGCCGTTGAACCAACTTTCGCGCTGATCGATGCCTTCGATCTCCGTCAGGAGTTCGGCCCTTTTCTGATATTTTTGTTCCTCGCTCAGTCCGGCGTTGTTGCTGTACTCATTCAGGATATAACTCTGCTGCGTGGAGAACGGCAGCAGGATGTTATACACAAAGCCGTATTTGGAAGCGTCGCCCGTGTTGCCGTCCTCGGGTGCATAGAGCACGAAGGAAGAATCGGAGACGGAATCGAGGTCGGTTTCAAAAGAAGAGTGATCGGCGTCGTAGATCGCCTTCTGGCTGCTGAACGTTTCGGCATAGGTCTGCGCCATGTAGGAAGCGCCGATTTTGAGCGCCGCTTCGTTCTCGAAGGAATCGGAAAGTTTTTCGGAAAGCGCGGATTGGAGTTGCGTGATCAGTTCGGAACGGTAATAGGAGATCGCTTCGACGCCCTTGCCCTCTTCGGTGGAAGAAGCGGTCTGCATCTCTTCCCGCGTGATGAGGTTGTTGGCGGAAAGCATCTGCAAGAATCCGTTGAAGGCTTTCAGACGGGTGCTCACCGTGCCGCCCTTCACTTTTTCGTAAGAACCGCACGCGGTCAGCGCGTTGCGACCGGTATAGATGTCGTAATCGGGATCGATATAGTCCTCGCCCGCCGTCTGCGCGCCGTCGGGAACCGCCCGATCTTCCGATTCTTCATCCGTCGTCTCGTCCGCTGCATCGGAAGAGGAAAGGATATAACCGGATTCCTGGGAATCGATCGCCGAATTGATCGACTGTTTGAGGGCGTATTCCGCCGCGTCGTAACGGGTGTAGACCGTGCCTTCGTCGATCGTGCACACTTCGTCCGCTTCCTCGTCGTCGAGGAAATACTGCAAGGTTTTGAGCGTGAGATCCTCGCCCGTCGCGTTGCCGACATAGGCGTTGTACCCGTCCACGGAATACATGCCGTAATATTCGCTGCCGCTGTCCTTGGAGGATTCAAAGAAATACACCATGGAATATTGCAGGATGATGCGGTAATTGACGAGGCTGTCCATCAAGGTCTCGAAGGTATCCGCATAGGACTGCCCGGACGTGATGTAAGAATAGCCGGCGTTGACGAAATACGCCACCAACTCGCGCTTGGTGATGCTCATGGGACGGATCACGTCGCGGTAGGCATGAAATTCCCCGCCTTCCTGAAAATCTTCGGACTGAGAAATATCCACTTCCGCAACGGACTGCGCCATATCCTTTTCCGAATCGGTCTGCACGAGCGAGCAACCCGAAAAACAACAGATCATCAATGCCGATGCCAAAATAAGAGCCAATATCTTTTTCTTCATAATCGAAAAAACTCCGTTGAAATTGTAAGTTTCCTTAACGCAATGACTACATTATAATATATTTTGAAAATTTATGCAATTGTTTTTTATGTCGATACGGTGAAAGTTAGGGCATATTTCAAAAATTTTGACATTTCAAGCATCAGTTTGGTCTGATTTTTGACGCCGCGGAAGACGAGGACGGGGGCGTTGGTCATGCTGATCGACACGCGCTCTCCCGCCTTGTCGAGCGCCGCGGCGATGCCGGCGTGCGAAAGGGTCTGCAAAGACGGCAGTTCCAGCCGCCCTTCGCCCGGTGCGACGGTGATTTTGCGCACGTTGAACTTTGCCGCATAACTTTTCAGCACGGCGATGATCAGGAGATTGAGCATCTGCGGCGGCATTTCCCCGTAGTTCTCCTCAATGGACGAGAGCACCCGCTTATAATCGGACACGCTGCGGATCTCCGCGATGCGCTTATAGCAATCCAGCCTGCCCGCGCTCGATTCGATGTATTCTTCGGGGATATACGCGGTCGCTTTGACGTCCAATTCCGCAGGCGTCTGCTCTTCGCCCGTCAGTTCCTCTTTGAGGAGTTTTGAATAGAGTTCATAGCCGACCTTATCCATATGCCCGTGCTGCTCGGCGCCCAGAATGTTGCCCGCGCCGCGTATTTCCAGGTCGCGCATGGCGATCTTGAAGCCCGAGCCGAGTTCGGTGAACTCCATGACCGCCGAAAGGCGGGCAGTCGCGTCGCCCGTGAGCACTTTTTCCGCCTTATAGGTGAAATAGGCGTGCGCCAGCCGCGAGCCTCTGCCCACGCGGCCGCGGAGTTGATAGAGTTGGGACACGCCCAGGCGGTCGGCGTCGATGACCACGATGGTGTTGGCGTTGGGCAGGTCGATGCCGTTTTCGATGATGGTCGTCGTGATCAGGATGTTGTATTCCCCGCCGTAAAAGCGCATCACGTTGTTTTCCAACACCGTCTTATCCATGCGCCCGTGCGTTACGCACACCCTGCCCTCGGGCACGATCGCGGCAATGCGCGCGGCAAAGGTCGCGATGCTCTCCACGCGGTTATATAAAATGAATACCTGTCCGCCGCGGGAAAGTTCGCGGATGCAGGCGTCGCGGATGAGCGCTTCGGTCTCTTCGACGACATAGGTCTGCACGGGCAGACGCCCTTCGGGCGGCGTCTGGATGGTGCTGATGTCGCGGATGCCCGAAAGAGACATATGCAGGGTGCGCGGAATGGGCGTCGCCGTCATGGTCAGGCAGTCGACGTCCCGTTTGAGATTTTTCAGTTTTTCCTTGTGTTCGACGCCGAAACGCTGTTCTTCGTCCAACACCAGCAGTCCGAGATCGGAAAAGTGCACGTCCTCCGACAAAACACGGTGCGTGCCGATGAGAAGGTCGATCTTCCCCGCCTGCAATTTTTGCAGAATGTCCGCCTGTTCCCGCGGAGAACGGAAGCGGTTGAGGCAGGCGACCTTGACGCCGAAATTTTCAAAGCGTTTGACGGCGGTGTTGAAATGCTGCTCGCTCAAAATGGTGCTCGGACACATCAGCGCCGCCTGTTTGCCGCCGAGCACGCACAGATAGATCGCGCGGAGCGCGACTTCCGTCTTGCCGAATCCCACGTCCCCGCAGAGAAGTCTGTCCATGACTTTCGTGCTGCACATGTCCGCGACGACCTCTTTGACCGATTCCGACTGGTCGGGCGTTTCGCTGTGGTCGAAGGCGGCATAGAACTCTTCCATCATGTCCTCATAATAAGGGAAGGCGAACCCCTGCCGGCTGCTGCGCTCGGCATAGAGTTTTTTCAGGTCGAACGCCAATTTTTTGAGGGAATTTCTGACCCGCTCCTTGACCCGCTCGAACTCCGCGCCGCCGATTTTGGAGAGCGAAGGCGCGTCGTTGCCGACATATTTCGACAGCGTGTCCATGCGCTCGACGGGCAGATAGAGCATATCCCCGCCGCGGTATTCGAGGGCGATATACTCTTTGATCCCTTCCAGCGTTTCCAACTTTTTCATGCCGACGATGCGGCCGATGCCGTGGGTCTCGTGCACGGCATAATCCCCCACTTCGGGCGCGACGAACATGTCGCCGCGACGGCGGCGGATGCGCTTGGGAGCGGCGGGTTTGGTGAACATGTCCCCCGAACCGATGAGCGCCGCTTTGGATTCGTGCAGGATGATGCCCTTTTCCAATTCATCGTCCAGCACGTCTACGCCCGCAAGATAATCGAGGGCGGACACGCGGGGAGAGACGGGCAGGGCGTTTTCGCGCAGCGCTTCCCGCAGTTTTTCGGCGCGGCTCGCCGTGCCGCAGAAGAGAATGACGCGGTATTTGTTATAGAGCCAATTTTTGATGTCCGTAAAGAGCGTTTCAAAACTGTTCAGGTAGCGCGAGACGGGCGAGGCTTTGAAGTTGAAGATCCGGAAAGGCTCGAAGAAAAACACCGCGGAGGCAAAGGTCTGCAAGGCAAGACGGCGGAAGGAAGATATTTCCGAGAGAAAATTTTCACGCGAAACAAACTGTTCTTTGGCAAAGGAAAAGGTCTCGCCGGACGCATACAGGCGGGCATACCGTTCCTCGTGTTCGCGATAGAGCGCGTCCATGCGGTCCTTGATCGCCTTTCCCTCGTCAAACACGAGCATGGTATCGGGGTCGAGCCAGGTGAAAAAATCGCAGGCATTGGAAAGAAGGGGCAGGATGAAGGGATCGGGAGCGCCGTTTTCGAGGCGTTCCGCCGCGCCTTCCGCAATGGTGCACGCACGCGCGTATGCCTCGGCGGAGGAACACTTTTTCGGCTCGGCGCGCAGGGCGCGGAGCACTTCTTCCTTTTCTCCGTCCGAAACAAAGACGTCGGTCGCGGCAACGATATCGAGACGATCGGCAACGGGCAGACGATCGCCCGTAACGAGGTCATAGGGTTTGATGCTCTCCGTTTCGTCCCCGAAAAAGTCCACGCGCACAGGGTTCTCCGCATTGACGGGAAAGATGTCGAGGATGTCCCCGCGCAGGGCAAAGCAACCCTTGCTTTCCACGCTCTGACCTCGGACATACCCCATGCGGATAAGCCGTTCGGCGATCGTGGAAAAATCGATCTGCGCCCCCGTTTTCAACGTGATGTGCGGCAAAGTCCGCGGAAAGAGTTGCAGCAGGGATTCCACGTCGGCAACGAGCACTTCGGCACCGTTTTTGAAACGGTGAATGCCTTCGAGACGGCGGAAGAGGGAGTCTTTGGAGAGGGCGGCTTTTGGCAAAAGCACTTCATCCTTGGCGGCGAGCAGCGCCACTTGCTTTCCCGACAGGGCGCGGATGCCCTCCGCCGCCTTGCGCGCCTGCACACCATCCGCGCAGATATACACCAGGCGCTGTTCGGCAATGGCGGCAAGGAGATATTTATGGGGTGCGGACACGCCGAAAACCGCCGTCGGCGTGCCGCGGCGGAGTTCTTCCCGCAAATCGGGATATTCCCCTTTCAGATTGTCAAACGTGAAAAAATTTGCGTGCAAGGTTCTTTCCTTTTTTCTGTTCCGATGCACCCGCAAACGCCGCGCCCTTTTTTGAGAGCGGGAACGTCTTTGCCTGGCGCCGTCTATCCGTTATATTTTGTCATGACCGACTCGACCTTTTCCCCGCGGGCAAGCGCCGCGGCGGCATCGGCGGCGCGGTCGAGCGCGCGGTAAAAGAGATCGTCGTCCGCCGAACGGATGCGGGAGAGCACATAGGAGATGATGGGAATGTTCACATCGTCGTCATGGATGCCCACGCGAATGCGGGTAAACTCGGACATGCCCGTCTCCCCGATGACGCTGCGCATGCCGTTGTGCGTGCCCGCGCTGCCCGACGGACGAATGCGCACCGTGCCCTTGGGAAGGTCATAATCGTCATAGATGACGCAAAACCGATCCTTGGTCAGTTTATACTTGGCAAGGAGTTGTTTGACCGCCCTGCCGCTGTTGTTCATGTATGTCTGCGGTTTGGCGATGATGATCTTGTCCCCGCCGACATACGCTTCCGCGACCAGCGCCTCACATTCCTTTTTTTTGAAACGGACGCCCAATTTTTCGGCGAGGATGTCCGCCGCCATAAAGCCCATGTTATGGAAAGTGTCGGCATATTCCATGCCGTGATTGCCAAGTCCAACGATGAGATACATACCTTTCTGCTCCTTACAATTCTTCCCTGCCGGCACTGTTTTTTTCCTCTTCTCTTTTCCGTTTCTCCCGCGCGCGCATCTGCGAGAAAAACTGCGTGATCATGGCGGAACATTCCCCTTCCAGCACGCCGCCCTCGACGGCAACGGTGTGATTGAGCAGGTTGGCGTTTGCAAGTTCGTCGGTGAACGAGCGCCCCTTCTGTTCATACGCCCCGAAGTACAACTTGTCTATGCGCGCGTTGAGAATGGCACCCATGCACATGGGACAGGGTTCGAGGGTTACATAGATCTCCGCACCCGGCAAGCGCCAACTGCCCAGACGGCGGCAGGCGGCATCGATCGCCATCATTTCGGCGTGCGCCGACGCCAACTGGGTCTTCAAACGGCGGTTATACCCCCTGCCGATGACCTTGCCCTCATACACCACCACCGCGCCGATGGGCACTTCGCCCCCTTGCAGCGCGCGCCGCGCGCAGGCGAGGGCTTTTTTCATGTAAACTGTCTTTTCATCCATCATAACAGACCTTTTTCGTAAATACAGGTGCGACGAGAGGCGTTTTCCTTTCCCGCTTTTGCCGCCGTTTTGCCACCGTTTTGCCGCCGATTCACCGCCATTGCGCCGAAAATTCCCGCACGGACGAGAGATTGTGCCGCAAAATGCCGTCCAGCGCCGCCATCCCGATCGGATGGCTCCCTTCCCCCGTTTCCACGGTGAAAGCGGGGATATGCAATTTTTCCACGCACCAATCCTTATAGCCGCCCACGCTGCCCGCCGCCTCTTTCAGGGGATACCCCGTCAGTCCCGACAGCAGCGATGCCAGGCGTTTGTCGCGCACGCAGCGCACGAAGGGCTGGCGGAAGTGCCAATAAATTTCCCCGCCGAGCGCGTGATAACTGATGGTATACTGCGGGCGGACGCGCAGAGTGAGATCGCGCAGGGCGCGCGTTTCCGGTTCGGAGAAGGGGCGCCTGCCGATATAATTGGCGGACGCGGGAAAGCGCACGTTGTAGAGCCCTTCCCCCC
>CALVZM010000055.1 GCA_944372515.1 uncultured Clostridia bacterium
GTCTGATCACGTTTGAACAGGACAAGGACGCCCTGGCGAAAAAATACTGTTCGAGCGCGGAGCGGTTCACGAAAGAGGACATCCCCGTGGGGAGCGTCATCGTCATTGAATCGGGCTGGCAGTACCGACCCGAGGGCTGGTCGGATCCCGACAAACCGACGGATTCGTCCGCGCGTGCGGCAAACGTGAGCGGGGGCGCCTTTCTCGTAAGTGATGCGTTCTGGCAGGAATTTCCCTGCCGTGCGTTCAACGTTTCGCGGCAGGACAACAAGGAGATCTCCGATTTTTCTCAGGCGCGCAGCGCTTTGAAAATCTATATCCCCAAGGCGTGAGCGGGACCGCTGCCCCTTATGAATCCTGCCAAAGGAGCCGTGCTCCTTTGGAAACCTCGCCTGCATAAATCTTGCGTCGGAATCGGGGATGAAAAAACGGCTTTCAAACGAAAGCCGTTTTTTCGTGATTTTTATGTTAGTTTGCTTTTACTTTCACGTTGACGCCGCGGGAGCGCAGGAGAGCGAGGAAGTCCGCTTCCGTGCCCTGCGTGAAGGTGCGGCGGTCAACGAGCCATGCCGTTACGCCGAAACGGACGACGAGGAAATTTTTTCGCGCGGTTACTTTGGTGATCTGCGCATAGGCGACAAATTGTTCGCCCGTCTTTTTGTCCGTGTCATACATATATTGTATCATGCCCTCGTCGTTGCAGGTATACAGCGCGTGCGTGGTGTCCGTGAAGAGTTTGCTGCGGATGAAAACGCCGTAATACAGTCCGATGTATGCGGCTCCGCATGCAAGAAAGACAATGCCGAAATAGAGGAGCAGGATGTCCGATTTTTCCGATCCCGATGCCGTCAAAAGGATTTGGAGCAGGACGATGACCGCGCCGCCGATGAGCAGGATAAACCCTGCAATGCGGGTCGGGGCATAAAACTCTCTGAGCGTTGCGGGCGTCAGGGGCGTTTCGTTCTGTATGGCGGGAACGGAAAGATCTGCCTGCATGTCTTTCCCGTCAGATGCGGGCATGGGTGCATGATTTTGCTCTTTTTCCGCTTGTCCGCATAGAATGTTGTCCGTGGCGGAGTGAGGATCTTGCGTTTCGGGACAGACGAGGCGCGCGCCGCAGAAGGCGCAGAATTTTGCTTCGTCGCGGTTAAAGGTATGACAGGCGGGACATTCTTGCATCATATTCTCCTTGGTCGTCGGGCGTTACATTTTTTCTATGCCTTTGACAAGAATCATTATAGCACAGGGGCGTTCCTTTGTCAATGTTTGCGGCAAAAATTCCTGTTTTCCGGCGGCTTGCGGATATCAGACGTCTTCGGAATGTTCACTCCGTCCGATGAGGTGGGAATATTGTTTGCGCAGGATAAAAAAGAGAATATACCAGCCGATCAGACATACTAACATGCACAGGGGTAGTAGCATGAACGTATATCCCCCCAGGGAAATTATAGCTGCCGTGTAACAAATCAACACGCCGGCAAGCGCGAGAACTGCAAGCGTGAGAAGTAAAAACAGGACGGAGGCAACCGCCTTTGCGTTTTTCACGGTCAGCCGCCAGGCGACCGTGAGCGCCGCCATGCCGATCGGAACCAGAGAGAACAGGAACTTATATATTTCCCCGACAAGGACGAGAATGGGAATGAGGTGCATAAAAAAGGCGACAATTCCCGCAACGATCCATGCGATTGTAAGCCGTTTCATGTTTTGAATTTCTGTTTTCATCGCAAAGCACCTCTTTGTTTTGTTGGAAGAGCGGAAAAGAACACTTTCCGCGGTCTGCCGCTCGGGCGGCAGGGCGCACGCCTTTCCTTGCTTTCAAGATCATTGTACTCGTTTTTGCTCCGTTTGCAAGGCACGTTGCAGGAAAATATCGTTCCACCCGAACGCCGCGGGCGGAAAATATCGTTCCTGTTTGCCCGAAAGGGCGGAGACGGACGATAAAAGCGGTGCATTCCGGGCAAAATTTTATTTTCTGCGGCAACGCCGCCGCCCGCGGGAAAAAGCAAGCCGGGAAGACAAAAAAACGGGGCGAAAATCAACGGAGCGTAAGATTCCCGCGATAAATCCCGCAGGATTTTCCGCCGCGGGCGTTTAGAAAGGGCGCGCGCGGTTTACATTAAATAGGTAAATAAAAAAATCGGGAGAGAAAACTGTATGCAATCCAACGAAAAAGAAGAACGGGCAAACGCCGCGGCGGAAGAAGAGACCGCGCGGGCGGAGGAACGGACGGAAGAAGCGGCGCCCGCAGGCGGGGCGGAGAGCGAAAAGCCGACCGAAGAGGTCAGGGAGCCTTCTGAACTCGAAAAGGCGGTCGCGCTGGCGGAGGATTACAAGCGCAAATGGTATGCCGTTACCGCCGAATATGACAACTACCGCAAGCGCACGGCGGCGACCGCGTCGCAAAAGTACGCCGAGGGGCGGTCGGACGTCGTGGCGGGGCTCTTCCCCGTCGGGGACAACATCGACCGCGCGCTTGCCGTCTGTGCCGACGAGAATATGAAAAAGGGGCTGGAAATGGTCAAGACCAGTTTCGATAAACTCCTTTCGGACGAAGGGATCGAGGGTTTCGACCCGACGGGAGAGGAGTTCGACTCGACGACTTCCGCGGCGATCGCCGCCGTTCCCTGTGAAGAGGGAGAAGCGGAAGGGATCGTTCGGCAGACTTTTTTGAAGGGCTATAAGAAGAACGGAAAGATTCTTCGTTTCGCGCAGGTCATCGTTACGAGATGACGCGCGGCGCCTTTGCGGGAAAAATTATTCAAAAAATTTGCAAAAACCTGTTTAGAGGACGGGGAATGCGTGTAAATTATAAAATGTAAAAAATAATCCAACGAACAAGGAGATCGGATATTATGGCAAAAGTCATCGGTATAGATTTGGGTACGACAAATTCCTGCGTGGCGGTCATGGAGGGCGGCGAGCCCGTCGTCATCGCCAATGCGGAGGGGGACAGGACCACGCCTTCCGTCGTTTCTTTCCAGAAGGACGGCAGCCGTATCGTCGGTAAGATAGCCAAAAACCAGATCGTCGCCAATCCCGAGCGCACGGTCTATTCCATCAAGCGCCACATGGGTGAAAACTATCATGTGGACATCGACGGCAAGAAATATTCGCCGCAGGAGATCTCGGCGATGATCCTTTCCAAACTGAAAGCGGATGCGGAAGCGTACATCGGTTCGCCCGTCAAGGACGCCGTCATCACCTGCCCCGCTTACTTCAACGACTCGCAGCGGCAGGCGACCAAGGACGCCGGCAGGATCGCGGGGCTCAACGTCCTGCGCGTCATCAACGAGCCGACGGCGGCGGCGCTCGCTTACGGGCTGGATAAGGAAAAGGAGAATGCCAAGGTCATGATCTACGACCTCGGCGGCGGCACGTTCGACGTCTCCATTCTGGAAATTTCGGACGGCGTGTTTGAAGTCAAATCGACCAACGGCGACACCCATTTGGGCGGCGACGATTGGGATAACAAGATCATTCAATACCTCGTGGATCAGTTCAAAGCCAAGGAAGGCATCGATCTGTCTAAGGACAAGATGGCGATGCAGCGTCTCAAAGAGGCGGCGGAAAAAGCCAAGATCGAACTTTCCGGCATGACTTCCACCAACATCAACCTGCCTTATATCAGCGTGGGCGCCGACGGTCCCAAACACCTCGACGAAACGCTCACCCGTCAGAAGTTTGAAACCATGACGGCAGACCTTCTCGACCGCACGGTCATCCCCATGCGCAAGGCGCTCGAAGACGCGGGACTCAAATATTCCGACCTCTCCAAGGTCATTTTGGTCGGCGGTTCCACCCGTATGCCCGCCGTTGTGGCGAAAGTGCAGCAGGAAACGGGGAAAAAGCCCTTCCAGGGCATCAACCCCGACGAATGCGTCGCCATCGGTGCGGCGGTGCAGGGCGGCGTGCTGACCGGTGAGGTCAAGGACGTTCTCCTGCTCGACGTTACGCCGCTTTCCCTCGGCATCGAAACGCTCGGCGGCGTGTTCACGAGGATCATCGACAGAAATACCACCATCCCCGTCAAGAAGAGCCAGGTGTTCTCCACGGCGGCGGACAATCAGACCAGCGTGGACATTCACGTCCTGCAAGGCGAGAGGGAGTTCTGCCGCGACAACAAGACGCTCGGCAACTTCATGCTCAGCGGCATTGCGCCCGCGCCGAGAGGCATCCCGCAGATCGAGGTTACCTTCGACATCGACGCCAACGGCATCGTGCACGTAACCGCCATGGATAAGGGTACGGGCAAGTCCACCGACATCACCATTCAGAACTCCACCAACCTCTCTGAGGAGGAGATCGATAAGGCGGTCAAGGACGCCGAACGCTTCGCCGAAGAGGATAAGAAGCGCAAGCAGCAGGTCGACAACAAGAACAAACTCGACAGCGCCATCTTCTCCGTCGAACAGACCCTGAAAAACGCGGGCGACAAACTCACCGAGGACGACAAGTCCGCCGTGCAGTCCGCCATCGACGCGGCGAAAGCCGAACTCGACAGCGGCGACGACGGCAGGATCACCGCGGCGTACGATACCCTCATGAACGCCGTCCAGCCCGTCTTTGCAAAACTCTATCAGCAGGCAGGCGGCGCGGCGGGTCCCGATGCGGCGGGAACCGATCCTTCCGGCGCGGGGGACGAGGAGTTCCATCAGTAAACGGCGCGCCCCTCGGGTTCCCGCGGGGCGGACATCCGGAAATAACGCAGAATTACCCAAATGAACGTTTGGGTAATTTTGCAACTTACGGGATTTTGCGTCAAAAGCGTTTTTGCGTCCTATTCCGTGGCGGCATGCCCGCGTCGGAAGGATCGCGGGGCGGCGCGGCGCTGAAAAAAGAGAATTTGAAAAAAACATTGCGAAAAAGCCCGTGGATACGGGCATGCATACCGTGAATATTGCCAAAGTGCTTTTTGACGGCGGCAGTGCGGGCGGTGTGCGGGAATCCAATCAGGTACGATCATGGCAGAGAAGAAGAATTATTACGATATCCTGGGCGTCTCCAAGACGGCGACGGAGGATGAGATCAAAGCGGCTTACCGCAAAAAGGTGAAGGAATATCATCCCGACCTGCATCCCGGCGACAAAGACGCGGCGGAAAAATTCAAGGAGATCAACGAGGCGAACGAAACGCTCTCCGACAAACAGAAGCGCGCCGCTTACGACTATGAACTCGAACATCCGGGCATGGGCGGCATGGGCGGCGGTTTTTCCGGCGGCGGATTTTCGGGATTCGGCGGATTCGAGGATATCTTTTCCTCCTTTTTCGGCGGCGGCATGGGCGGCGGACGTCCCGAGGACAACGTCGGCGAGGACATCAAACTTCAAATGTCTTTGAGTTTTATGGACGCCGCCAAGGGCTGTTCCAGAGAGGTCAGTTATTACCGCAACAAGCCCTGCGCCGCATGCAAGGGCACGGGCGCCAGAAACGGCACGGCGTATACCACCTGTTCCCGCTGCGGCGGGCAGGGACGGGTGCGCGTCAGCCAGGACACGATGTTCGGGCGGACGGTGCGCGTAACCACCTGTCCCGATTGCGGCGGCACGGGCAGGAAGATCACCGAAAAATGCACGGTCTGCAAGGGGAAGGGGTATAACCGCGAGGCGGAAAAATTCTCCGTCAACATTCCGGCGGGCGCCGACAACGACAGTTATATCTTGAAGCGCGGCATGGGGCATGCCTCGATGTCGGGCGGACCTGCGGGCGATCTGTATGTCATTTTCCGCGTCGAACCGCACAAACTGTTCCAGCGCAAAGGCAGGGATCTGTATGTGGACGTACCCGTTCCGTACACCATCGCGGCGCTCGGCGGCGCGGTGCGCATTCCCGATCTGAACGATTCCTTCGTCTATCAGATCCCCGAAGGCACGCAGAGCGGCACGGTCATCACCGTGCGCGGCAAGGGGATCGCCGCGCGGCAAGGCACGGGCAATCTGTATGCGCGCATCATCGTCGAAGTGCCGACCAAACTGACCAGGGAACAGCGTCGGGCGCTCGAAGAGGCGCGCGCCGCCGAGGATGTGCGGCAGTACGGCAAAGCCAAGCGCTATCAGGACGACATGCAGTCCCTTTACGGCAAAGATCCTTACTGAAAAAATCAAAAAGAGGCGAAAAAATTGTGCGTTGCGCCTCTTTTTTGATTGACGGAAAATCAGAAATATAGTAAAATAAATCATACGGTATGCGGAAAACGGACTTTCCGCATACGACAAGACCTTGCATGCCTTAGGTGGTATGCCGAATAAGACCGGGAGGTAAAAAGAGTATGGCTAAATACGAAATGCTCGTCATGCTGAACAGCGAGTCCGAAGATTCCGTCAAGGAAGCGACCCTTGCAAAATTGGAAGGCGTCGTAACCGCGCGGGGCGGCTCGGTTGTTTCCACGGACAAGTGGGGCGTCAAGAAACTCGCGTATCCCATCAACTTCAAAAAGGAAGCGTACTATGCGCTGATGACTTTTGAAGGCGAAGGGGATGTCTGCGCGGAACTTGTGCGCGTCTGCGGCATCGATGCGGAAGTCATCAGACAGAACATCGTCAGGATCGCGTAACACAAAAAGAAGCGTAAAAGGTGGAAAAGAATGAACAAGGTTTTTTTGATCGGTAATTTAACGAGAGATCCCGAACTGACGACCACGGCGTCGGGCGTGAGCGTCTGCCGTTTCGCCATTGCGGTGAACCGCAACTACACGTCTTCCGACGGCGAACGTCAGACCGACTTCTTCAATGTTACCGCATGGAGAGATTTGGGCGAGCGCGTGGCGCAGTATCAGCATAAAGGCTCCAAAGTGGCGGTTTCGGGCTCCATTCAGATGCGGAATTACGAAGACAATCAGGGCGTCCGGCGCACCGCTGTCGATATCATCGCGCAGGACGTGGAATTTTTGTCGCCGAAAGGCACCGCGGAGGAGGGGACTTCCGATCCCGCTCCCGCCCGCGCGCCTGCCGCAAAGAAAAAACCTGTTCTGCAAGCGTTTGAAGACGACAGCGACATCCCGTTCTGACGCGGGATAAAGAAATATTATTAAGGAGTAAACGGTTATGGAAGAAAAGGCACCCGTGAAAAAGAGTTTCAAAAAGGGTCCCCGCAGAAAAGTCTGTGCCTTCTGCCAGGAAAAAGTGGAGACTATCGACTATAAAGATGTTGCGCGTTTGAAAAAGTACATTGCCGAAGGCGGCAAAATTTTGCCCCGCCGTATGACCGGCACCTGCGCCAAACATCAGAGAGCGCTCGCCTACGCCATCAAGCGTGCGAGAGTCGTCGCCCTGCTTCCCTTCAAGGAAGAGTAATTTTTTGGCATTTCAAAAACGCTCCGTTTTTGCGGAGCGTTTTTTTCGTTTTTGCGGCGTGTTTTCCCCTTTTTCCTTTTTTTTGCCGCGGGCAGGAGGGCGGACCCGCCCTGCGAGCAAAAAATAATTTTATGATTTCTTTTTAAAAAATGTTGCATTTTTTCTTTTTTTGTGATATACTGACTATACCTCTCTCGTGCAAAGCGAAAAAGGCGCGGGCGGCGGGCGGACGGCATTTTGCAATATTCCATATTATATATAATAAGGAAAAGAAAAAGGCGCCTGTATTTCTTTTTCTCATCCCGTGCGGGGACATCGCCGTGCGGGTGCGCAAAAAGATTGGAAAAAATTCAAAAAAAGTCAAAAAAATGCTTGACTTTATATTGGGATGGTGCTAATATAAATAAGCTGTCGCCCCGAGAGGGACAACAAGCCCGTTTCTGTTGAAACGGAACCACGGAAGATTGACAACTGCATAGCTCAGAAGAGAAAGAAAGAATACAGGAAGCAAATTTCATTTGAAGAAAGAAAGCTAATGTAAAAGGTTAATACGGAAACGTAGGCAAAAGCAATGGAGCAGACCTTGAAATTAGCCGAGGAAAGAAGAAGTTTGTAAGATCGTATTGAAATTTTTTTCAAAGAAGAGACGAGAAGACGAAAAGATCAAGCTACGAAGAGCATACGGGGGATGCCTTGGTACATGGCGCCGAAGAAGGACGTGACAAGCTGCGAAAAGCTGCGGGGAGGAGCAAAT
>CALVZM010000056.1 GCA_944372515.1 uncultured Clostridia bacterium
ATGACCACCTCGGCTTTGAGCGCCGCGGCGAGTTCTTCCGCCACGGCGCGAGGGGAATCGGGGGCGCTTTCCAGAACGGTGATCTTGATGAGTTCGCGCGCGTCGAGCGCGTCGGACAGGGATCGGATCAGGTTGTCCCCGATGCCCTCTTTTCCGACCTGCATGACGGGCTGTAAATTCGCCGCAATCGATTTCAGATGACTTCTTTGTTTGCTCGTAAACATTGTTTTTCTCCTTCATTGTCCGAAACGCCCCGCGCTTCCCGCACGGAAACGAAACGCATATACCGCCGAAAAAATTTACGGTACGAAATCAAATTCCACATCGCCCACGATGACGGTATCCCCTTCCTTGCAGCCCGCACCTTCCAGCGCCTTGATGACGCCGCGCAGACGGAGCGTGCGCTGAAAATATGCCATGGACGCCGGATCGTTCAGTTCCACATTGCGGCAAAGGACTTCAATGAGCCCGCCCGTAACTTCGTAAACGTGTTCTTCCAGTTTTCCGACTTCAAAATGGTCCGCATCGGGACGGTCGGTATAGACAAACTCTTCGTCGGGGCGGACGGGTTCCACGGGCGGGAGCGTGTCCAGAACCTCGAACACGCCGCGCAAAAGTTCCCCGAAATCCTTGTCCGAAACCGCCGAAAGGGCATAGACGGGGTATTTTTCCCCGTAAACGGCGCGAAATTTTTGTAAATTTTCCTCCGACTGCGGCAGATCGCATTTATTGCAGACGATGACCTGCGGCAAGGACGCGAGAACTTGGCTGTAAGAGGCAAGTTCGGCGTTGATCTTTTGAAAATCCTCCACGGGATCCCGCCCTTCGCAGGCGGAGATGTCCACGACGTGCAGGATCATGCGCGTGCGCTCGATGTGGCGCAGAAAGTCATGCCCCAGCCCCGCGCCTTCCGCCGCGCCTTCGATGAGCCCCGGAATGTCCGCCGCCACAAAGGAACGGTCATAATAGCGCACCACGCCCAGATTGGGCGAAAGCGTGGTGAAATGATAGTTGGCGATCTTGGGACGAGCCGCGGAAATGCGGGAAAGAAGGGTGCTCTTGCCCACGTTGGGAAAACCGACGATGCCCACGTCGGCGATCATCTTCATCTCCAAAATGACATCGTGCGGGCGCACCTTCTGCCCCTTCTGGGCAAAGTGCGGCGCATGCCGCCGCGCGGTCGTGAACCGCACGTTGCCCTTGCCGCCCTGCCCGCCTTCGGCGATCTTCACCTTTTCGCCGTCCGAAAATACGTCGGCAATGATCTTTCCCGACGCAAAATCGCGGATGACGGTGCCGCAGGGCACTTTCAGCACGATGTCCGCGCCGTTTTTGCCCGTGCAGCGGTTGGTCCCCCCGCGTTCGCCGTTTTCCGCCGAAAAATGAGAGGCGAAACGGTATTGCAGCAAGTCGGTCATGTCCTTGTCGCCGACGAAATATACGCTGCCGCCGTCCCCGCCGTCCCCGCCGTCCGGGCCGCAGGCAGGCTTGCCTTTGAACGATTTGAAGGAATTCATGCCGTCCCCGCAGTCGCCCGCGCGGATGACGATGCGCACTCTGTCCGTAAACTAATTTTTATCCATACCCGCATTATAACAGATTTCCCCGCCGATGGCAAGCAAAAAAAGACGCCGCGCCGACGCCTGCACGCGGTTGCATATGCGTCCCTGCGCATACGGGGGCTGAAAGCGGCGTTTTTTCGCCCGTATGCGGCAAAAGACATATGCCCCGCCGCACACATCGGGAAAAACCGCCGAAAATGCGCCGCCGACGGAAAAAACGGTGCCTGCGGACAGGTCAGATGCGCACTTTCCTGCCCGGATAAAAATCGGGCGTGCCGTTGAGCCGCAGAAAGCGTTCCTGACTGCCGCAGAGGGTGATCATATCGTCGCCCGGCTGCACGGTATAGAGGTTTCCGGACGGGGGCAAGACGAGGAGCATGCCCGGATACAACGGGTCGGAAGCGGAGAGAAAGTTACATTTTGAAAGGGCAACCAAAGAGACGTTTGCCGCGCGGCAGATATCCGCCGCGGTGCACCCTTTCCCGACGACAACGACGTCGGTGGACAAAACTTGTAATTGCTGCATACTATAATATATTGCGCGAAGGGCATAAATAAGCACGTTCATCCGTAAAATAGAGCATGAGCAAGAGCACTTTCATCCGGACGGCGGCGCTGGTTACCGTCCTTTCCATCTGTGAACGCGGACTCGGTTTTTTGTACCGCATCATCCTCTCGCGCACCGTCGGTCCGGAAGGGCTGGGCATCTATCAGTTGTCCCTGTCCGTCTTTGCGGTGCTCGTTACCGCGACCTCCTCGGGCATTCCCATCACCGTTTCGCGGCTCATCTCCAAGTACCGCGCGGGAAAAAATCCCTATGCCGAGCGGCAGACGGTTACCGCCGCGGTCTGCATCACGCTCGCCTTTGCCGTGCCCGTCTTTCTCGCCCTGTGGCTGCTCGGCGACAGTCTTGCCTTTCTCTTCTCGGACGAACGGTGCACACAGGTCTTTCTGATCCTGCTCTACGGCTTTGTCTTTACTTCCGTCTATGCCGTCGTGCGCGGCAGTTTCTGGGGAAACAAACAGTTCCTTGCCTATTCCGTCATTGAATTTATTGAAGAATCGGTCATGATCGCCGTGGGATCGCTGCTCGTCGTGCATATGACGGACGTGCTGGACGGCGCGCGGCGGGCGGCGTTCGCCGTGGTCATTTCCTACCTGGTCTCCTTCACGATCTCCATGATCTATTTCTTCGTGAAGGGGGGCAAATTCGTCAATCCGCACGGACAATTCAAGCCCCTCCTCTCCTCCGCCATGCCCATCACCGCTATGCGCACGTCCACTTCGCTCATCAATTCGCTGATCTCCGTGCTTCTGCCCGCGCGGCTCATCTTAGGCGGCATGACGTCGGCGGAAGCCATGACGGAATATGGCGTCGTTCTGGGCATGGCTATGCCCGTTTTGTTCATGCCCTCGACCATCATCGGCTCGGTCGCGCTGGTGCTGACGCCCGAACTTTCGGACAATTTTTACCGCGGGCAGCACGAGAGGCTGAAAGGCAACATCGAAAAAGCCCTGCAAATCACCATCCTCGTCGCCTGCACGCTGATCCCCTTCTTCTTCGTCTTCGGTGCCGACGCGGGCATGCTGCTTTTCACCTCGGCGTCCAGCGGCGAGATCATACGCAACTGCTGCCTCATGCTCCTGCCCATGTCCCTGTCGCTGATCACCACGAGCATGCTCAATTCCCTCGGCTGCGAAAAACATACCCTCGTCAACTTCCTCGTCGGGGCGGCGGTCATGCTGGCGTGCGTCTGGTTCCTGCCCCCTTACATCGGCATCTACGGTCTGTGCCTCGGACAATTCCTCGATCACACCGTTTGCAGCGCGCTCAACCTGCGCCTGCTGCATAAAAAATGCGTGCGCAAACCCGTCTTTGCCGCCTTCTTCCTCAAAGCGGCGGCGATCACCCTGCCGGAAGCGGGGCTGGGGGTCCTGCTCTATCCCCTCTTCCGCAGCGCGATGCATCCCTGGCTCGCCATTGCCGCCGCCGCAGCCGCCATGCTGCTCATGCAGGCGATCCTGTTGCGGTGCACGGGCATCTACCGTTTGTTTTTCAAAAATAAATCCGAAAAAAATCTGTTGGCAAAGGGGCTGAAATCCGTTTGACATCGGCGTCCGTTTGGGGTACAATAATAAGCGGAAAAAACAGAAAGTTTTTATGATTCCGGAGGTTTCAAATGAAGAATAAGGCTTACTGCGAAAGCATGCGTTTGACCGTCGATTACACCAATATGATGTCCTCGGCGCTGGGAGACAAAGGCTTCACCGATAAGGCGCTCGCCGGTTATGCCGCGCAGGCAAGACAGGCATGGCAATTCGTCGCCGACAACCGCGGCAAAGACGAATTGTATATGGGCTGGACGGAACTGCCCTACAACCAAAAGGAAATCGTTGCCGACATCAAAGCCACGGCAAAGAAGATCCGCAAAGAATTCAAATATTTCGTCGTGCTCGGCATCGGCGGCAGCGCGCTCGGTCCCATCATGGCGTTCACCGCCCTTTCCCACCTGCATTACAACGATCTGCCCGATAAGGTGCGCAAAGGTCCCAAATTCTTCGTGGAGGACAACGTCGACCCCGTGCGCATGCACGATCTTCTGGACGTCATCGACCCGAAAAAGACCTGCTTCAACGTCGTTTCCAAATCGGGCGCGACCAGCGAAACGATGGCGCAATACCTCGTCATCAGCGACCTGCTCGAAAAGGCGGGCGTGGACCTCAAAAACAACCTCATCTTTACGACGGACGCCAAAAAAGGCAATCTGGTCAAGATATCCGAATCGCTCGGCGGCGTGAAAAGTTATGTCCTGCCCGACGGCGTGGGCGGAAGGTTTTCCGAACTCTGCCCCGTGGGACTTCTCCCCGCGGCGGTACTCGGCATCGATATTTCCCTTCTTTTGGACGGCGCGGCGTACATGGATAAACTGTGCAAACAGAAGAATATGTACAAAAATCCCGCCCTCCTTTCGGCGGTGTTGCAGTTCGCCGCCATGCAGCAGGGCAAGAACATCGGCGTCATGATGCCCTATTCGGATAACCTGAAATATCTCGCGGATTGGTATGCGCAACTCTGGGCGGAATCGCTCGGCAAGAACAAGACGCTCGACGGCAAGGCGTGCAACGTGGGACAGACGCCCGTCAAGGCGCTCGGCGTAACCGATCAGCATTCCCAGGTGCAACTCTACGCCGAAGGACCTTATGACAAGGTCATCACTTTCCTCTCCCTCGGAAAATATAAATACGAAATGCCCATCCCGCACGGCTGCCGGGACATCCCCGACGTCGGATTTCTGGGCGGACACACGATGGAAGAACTCATTCAGGCGGAGAACAAAGCCACGGCGTTCGCGCTCATGCAGGCGGGCAGAATGAATTACACCGTTACCCTGCCCTGCCTCAACGCCTTCACCCTCGGGGAACTGCTCTTCTATTTTGAACTGCAAACGGCTTATGCGGGCGCCATGCTGAACATCGACACCTTCAACCAGCCCGGCGTGGAAAACGGCAAGAAAGCCACGTTCGCCCTGCTCGGCAAGAGCGGCTACGAAGCCAAGAAAGCCGAGATCGAATCGGCGGACGCGCTGCAAAAATATACCGTCTGAAAAAAATATCTGTTCGTAACATCCGCCCGCGGCTTTTTTGCCGCGGGCGGTCTTTTTGTGCGGGGCATGCCCGCATAAAACGGGAAAAAGCAACGACGGCAATCCCCCTTTTGAGCGGCAATTTTTTCCGAAAAAAGAAGGTATAAAAAACAAAACAGCGGGCAATACTGTCAGTGCAACAGGCAATCCGCCCGCATTTTACATATAATAAAGCAAGGGCGTATTGCAAAAGAAGCGAGGCGGAAAAAACCATGAACATCAAACGAGGAGAACTCTATTACGCCGATCTGTCGCCCGTAGTCGGCAGCGAACAGGGCGGCGTGCGCCCCGTGCTGGTCGTACAGAACAACGTGGGCAACCGCTATTCCCCCACGGTCATCGCGGCGGCGGTTACCAGCAAACAGAACAAGGCAAAACTGCCCACGCACATCGAACTGCCTTCCTCCTTCGGACTGGCGAAAGACAGCGTTATCTTGCTGGAACAGATCCGCACCCTGGACAAAAAGCGGCTCAAAGAGCGCATCGGCGAACTGTCCGACGATACCATGAGTTTGGTCAACAAAGCCATTCTCATCTCGCTCGGATTCATCGATACCCGACAATAAAAAAATCCCGTTCGGATTGGGAACGGGATTTTTTTCTGCGGAAAATCACGGGGAATCGTCCCCGCGCGATCAATCGACGAGCACCAGCGGTTTGATGAGATCGCGGGGCTTGTCCTTCATCAGCATGAGGGCAGGTTCGACGTTTTCCAGCCCGCGGAAGGTGTGCGTGATGAGTTTTTCGGGATGGATCCTGCCCGCAGTTACCAGACGCGCCAATTTTTCCGAACGGACGCGCCCGCCGGGCATCAGACCGCCGTTGATCTGTTTGTGTCCCATGCCGCAACCCCACTGCGCACGGGGGATCTTGACGTAATCCCCTTCCCCGAGGTAATTGACGTTGCCGATCTTGCCGCCCGCTTTGAGCATGCGGATCGCCTGATCGAAGGTGTCGTTGTCGCCGCCCGCGACGATAATCTTGTCGACGGGACCGTGATTGAGGTCGAGGATCTGTTCCACGATGTCCCCTTCGCGGTAATTGACGATCTTCGTCGCGCCGAATTCGAGGGCGAGGTCGGCGCAATTTTTACGGGAACCGACCGCATAGATGTTTGCCGCACCGCGGATGGCGGCGGCGGCAACGGACATCAGTCCGACGGGTCCGATGCCGATGACGGCAACGTTATCGCCGTATTCGATCTCCGCAAGTTCGGCGCCGTGGAAGCCCGTGGGCACCATGTCGCTGAGCATGCACGCCGCCCCGAGGTCCATGCCGTCGGGCAGATGCGCGAGATTGCCGTCGGCGTCGTTCACATGGAAATATTCCCCGAACACGCCGTCCTTGAAGTTGGAAAATTTCCAGCCCGCCAGCATGCCGCCGCTGTGCATGGCATAGCCTTCCTGCGCGGCAAAGGAACTCCAATCGGGCGTGATGGCGGAAACCAGCACCTTATCGCCCGGCTTGAAGTCCTTGACGAGCGAGCCGACTTCGACGACTTCCCCCACCGCTTCGTGTCCCAGGATCATGTTGTGCCGATCGCCGATGGCACCTGCCCAGACGGTGTGCACGTCCGACGTGCAGGGCGCGAGCGCAAGCGGCTTGCAGATGGCGTCGAGCGGCCCGCAGGCGGGCATGTCCTTTTCGACCCAACCGGTCGAACCGATTTTAAGCATTGCAAATCCTTTCATCATTTTACTCCTTAAAAATAAATTTTTTTTCGATATTTTCTGCTTCTTTCTCGGGATATCCTCTCAAAAAATCCCTCTTGATTTTATCGGTCCGACGCGGACACGGTAGATCCCGAACCGATATTATTATCTTATTCCCGGCTTGTTTTTATTCCCGCCGCCGCGTCCGCCGCAAAAAAAGGACGAAAGCCGTTTGAAAGCATGCAAAAGCCGACAAAAGGATCCCTTTGCCGGCTTTTACATATTCTCGTCAGAAATCGACTTCGGTGTCGTAATAGCAGCACTTCAAGAGTTTTTCCATCTCTTCCACGGAAGGCTGACGGGGGTTGGAACCCGTGCAGGCGTCGCCGATGGCGTTGACGGCGATGTCGTGCAGCCTGTCGAGGAAGACGTTCTCGGGCACGAAGCCCTGTTCGCAGGGATAACTGTCCGCACCGTAGTGCTTGATGCAGTGCGGGATGTTGAGGTCATCGTTCATCTTTCTCAGGTAAGCGATGAGCAGCGCGACCTTTTCATCGTCGTTCTTGCCGCCCAGCCCCATGTAATCGGCAATGACGCCGTAGCGCTTTTTGGCGGTGGGGTCTTTGACGTTGAAGGCAATGACCTTGGGCAGATACATGGCGTTGGCGGCGCCGTGGATGATGTGCGCGCCGTAGTCGGCGAACGCCGCACCCGTCTTGTGCGCCATGGAATGCACGATGCCCAAAAGGGCGTTGGAGAACGCCATGCCCGCGAGGCACTGCGCGTTGTGCATGCTGTCGCGCTTTGCCATGTCGCCGTTATAAGACGCGACGAGGTCGGATTGGATCATCTTGATGGCGAAGATCGCGAGAGGATCAGTATAGTCGCAGTTGGCGGTGGAGACATATGCCTCGATGGCGTGCGTCATGGCATCCATACCGGTGTGCGCGACGAGTTTCTTGGGCATGGTCTCGGCGAGTTCGGGATCAACGATGGCGACATCGGGCGTGATCTCAAAGTCCGCAATGGGATATTTGATGCCCTTGTGATAGTCCGTGATGATGGAGAACGCCGTAACTTCGGTCGCCGTGCCGGACGTGGAGGAGATGGCGCAGAATTTTGCCTTTTTCCGCAGTGCGGGAATGCCGAACACCTTGCACATTTCTTCAAACGTGATGTCGGGATATTCATATTTGATCCACATGGCTTTCGCCGCGTCGATGGGCGAACCGCCGCCGATGGCGACGATCCAGTCGGGACCGAAATCGAGCATCGCCTGCGCGCCCTTCATCACCGTTTCCACGGAGGGATCGGGTTCGATGCCCTCAAAGAGCCTGACTTCCATGCCGGCTTCTTTCAGATAGGCGACCGCCCTGTCGAGAAAACCGAACTTCTTCATGGAGCCGCCGCCCACGCAGATCATTGCCTTCTTTCCCTTGAACGATTTGAGCGCTTCCAGCGCGCCTTTTCCGTGATAGACGTCTCTGGGTAACGTGAATCTTGCCATAAATTCCACACTCCTTATTTACGATTGAATTTCCCGGGTCCTCTTTCCGACCCTCAGATCATATTCATTATATCACAAGCCGCGGCGGAAAACAAAGGTCTGTATCGATAATAAATCTATTTTTATCGATAAATTTTTATTTTTTATTCTTTGGGCATTTCCTAGGCGCGGCTCTCTGCCCCCGCAAAGCGGAAAGCGCGTTTTTTTTCAACGGCGGGAATTGCTTGACGAAAAGGACGAATTGAGATATACTATATAGAAACGACGATAAGGAGAAGAACTCCGGACTATGGAAAAAACAACCAGAAAAATCAGAGAATACGGCTTGAAGGACTTTATCAAAGTGCTGCGCGGGAATTGGCTGACCCTGCTGCTTTGCGTGCTGCTGACGGCTGCCGTCCTGGGCGGCTCGCTCGGCTGCGTCTCCGCCTTTATCCGGCACAACGAATATTCCGCGACCATCGCCAAAGTGGACACGGCGACCTTTGACGTCCCCGTCGTGCGCGCCTCGCTGCGCGACCACATCGAGGTCATTCTGAAAGAGAAATATCCCCACAACGGTCTGAGCGACAAGGATTTCAACGACCTGAGCAATGCGGTGAACGCCCACCTGAGCCTCAGCGAAAACCCCGAAGGGACGTTCGCTTTCACCCTCTCCTCTTTCGATGCCAAACAGGTCCATATGTCGCAGGACGATTTCAAGGACATCCTCAACCGGATCATCGACTGGTACAAAGAATCCTACACGGATAAGATCGTAACCAGTTACCTCATCAAGGCATCCGCCATCGGCGAGAGCACCAAAAAACTCACCTATTATCTGCAAATACGGACGCTGGAAAACACCATCGACAGCCTGATCGGAGAAGTGCGGATCGTGGCGGGCATGGAGCAGATGCCCGGAATCGACATTTCCGACACGACGATCTCCTCTTCCACCACCGTGGACCGCTCGGAATTTGCCGCCTATTACTGCGAAGAAAACGGCAAGCGCGTGAACGACATTCTGACCGATCTGGAAAATCTCGACGCCGCCGTTGCCGCCGCGCGGGCGTTCGTCTGCAACAACGGCGTGGAAAATCCTGCCGCCTCTGCCAGCATGCAGGACTATATCGACGGGGAACTGCTCAAATATCCCGTCGAAACGCAGGATGCCGTGTTGACGCAACTGAAAGGTCTGTTCGGGGACGATTCCCCCTACAACCAAGCGGATGCCGACGGCAAAACGGAGTTGGAAACGGGCACGCAGACGCGCATCGACGCCATCGTTTCCTCTTTGCAGACCATCTTGGACGATTATAATCTCCTCGCCCGCAGTTATGCCGCATCCACCATTCCCAACTATGTCATCATCTCCACCCTGACGACGGACGAAGACCTGGGCGCCATCGCGCCGTTCGCCGTGGTGCTCATCACCGCCGCGTGCGCGATCGTCGCCTTCCTCATCGGCTTTTTCGTCTCTTTCAGCCGGATGCAGAAAGCGGGCGAGATCGGTATCGAACTCGTGGAAGAATCGGGCGAAGAAGCCTGACGGTCCGCCGCGGTCTCCTCACACAAAAAACGCAAAAACCGTCCGCCGCGCCGACCTTTTCCGCGGCGGCAGGAGAATTTGGAACCATGAGAGCCTTTCTTGCAAATTTACGCGCAAAATACCCCACGCTGACGGAAATTTTCCGCTTTCTGGTCGTGGGCGGCATTGCCACCGTTGTGGACATGCTCGTGATGGCGTTCGTGCAATACCTCTTCGAGCCCGCCCTCTATCCCGACTTTCTCTCCCTCTTCACCGAAAAGGACGTTTCGCCCGCCGCCTATATCACCGGCACGGCGTGCGGCTTCACCGTCGGGCTGGCGGTCAATTACGCCCTCTCCTGCCTGTTCGTCTTTGAACACCGCGGCAGGAGCCGTTCCCCTTACGGGTTTGCGGTATTTGCCCTGCTCTCTCTGGGCGGGCTTGCCCTGCACGTTCTGGGCATGTATCTCGGCAACGGCGTGTGGGGGTTCAACGGCTGGGCGGTCAAGATCGTTCTGACCCTCGTCGTGCTGGTCTATAACTATCTCACCAAACGGCTCCTCCTCTTCCGGGAAGAGAAAAACACAAACGAAAAAACGGAGAAAGTACGCCATGATTAAATATTCTTTCGTCGTGCCCGCCTACAACGAAGAGGAATCCCTCTCCCTGTTTTACAGGCATGCCATGCCCGTATTCGAGCGGTTGGACGGAGAGTTTGAAATCATCTTTGTCAACGACGGGAGCAGCGACGGCACGGCAGACATTCTCAAACAACTGTGCGCGAAGGACAAGCGCGTCAAAGGCATCTCCCTCAGCCGCAATTTCGGGCAGCAAAGCGCCCTTCTGTGCGGGCTGGCGCACGCGCGGGGCGAAGCCGTCGTCGCCATGGACGCCGATTTGCAGGACCCGCCCGAAGTCGCCCTGCAAATGATCGAAAAATGGAAAGAAGGCTTTGAGATCGTGCACGCACGGCATAAAAAACGCGCCAAAGAGACCGTTTTCAAACGGCTGACGGCGTTCCTCTATTACCGCACGCTGAAAAAGGCAACGGGGCTTGACCTGCCTTTGGACTGCGGGGATTTCAAACTTCTCGGCCGCAAGGCGGCGGACGCCGTTTTGTCCCTGCACGAGCACGCGCGCCTTCTGCGCGCGCAGAGCGTGTGGCTCGGATTCAGACAGACGGTCATCGAATTTGACCGCCCGGAGCGCGTTGCGGGGAAGAGCAAATATACCCTGCAAAAGATGCTGCGCCTGGCAAAGAGCGGCATCATTCCCAACAGCCGCGCTCCCCTCTCCTTCCCGCTCCAAGCGGGCATCGCGCTCTGTCTGCTGTCCGTCGCCGCCTTCATCGTTCTCGGCGTGCTCACGGGCATGGGCATCGGATACGGCGGGCTGACCGCCTGGCTCTTCCCCGCCCTCGCGCTGACCGCGGGGATCCTCTCCCTGAATACGGGGCTGCAAAACCTGTATATCGCCGAAATTTACGAAGAGGGCAAGAACAGACCGCACTTCGTCGTTTCGGAAACTTATAACCTGCCCGAAGCGTCTCCAAAAAACGGCGGCAACGAGGGGGAGCATGCATGAAATTCGCGTCAAATTTTCGGGAGACCTACGGCGAAAAACTCCTCGCTTTGTATAAAAAATACGAATATCCGCTGTTTGCCGCCGCCTTTCTCGCCGTCGCCGTGATCATGCGGCTATGCATTTTCGACCATCATTCCAACGACTATGATATGTTCCTGTCCGTCTGGTTTGAAGAGATCAAAGCGGCGGGCGGACTGAGCGCACTCGCCGCCGACCTGGGCGACTATACGCCCATGTATAAATACATCATCACCCTGCTCACTTTCCTGCCCGTCAACAGCCTGTACTCCTACAAAGCGGTGTCCTGCCTGTTCGACGTCGTCATGGCGATCTATGTGGGGTTGATCGTGCGGCAACTCGGCGGGAGCAAATTGAAAGGGCTGCTGGCGTATGCCGCCGTTCTCTTTCTGCCGAACGTGTTCCTGAACAGCGCGGTCTGGGCGCAATGCGACGCCATTTTTACCTGTTTTTGCATCATGAGTTTTTACTACATGCTGAAAAACATGGACAATGTTTCCGTTGCGCTCTATGCCGTGGCGTTTTCCTTCAAATTGCAGGCGATCTTTTATGCGCCGGTCATCGTCGTCGCAATCCTGCGCAAGCGGCTGAATCTGCGTTCCCTGCTCGGCTTTCCGCTGACCTATTTCCTGTGCGGGCTTCCCGCCTGGATCGCGGGTATGTCCTTTTTCGACGCCTATTTCGCCGCCTATTGCACGCAGGTGGGAGAATATCCCATTCTGACGCTGGGCGCGATGAATCTCTATCAACTGCTGCCTTTCAACTATACTTATGAAAACCTGGGACGCCTGCTGGTGTTCTTCTCCGTCGGCGTATGCGCCATGTTCTGCCTGTTCTTTTATAAGAAGAACTATGCCGAACGGAAGGAAAATTGGGTGATCATCGCCTATACGATGACCACCTTGCTGCCCTTCGTTCTGCCCCATATGCACGAACGGTATTTTTACATCTCCGACATCTTTGCCGTGCTGTTTGCTTTTACCTTTCCGAAAAAGATCTACATCCCCGCGGCGACCGTATATGCCTCGCTGCGCGCGGTGGCGTCGTCTCTGTTCGGCGCGCAGGACCTGTCCTTCCCCGCCGTCGCCTTTCTGGAATTTGCGGCGATCGTGGCGCTCTGCCTCTTCGCCTTCCGACAATTGAGCGACAAAGGCAAGGGAAAACGGCAACTGCCGCCCCTGCCGCCGACGCGGGAAGAAACAACCGAATAAACCAAAAAAAAAGAAGGCAGCCGCCTTCTTTTTTTCATCCTCGGTGCCCCCCTGCCGCCGCACGCGGCGAGCACGAGGAAAGGGAAAACAAACAATCAGCAGGTCTCCGACTGCAAATTCATGTAGGCGCGCTCCGCGGGGGTCAGCGCGACGTCTGCGGCGGGCAGATCGGCGCGCAGTCCGTCGCCGCGGGAGGTGCCGACGATGGCAAAGACGTTCATTTCGCTCCCGAGCACCCAGGCAAGGGCGGTCTGCGGCACGGTCAGTCCCCTGCGCTTTGCGATCTCTTCGCAGCGGCGCAGCCGCTCAAAATTTTCCTCCGTGAAGAACCCCCTTCTGCCAGCGGCGTCCGCCGCGCGCCGTGCGCCCGCAAGGTCGGCGGAAGAAAACTTGCCCGAAAACAACCCCCTGCCGAGGGGAGAATATGCCAGCACCGCCATACCGGAAGACCTGTACCATGCCCGCGCCGAAGCCCGTTTTGCCCCCGTCAGCGTCAGACACCCCTGCCAGGGCATGCGCACGGCTTCCGCCAGGGAATAATGAGGCTGCGACGCGCTGAAAGGCTGCAACCTGTGTTTGTAAGCATACTCCTGCACCTGTTCAATGCGTTCGTGCGTCCAATTGGACGCGCCGTAAGCGCCGATCTTGCCCTCGGCAATGAGCGCGTTCATGGTCTCGGCGATCTCCCCCGCGTCCCGCGACGGATCATCCCGATGCAAAAAATACAGATCGATCCGCTCGGTGCGCAAGGCTTTGAGGGAGCGGTGCAGATCGGCGCGGATGCATCTTTGCGAAAGACGCTTGTTCCCCAAAACCCCGTCCAGCCCGCCTTTGGAGATGAGAAAAATTTTATCCCGCACGCCCCGCCGCTCCATCCATTCGCCGATGACGCTCTCACTGCGCATGTAACAGCGCGCCGTATCGATGGCGTTCACGCCCGCTTCCAGCGCGGCATCGAACAGTTCGTCGCAATTTTTGCCCCACTGCACGGCGGGCACCGCCGTGCCGAGAATGATGCGCGGAACGGGGTTCTTGATATAGGCGATCTCTCCGTATTTCATATAGACAAAACCTCCCGCGGGCACAGACGCCCGCCCGTTTTTTTTATGATTCTTTCCGATGCGCCCGCGGCAGACGCCCGTCAAAGGGACGGCACGCCCGCGACATAAGACGCCATCTGTTTTTTCTGTCCGCCGGAAGGATAGGGCTTGACGATGCCCTCCCCCGCGTCGTTCACGAAGTGCAGGATCCCCGCGCCGTCTGGCGCCGAAAAGACGGAAAGGGCAATATGGTACAGTGCGATCTGCCCCGCCGCAGGCGCTTCCACCGCATGGTCGAGAACGTAGACCGCGCCGTCCGACACGAAGTATACCCCGATGCCGTAAGCCGTGTGCTTTTGCACTTCGTCGGCGATCTTATAACTTGCATATCCGAAGTAACGCGTCCCCCGCCACTCGGACATCCACGCCGACTGTTCGGGGACTTCATAGGGCGTTTCGGACTGATAGAACGCGACAAACCCGTTTTCACCCTTCCAGATCGTCTGATATTCGTGGAAATGCTCGCCCATCAGTCCGTAAACGGTTACGTCGTCGCCGTTGACGACGACTCCGTTCTGCGTTACGTTGACATCCCAGCCGACGCCGTCGGTGTGGTCCCCGCGCCAGACCCAGAAATTGTCGCCCAGCACGTTGCAGGCGTTGATGACCAATGCCTGCCGCACATACGTCGGCGCATCCCGCGCCCCGCCGATGCGGAAAAATACGTCGCTGCACGCGATGGGCGCATCGGCATGCGAAATGCCCGTATAACCCGCGCCGAGGCGCAGCAGGTTTTCGCTGTGCGTTCCCGCCTCAAAGAGCAATCCGCCAAGCAGAATGCCGTCCGCGTCGGCGACTTCCATCGCCGTGTCGCGGTTGCCGCCCGCGATGCGCAGCGTCGTCAAGCCGCAGCCCAGGATCACCGTGCCCGCGTTCTCCACGCGCAGGGGCGCGTCAATGTCGTAGATCCCGGGCGTGAAGAAGAGATGTTTGCCCGCCGCCAGAGCGGCATTGAGGGTCTTTGCCGTGTCGCGGTCGGAGCGCGCCACATAAAAATCCTGCAACGGGATGTAGCGGTTTGACAAACTTTGATCGTCCGCACTCGGACCGACGGCGTTCCTGCGCAGCGCGGGAACGCAGACGTAATATCCGTCGTCGAAGACCAAAAAGGGCTTTTCCTGCACGACGGGCGTCTTTTCGACCGTTACGCTCTCCAATCCGTTGATGCCCTCTGCGGGCACGGGACTGTCGGCAGACGGACCGACAAAGGTCAGGTTGATGTCCCCGCCCTGCCAGCCGCCCCAATCGCTGTTGCGGGTCAGCCACTGCTGCTGCACGCCCGCATCGATGAGCCCTTCGACGCGGCTGTCGGCGATGAATCCGCCCGAACCCCAGGAATTGCTCTTCCCTTCCGTCAGGAACATATCCCCGAGGACGTTCATCCGCCGGAAAGAAGTCGCCTGCGACGCCGCCCAGAGCACGTCCCCGCGGACGGTCATGTTCTCCGCCGCGAACCAGAAGTTGCACGTCCCGTTGCCGTTCGGAAGTTGCGCGGGCACGCGCAGTCCGTCCACGGCAACGTCTTCGGACGTTTTTCCCAATCCCCCGATCGTCATGTAATAGCGGAGCGTGCATTGCAGACCGTCATAACTGCCCGCCTTGAAGAACGCCGCAAACCGCGCGGAAGAAAACTGCCCCGTCCGTTCGTAAGCCGCGGCAAAGTCCTCTTCCACCGAAGCAAGGTCGTCCGTCGGCGCGTAAATGTACATATTCTCCCCGAAAGTTTCCGTTTCGTAAGAGAGCAGTTCGCTGTGGATGACCTGCCCCTCCGCCACCGCGTCCACGCGGAAATAGCCGTAGGCGTCCTCATGCTCATACGTCCTGCCCTTCTGCCGCGATACCTGTTCATACCTTCCGTAGCGGCTCGGGCTGTGGTATATGACATATTCCTGCGCGCCCTTGACTTTGGTCAGCGTCAGTTTCACGCCCGTATCGGTCAGTTCCGCCTGCGTTTCCCATACGGGCGGTTTCGGGGCGCACGCCGCGATCGGCAGCGCCGATGCCGCCGCCAGCAAAAAACAGACCGCCAGCGCTACAAGACGCTCTTTGATTCCTCTTCCTCCCGTTTTCACGCTCTTTCCTCCCGTGTTTGCATGCTTTTGCCGTCCGCGGCAAAAAAATTACCGCGGCAAAGAAAGTTCCTTTTCCCGCCGCGGCAAAACAAGATTTTTTCCGTTATTTTCGGACATGCCCTGCACTTATACCGCCAACGGAATGATTTTTATTCCTTTCCCTCCCGATATTCCTTTGCCAATTTTTCAAAGGCGGGCAGTGCGCGGCGGATGGTTTCGGGCGCCACGCAATAGGCGATGCGGACATATCCCTTCACCCCGAAATCGTCCCCGGGGACCAGGAGCAGTTCATACTTCTTCGCCCGTTCGCAGAAGGCGGAAGCGTCCTCTTCGAGCGCCTTGACAAAGAGATAGAAGGCGCCGTCCGGATGGATGACTTCATAGCCATAAGACACGAGCGCGTCATAGAACAGGTCGCGGTTGGCTTTGTAGACGGAGATGTCGGACGTCATGCCGATGCAGGCGGCAACGACGCGCTGCAAGAGCGCGGGAGCGCAGACGTAGCCGAGCGAACGCCCCGCACCGCAGACGGCGGCATAGACCGCCTGATGGTTCTCCATGGCGGGATTGACGGCAATATAGCCGATGCGCTCGCCGGGGATGGAGAGGGATTTGGACCAGGAATAGCAGACCAGCGTATTGGCATAGTAGCACATCGCATAGGGCACGACCATATTGTCGTCGTACACCAACTCGCGGTAAGGTTCGTCGGCAATGAGATAGATATCCTTTCCGTATTCCCGCTGTTTGGCTTCCAGAATCGCCGCCAGACGGCGCAGGACGTCCTCCCCGTAGACCACCCCGCTCGGGTTGTTGGGAGAATTGATGAGAACGGCGCGGGTGCGGGCGGAGATCGCCCTTTCCAGCGCGGAAAAATCGGGGAGCAGTTTCCCGTCGGACGGGAGCACTTTCAGCGTGCAGCCCGCCCCTTCGGCGAATACTTTATATTCGGTGAAATAGGGTGCAAAGGTGATGATCTCTTCCCCCGCCGACGCCACGGCGTGCATGGAGATGGTGAGCGATGCGGCGGCGCCGCAGGTCATATAGAGATTGTCCGCGGTGAGCGGAACGCCGAAATTGCGGCGGATATATTCCGCGACCGTCTTTCTCACGTTCCCGTCGCCCTGTGCGGACGTGTAGCCGTGCAAGAGCACCGAGGGCGTTTCGCGCACGATGCGTTCGATGGCTTCGTTCACGCAATCGGGCGCGGGCACGGACGGGTTGCCGATGGAAAAATCGAACACGTTTTCCGCGCCGATCTCGGCAGAACGCACCTTGGCATATTCAAAGATCTCGCGGATCACCGAACGCTTTTCGCCCAACTCCCGCATTTTTCCGTTGACCGTTTTCATTGTCTGTCTCCTTAATTCTCCTTATATCTGATTCCGGCGGCGGCGTTTTTTATCGCATAAAACGCAAAATCAACCGTCCCATGCCCGTATTTTACGGGAAATATGTATCAAACGCTCCCGCCGCTCACCGCTTGACTTCGGCATCGCCGTTGGAGTGCATGAATGCCTCGATGTCCGCGCAGGAAAGGGTGAAGGCGTCGCCGTAAATGGTGTGTTTGAGCACGGAGGTGTTGAGCCCGTATTCCACGGCATAATCGGGATCGGCATAATTTTTCAGCAGTCCGTGAATGACCCCGGACGCAAAGGCGTCGCCCCCGCCGATGCGGTCGTAAATGTTGAAACGCACGGGCGCCGTCGCGCCCGAAACGAACCGCCCGTCCCGCATCGTGAAATAGTTGCCCGCCAGGGAATTTTCGGTGGCGGAATAGACCACGCGGTCGGTGCAGAACACATATTGCAGGGCGTATTTTTCAATCATCTTTTTCAGAACGTCCTGCCGCTTTGCCGCGACCGAGGACAGATCGGTGTCCGCGTCGAACGGGATCTCCAACAGGGTGCTTGCGTCCCAATCGTTGCCGAACACGACGTCGGCATACGGGATGAACTGCTTATAACTCGCCCGCGCTTCCTCCACCGTCCAGAGCGTGGAGCGGTAATTGAAGTCAAAACTGACGATCGCGCCCGCTTCCTTGGCTTCCCGCACGGCGCGCAGGGCGACTTCCCGCACCCGTTCGCCGAGGGCGAGCGTGATGCCGCTGACGTGGAACCACGCCGCGTCGCGAAAGATCTCTTTCCAGCGAAATTCACTCTGCTCGACCCGCGTGATCGCCGAATGACGGCGGTTATAAATGACCTTGCTCGGTCTGCCGCCGAAGCCCGTTTCGAGAAAATAGATGCCGATGGTGGTCGAACCGCGGACGATGTGGCGCGTGTCGACGCCGTGCGAGCGCAGATGCGCGATCGCGCCGTCGCCCAAAAGATTGGGAGGCAGTTTGCTCAGAAAGCAGGTCTGATGCCCCATGTGCGACAGCGCAATGGCGACGTTGGCTTCGCCGCCGCCGTAGTTGACCAGAAAAGAATGCGTCTGATCGATGGTCGCATAATCGGGCGTCGAAAGCCGCAGCATGATCTCCCCGAAGGTGATGATTTTTTCCCGTTTACCCAAAATGACCTCCCCGTCCCGCCCTTTCCGCGCGGGAACCTGTCGTTTCCATTATACCGCAGAATGCGCGCAAGGTCAATCCCGTAAAAGAAAAAAGCGGAAAAAATAATTTTCCGCGCAAAAAAATACCGCCGCAAAGGGAAAAATTTCCGTCCGTCAGCGCCGCCCGGCGTTCTCTCCGCCGTCCGTTCCCCGTTTTTCGCCGTCCCCGTCCGCCTTCTGCACGCTCTCCGTCCCGCCGCGCGGGCATTCCCCGCCACACGGACGCTCCCCGCCACACGGGCGCAGAAAGAGCATCAAAAAGTTCAGAGCGCCGTCGAGCACGAGCAATCCGCCGAAAAGGCAGACCATCGGACGGGCGTGCTCCGGCAGGTAGAATTTGAGCAGGACGGCGGCGACGGCATAGCACGCAAGCATCAGGGCAATGACCGTCCACCAAAGCGCGCCCCGCGCATACCCGCCGCGGACGAAGGTCTGCAAGCGGAAGGAAACGAAGATGACGACGAAAAACGCCGCCCCGCCGACAATGTATTCCAGCGCGTTTTCCTTGCTGACGATGACGACCGTCCCGCAAAGCAGCGCGAGGATGCACAGCGCCATTTTCAGCCAAAACTTTACGCCGCGCCTCTTCCCCGCCAACGCCACCGCGGCATTGAATGCCGCCGCCAGCAGCGTGAGCCCGCCCAGAAGATAGCACATGACGGCGATCGCCTGCGAGGAAAAAATGATGAAACACAGCCCCGACACGACCAGACTGACGGCAGACAAAAGATAGCCGGCCGGAGAATTTTTTTCTTCTTGTTTTTGTCCTTTTTGTTCGAACATTTCCCGGATATACCTCCCCCGCGGCAAGAAGCCGCGCTTCCCCCGTCGGAAAATCCACGCCCGCCGCAACCGCCCGCGCGGGCGAATAATAAAACACCGACGGCAAAGACGCTTACAGCCGTTTTTCAAACTGTACGTTCACGCGCTCATATTCCCCGCGGGTGAGCGGGACTTGACGAAAGCCCGCCTTGGCGTAAAGCCCCATGGCGGCGGTAAGGATGCGGTTGGACAGGATGGTGAGTTTTTTCGCACCGTGCGCGGCGGCATACGCCATGCACGAGCGCAGAACGCCCTCGCCCGCCCCTCTGCCGCGGTAATTCTTGTCGGCGGCGAGTTTGCCGATCTCCCATTCGTCCCCGCCGAGCGGGAAAGTCATGCAAACGGCAACGGGCAGACCGCCTTCGAGCGCGACAAATACGCCCGCGCCCTCCCGCACCATTTGATCCACCGAAGAAAAGATCTTTTCGTCCTCCGGCTCGACGTGAAAATACTCTTGCAGCTAGGCGGTGTTCAGATCGACGAACGCCCGACGATATTCCGGTCGGTAAAAAACGATCTCCATACCTCTTCCTCCATTGCTTTTTCCGCTTTTTACGGGCATGCCCCCGTCAAAGTATGCGTTTCAGGAATTGCCCCGTGTAACTTTTTTCCACGGAAGCGACCTCTTCGGGCGTGCCCGTACAGAGCACGGTGCCGCCGCCGTCTCCCCCCTCGGGACCGAGGTCGATGATGTGATCGGCGACCTTGATGACGTCGAGATTGTGTTCGATGACGAGCACGGTGTTTCCGCCCGCCCGCAGGCGCAGAAGAATTTTGACCAATTTATCCACGTCATAGGCATGCAGTCCCGTGGTAGGCTCGTCCAGGATGTAAAAAGTCTTGCCCGTGGAGCGCTTGGAAAGTTCGCTCGCCAATTTGACGCGCTGCGCCTCGCCGCCCGAAAGGGTGGTGGCGCTCTGCCCGAGTTTGATGTAGCCCAGCCCCACCTCGTTGAGCGTGGAGAGTTTGTTATAGATGGAAGGCTGGTTGCGGAAAAATTCGCACGCTTCCTCTATGGTCATGTCGAGCACGTCGGAAATGCTCTTGCCCTTGTAGCGGACTTCCAGCGTTTCGCGGTTATACCGCTTGCCGCCGCACACTTCGCACGGTACGAAAATGTCGGGCAGGAAATGCATCTCGATCTTGATGATGCCGTCGCCGAAGCAGTGTTCGCACCGCCCGCCCGCGACGTTGAAGGAAAAACGCCCCGACTTATACCCCCGCGCCCGCGCGTCCGGCGTGGCGGCGAAGAGGTCGCGGATGGCGGTGAAAACGCCCGTGTAGGTGGCAGGATTGCTCCGCGGCGTCCTGCCGATGGGCGATTGATCGATGGCGATCACCTTATCGAAATATTCCAGCCCTTCATACGAATCGAACTTGCCGAGAGGCTGATGCGCGCCGTTGAGCCTGCCCGCGAGAATGGGATAGATGATCTCGTTGACCAGGCTGGACTTGCCGCTCCCCGAAACGCCCGTAACCGCCGTGAAGAGCCCCACGGGCACGGATACGTCGATGCCTTTGAGGTTGTTCTGCCGACAGCCGCGCACGGTGAAATACCGCCCGTCGGACGCCGTGCGCACGGCGGGCACTTCGATCTTCCGCCGCCCCGCGAGGAAGTCGCCCGTTATGGACATGGGTGCGTTCATAATGTCCTGCTGCGAGCCGCAGGCAACCACTTCCCCGCCGTGCACGCCCGCTTTGGGACCGATGTCCACGATGTAATCGGCGGCGCGGATGGTGTCCTCGTCGTGTTCGACCACAATGAGCGTGTTGCCGAGATCGCGCAGACCTTGCAGGGAATGGAGCAGTTTTTCGTTGTCCCGCTGATGCAGCCCGATGCTCGGGTCGTCAAGGATATACAAAACCCCCGTCAGAGCGCTGCCGATCTGCGTGGCGAGGCGGATGCGCTGGCTCTCCCCGCCCGAAAGGGTGCCCGCGCTGCGGGAGAGCGTGAGATATTCCAGCCCTACGTTCTTCAAAAAACCGATGCGGTTGCCGATCTCTTTCAAAATGCTGTCGGCGATCCTGTGCTCGGTGGGCGTCAGGGAAAGCCCGCTTAAAAACCCCGCAAGATTTTCCACGGACATGTCGCAGACTTCGGCGATGTTTTTGCCGCCGACAAAGACGGAAAGCGCCTCTTTTTTGAGCCGCTTGCCGCGGCAGACGGGGCAGGGACAGGTGGTCATGTACCGCTCGATGTCGTATTTCACCCCTTCGCTCGACGTGTTGTTGTACCGCCGCTGCAAACTGTTGACGAAGCCCTCCCAGGTCATGTTGTAACTGCCCGAAAAGGAGTGCGTGGAATAATTGAGGCTGATGCGTTCCCCGTTGTTGCCGTACATGAGAATGTCGTAAGCGCTCTTTGAAAGATCTTTGACGGGCACGTCGAGGGAAAAACCGTAATGTTTGGCGAGCGCGGTGATATACATCATGTTCGTCGAATTGGAATCGAGCATCCAGCCGCTGGCATGGATGGCGCCTTCGCGCAGCGTCTTGGTCTTGTCGGGACAGATGAGGTCGGGGTCGACCGTCTGCTTGAACCCCAGCCCGAGGCATTCGGGGCAGGCGCCGTAAGGCGTGTTGAAGGAGAAGATGCGGGGCTCGATCTCCTCGATGGAGATGCCGCAGTCGGGGCAGGCATATTTCGTCGAATAGAGTTCCTCTTTTTCGCCCGTGTCGATGACCACCAGCCCGTCGGCGAGCCGAAGCGCCGTTTCCAGGCTCTCGGTGAGGCGTTTCAATACCCCTTCCTTGACGATCAGGCGGTCGACCACGACGGAGATGTTGTGCTTGACGTTCTTGTCGAGTTTGATGTCTTCCTGCAAGTCGTAAATGCTGCCGTCGATCTTGACCCTGCCGAACCCGCTCTTGCGGTAAGACGCCAACTCTTTGACATATTCCCCCTTCCTGCCGCGCACGACGGGCGCATTCACGAGAATGCGCGTCCCCGAGGGCATGGTCATCACCTTATCGGCAATCTCGTCCACGCTCTGACGGCGGATCTCCCGTCCGCATTCGGGACAGTGCGGCACGCCGACGCGCGCAAAGAGCAGACGGAAATAGTCATAGATCTCCGTTACCGTGCCCACGGTGGAACGGGGGTTATGCGACGTCGTTTTCTGATCGATGGAGATGGCGGGCGAAAGCCCGTCGATGGATTCGACGTTGGGTTTTTCCATCTGTCCCAGGAATTGACGGGCATACGAGGACAGGCTCTCCATATACCGCCGCTGTCCTTCTGCAAAGATGGTGTCGAAGGCGAGGGTCGATTTGCCGCTGCCCGACAGCCCCGTGAACACCGTGAGTTTGTTGCGCGGAATGTGCACGTCGATGTTTTTTAAGTTGTTTTCCTTTGCGCCTTTGACAAATATTTCTTCTTTCATGGTCTTTCACTCTTTCTTTTTTTCTGCTCGTTTTTTGTCCGCCGCAGGGCAAGACTGCCGCCTTACGGTTCACTTCAAGGCTCTTTTATAAGGGGAACCGCCCGTCAGCGGCGCAGACGGGCGCGGAGTTGCGCGATGGCGTCGCGGATCTCGATGGCGCGCTCGAAATCAAGTTGCGCGGAAGCGACCTTCATCAGCGCTTTGAGTTTTTCGATCTCCGCCGGGATATCCTTGACGGACATATCCTCCCCCGCCTTCTTTTTCCGCGTGATGGAGAGCGTGGACCGGACTTCCTTGACGATGGTCTTGGGCGTGATGCCGTGCGCCTTGTTGTATTCGTCCTGCACTTTGCGCCGCCGCTCGGTCTCGGAAATGGCGCGGCGCATGGAATCGGTCATGCTGTCGGCATACATGACGACCCGCCCTTCGGCGTTGCGCGCCGCCCGCCCGATGGTCTGCACCAGCGACGTTTCACTGCGCAGAAAGCCCTCTTTGTCGGCGTCCAATATCGCCACCAGCCGCACTTCGGGCAGGTCGAGCCCTTCACGCAGGAGATTGATGCCGCAAAGCACGTCAAATTCCCCGCTCCTCAGCCCGTTGACGATGTCGATGCGCTCTAAGGCGTCGATGTCCGAATGCATATATTTGACCTTGACGCCTTGTTCTTTGAGATAGTCGGTCAACTCTTCGCTCATGCGCTTGGTCAGCGTGGTAACGAGCACCCTGCCGCCCGCCGCGACGACCGTGTTGATCTCGGAGAGAAGGTCGTCGATCTGCCCCTTGGTCGGACGGACGGTTACGGGCGGATCGAGAAGTCCCGTGGGACGGATGAGTTGTTCGACCACGTTATCCCCCGCCTGACCGAGTTCGTAGGGCGCGGGGGTCGCCGACACGCAGATGAGTTGCGGGATGCGTTCGTCGAACTCTTCAAAGGTGAGCGGACGGTTGTCGTAAGCCGACCGCATGCGGAAGCCGTATTCCACCAGATTTTTCTTGCGGGACAGGTCGCCGTGATACATGGCGCGGATCTGCGGGATGGTCATGTGGCTCTCGTCGATGAACACCAGAAATTCCCCGCGGGGGAAATAATCGAGCAAGGTGAAGGAAGGTTCGCCCGGCTGCCTGCCGTCAAAATAACGGGAATAATTCTCGATGCCCGAACAGTATCCGATCTCGCGGATCATTTCCAGGTCGTGTTCGGTGCGCTGGGAGAGCCGCTGCGCTTCGAGCAGTTTGCCCTCGGCGCGGAACGCCGCCACTTCCCCTTCGAGATCCTGCGCGATGACGGCGAGCGCGGCATCCCGCTTCTGACTGCCCACGGCATAGTGGCTGGCGGGAAAAATGGCGGCGTGTTTGAGTTCGCTGACGATCTTGCCCGTCAGCGCGTCCTCTTCAAAGATGCGGTCGATCTCGTCGCCGAAGAACTCCACGCGGATGGCGATCTCCGAATTGGAAGCGGGGAAAATTTCCAGAATGTCGCCGTGCGCGCGGAAGGTGGCGCGCTTGAAATCCACGTCGTTGCGGGTGTATTGCAGTTCGGTCAGCCGACGCATGAGTTCGTCCCGCTCGATCTCCATGCCGGGACGCAGGGAAATGCTCAGGCGGAAATACTCCTCGGGCGCGCCCAGACCGTAGATGCAGGACACCGAAGAAACGACGATGACGTCCTCCCGCTCGCCCAGGGAACAGGTCGTGGAATTGCGGAGTTTGTCGATCTCGTCGTTGAGCGCCAGATCCTTTTCGATGTAAGTGTCGGTGGACGGGATGTAACTTTCGGGCTGATAATAGTCGTAATAGGAAACGAAATACTCCACGCGGTTTTCGGGAAAAAATTCCCGGAATTCGTTGCAGAGTTGCGCCGCGAGCGTCTTGTTGTGCGCGATGACGAGCGTGGGCTTGCCCACGTTTTTGATGACGTTCGCCATGGTAAAGGTCTTGCCGCTGCCCGTAACGCCCAAAAGCACCTGCGTGCGCACGCCGTCCATGACCCCCTGCGTCAGTTTTTCGATCGCCTGCGGCTGGTCGCCCGTCGGCTGAAATTTGGAATGAAGCCTGAACTCCATATCTTTCTCCGTCTGCAAATTTTCTTCCCCTGTATTATACCGCGTATGCATAAAAAAAGCAATTGTTTGCGGGACAAAAAAGCAAACAATTGTTCAGGAAAACAGGGTGCGCAGCAGAAGCCCGACGAGAAAAGACAGCGCGGCGCAGACTGCAGCGAGGGAAATTTTGAGCGCTATGTTCCGCCGCTGCTGCAAGTTTTCCCTGCGGTAAGCACAGCCGACGGGGCGCAGGGTGATGACGTAGACCCGCTCCCCTTTGCGCGAGGAAAGGATGACGTCGAAATATCCGTCCGTCTGCAACGCCCGCAAAATATCTTCCAACTGCCTTTCGTCCGGGCGCACTCCGGCGGGAAATTGCCGCTGGATGTCCCAGGGAGAACAGAGGCAACTCCCCTCCTTTTCGCACAGCGCATACACGCAGTCCATGACCCTTTTTTCCCGTTTGTTCAGCATACTCCCTTAACCGATGAAGGCAATGATCGCCGCTACCATGCCCGCGCCGAGCAGGGCACCCGCAAAACCGCCCGCAAAGGCGGCGAGCAGCATTTTTTTCACGGTTTTTCCCGCGGCGGTGCGCTCTTTTAAGACCGATGCGGCATAGGACCTGCCCGCGGGCAGAGGGCGCAGGCAATAGACGCCGCGCGCTTTGTCGGCATAGCGCACGTCTATATATCGATTTTCTTTCAAATACGCGATCATACCGTCCGTTTCTTCCGCCGACGGCATGGAATCGGACGGATACGCGCGCAGCAGTTCTTCCCTGTCCGCGATCGTATAAAGATCGTCCGCGCAGAGCGCGTTGATTTGCCCCAGCAGAAGCGCCGTTTGACTGTCGAGCAAGGTATTTTCCTTCTTTTTTGTTCTTACTATGCCCCGTTCCCGCCCGTTTTATACCCCGCCGCACCGCTAAAAGGCATGAAAAAAGTCCGGCGGTTGCCGGACGAAAAAACGGACACTTTTACAGGAGGCAGACGCCGCGCGGACAGGATTGCAAATAGGATGCACGCTTTGCGGGATACGTTACAAAATCGCTTCGACGAACTCTTCGGCGTCGAAGAGCGCGATGTCCTCCATCTTCTCCCCCGTGCCGACAAAGACGACGGGGATGTGCAAATCGCCGCAGAGGGAAACGATGAACCCGCCCTTGGCGGTGCCGTCCAGTTTGGTCAGGACGACGCCGTCGAGATCGACCGCCTCGTTGAACGCCCTTGCCTGCGAAACGGCGTTCTGTCCCGTGGTGGCGTCCAGCACGAGGAATTTATAGAACGACGCCTGCGGATATTCCCGTTCGACGACGCGGTGCATTTTTTTGAGTTCGTTCATCAGGTTGTCCTTGACGTGCAGCCGTCCCGCCGTATCCACGATGACCACGTCGGTGCCGCGCGCCTTGGCGGACGACACGGCGTCATAGACCACGGCGGAGGGATCGCTCCCCTCTTCGTGCTTGACGATGCGCACCTTCGCCCGCTCCGCCCAGACGGAAAGTTGATCGCTCGCCGCCGCGCGGAAGGTGTCCGCCGCCGCGACCGTAACGCTCTTGCGGCGGTGGGTGAAATAGGCGGCGAGTTTGCCGATGGTCGTCGTCTTGCCGACGCCGTTCACCCCCACCAGCATGATCACGCAAGGGTATTTGATTTCGGGCATGGGTGTCTCTTCCAGGATGTCCTGTATGATATCTTTCAAAAGATCGGTAACGTAATCCCCGTCCTTGATCTTTCCCTCGATGGCTTCCTGCCTGACCTGTTCGACGACTTCTTCCGCCATGGTAACGGACACGTCCGCGCCGATCAGGATCTCTTCGAGTTCATCGTAGAACTCATCCCCGAGTTTGTTGCGGGAAAAGAGGGTGCGCAGTTTCCCCGCGACGTTGTCTTTGGTCTTTTTGAGTGCGGCGAACAGATTGCCGAACAATCCCATACTTGTTTTTTACTCCTTAATTCAGACTGTGTTGCGTCCGATTTGCCCCTGCCCGGCGAAAGGCTTCGCCGCGCAGACGGAAAAGCGGAAAAAACGGGCTCACTGCACGGTGTCCCCGCCCAGGCGGGACTCAACTTCGGAAAGTTTGACCGAAACGATCTTGGACACCCCTTTCTCCTCCATGGTAACGCCGAAGAGGGAATCTGCCTGGTTCATGGTCGGCTTTCTGTGCGTGATGACGATGAACTGCGTTTCCTTGGAGAATTTTTTCAGGTAACGCGCAAAGCGGTCGACGTTGGCGTCGTCGAGCGCGGCTTCGATCTCGTCCAGAATACAGAAAGGCATCGGGTTGCTCTTCAAGATCGCAAACAGGATGGCGATGGCGGCCAGCGCCTGTTCGCCGCCCGAAAGCAGGGAAATTTTGGTGAGTTTTTTCCCGGGAGGGCAGGCGTTGATCTCCACGCCCGCGTCGAGCGGGTCTTCGCAATCGGTATAGTCAAGTTGCAGTTCGGCTTTGCCGCCGCCGAAGAGTTCCTTGAAGATATACATGAAGTTTTCGTTGATGGTATTGAACCCCGCGTCGAAGCGTTCGCGCATGTCCGCCTTGATCTCTTCGAGCAGTTGCCGCGCGTCGGCAATGGCTTTCTCCACGTCGTCGCGCTGGACGGTCATCTCGTCGTAACGGGCTTTCAGCGCCTCATAGTCTTCGAGCGCGTTGGCGTTGACGGGACCGAGCGCCGTGATCTTGCGCTTTAACGTCGAGATCTCGTTTGCCGATGCCGCAATGTCGTAATCGGGGTCGCGCAGCGGCAGGCAGTCCTCGTAAGAGAGCGAATATGCCTCCTCGATGCGCTGGCGGAGATTTTCCAGGTTGGTCTCGATGCGCCCGACTTCCACCTCACACTTGCCGCGGCGGGCGGTCGCCTCGTTGATCTTTTCCTGCACGCCCGTCTGACGGTTTTCAAGTTCGATCTGACGGAGGTTGATCTTCTGTTTTTCTTCCCCCGCGCGGTCGATCTCGGCGCGGAGCCTGTCCACCGTCTCCTGTTCCGCTTTGGTGAGCGCCTGGCGTTCGGCTTCGCGGTCCCAGCGCACGATCTCCCGTTCGTATTCGGCGATCTCGCCCTTCTGCCGCTCGATGGCGGCGCGCAGGTCGTCGCGCTCGCCGTTCAGGCGCAAAACGGTCTGTTGATCGCTCTCCAACCCGCCCGCAACGGAAGCGGCTTCGACCTGCAAGGCATTGCAACGCTCCTGCAAACTCTGCCGCGCCCGACGGAGATTTTCGTTTTCGCGCCGCTTTTTATCCCGTTCCTCGTCGGCTTCGACGCGGATCTTTTCCAATACTTTTTCGCTCTCCGAACTTGCCTGCGCCTCGTCGGAAAGGGTGTTTTCCTTCTGGCGGAGTTCGTTGAGCACGCCGTGATAGACAGTGATGTTGCCTTCCACTTCTCCGAAGAGTTGCTGCAAAGAGGCTTCCTGCTGGCGGACGGTGGCAAGGTCGGTCGCCGCCGCCTGGAACCCCGCGCGCAGTTCTTCGAGTTTTGCCTGCGCCGCCGTGCGCGCCGCCGCACACCCGTCGAGTTCGCCGCGCAGACGGGTCAGTTCGCCGCGGCGGGAACGGAGTTCCTCTTCACACTGCTTGATCAGACGCTCGTTCTGCAACAGATTGCCCGCGTCCTTCTTTCTGGAACCGCCCGTCATGGCGCCGCTGGTCGCAATGATGTCCCCTTCCAGCGTTACGATCCGGAAGGCATGGGCATATTTCTTTGCAATGCGCACGGCGTTATCGTTGTTGTCGCACACCAGCGTGTTGCCAAGCAGGTTGCGGATGACGGGGGCATAATATTCGTCGTATTTGACGATGCGGTCGGCAAGCCCCAGCGCGCCCGGCTCCGAGAGCGCGCGTTCGACTTCGCGGCTGTCGTATTTGGGACGCATGGAATCGACGGGCAGGAAGGTTACCACGCCGATGTTGTTGCGCTTCAAAAATGCGATGAGATCGCGGGCATGCTCGCTGCTGGCGGTTACGATGTTCTGCATGGCGCCGCCGAACAGCGTTTCGATGGCGAGTTCATATTTGCTCTCGCAACTCACGATGTCGGCGATCATGCCGCGGATGCGCTTGTTGACTTCCGGATTGCTTTTTGCCGCCGCCAACAGACGGCGCACCGAATCCTTATACCCCTCGAAGCGGTTTTTGAGCCCCACGTACAGATCGAGGGAATTTTCCGCGCTTTCAATGCGCGCGTTGCAGGCATGGATGTCGTTGTTCAGGCGGTCATATCTCTCTTCCTCCGCCTTGACGGCGGCGTTCTGTTTTGCAAGAACTTCGTCCGCGGACGCGGCGAGCGCGGTGAGTTTTTTAATCTTTTCCGCGCAGATGGACAATTCCTCCCGCAGTCCGTCCCGCCGCTTTTCTTCCTTTTCGATGGCGGCGCGCACCTCTTCCATGCGCTCCGCGACGGCGGCTTTGCGCGCCGACAGGCTGCCCATGTTCTCTTTGAGTTGGGACAGGTTTTCCAGGGACGAAAGTTCGCGCACGCGATCCTGCATCGCGTCCTTTTCGTAAGACGCGATTGCCTCGTCAAGCGAGGCGATCTTACGGGAAAGACCGTCGCTCTCCGCCTTGATATCCGCGGCGCGCTTGCGTTTCTGCTCGATCGATCGGTCGCATTCTTCCAAGGCATGCCCTATTTCTTCAATGCGTTCTTTGCAGGAAGCGATGTCCGCCTTCGCGCCTTCGAGTTTTTCGCGGAAGGCGTTGGCTTTCTCCTTGTAGAGGCGGGCGTTGCCGCTCTTTTCCGTATTGCCGACGGTGTACTGCAAGAGTTGTTCGTTGAGTTGCGACAGACGTCTGTCCGCCGCGTCGAGTTCTTCGCGGTGCCTCTCGCGCTCCTGCAATATGGCAGAGATCTCGCCGTTGAACCTGCCGATCTCGCCGCTGAGCCGCTCCATTTCGCGGGTGTAGCGGCTCTTTTCCGTTTCGGCGTTTTCACGGCGGAATATGTAAGCGTTGACTTCGTGGTATTTGAGTTCCGCGGCGTATTCGTTATATTTTGCCGCCGTTTCCGCCTGTTTGGCAAGGGGGGTGAGTTGCCGCTCCGCCTCCGCCATGCGCTGTTTGTAGACGGCGAGGTTGTCCTCGGATGCTTCGAGTTTGCGCTCCACTTCCAATTCGCGTTGCTTATGGATCATGATGCCCGTCGCCTCTTCAAAGATGGTGCGGCGGTCCTCGGGTTTGGAGTTCATGATCTGCGCGACCTTGCCCTGCCCGATGATGGAATAGCCTTCCTTGCCCACGCCGACGCCGTGCAAAAGGGCAACGATGTCTTTGAGACGGCATTTCTGGCGGTTCAGAAGGTATTCGCTCTCGCCGCTGCGGTAGAGCCGCCTCGTCATCGCCACTTCGCCGTAGTCGATGTCAAAGAGTTTGGACGAATTGTCAAAAGTGAGCGTAACTTCGCAAAAGGAAAGGGAACGGCGCTTCTGCGTGCCGTTGAAGATGACGTCCTGCATGCTGGAACCGCGCAGGGTCTTGGCGGACTGTTCGCCGAGCACCCAGCGCACCGCATCCGCCACGTTGGATTTGCCGCAGCCGTTCGGTCCGACGATGCACGTTACGCCGTCCTGGAATGGAATTGTCGTCTTGTCGGCAAACGATTTGAAACCGACAAGTTGCATCTCTTTCAGATTCAATTTACCGTACCTGTTCCTTCTCTAACCTTTCAAGAATTTTCTTTGCCGCCGCCTGTTCGGCTTCGGCTTTGCTGCCGCCCGTTCCCGTCTCTTCCATGCCCTGCGCGATCACGCGCGCGCGATAAACGGGACGGTGATCGGGACCGCTCTTTTCGGGGTCGGGATATTCCGCGCGCGGCAATCCCCTGCCTTGCAGGTATTCCTGCAAACGGCTCTTATAGTCCTTTCCCGCCGCGGCGGAGCCCGTGCGTCCGATACACAGTTCCGCCTCGATCAGTTTTTCACGGAGAAACCCTTTCGCCGCGGGCATGCCCCCGTCGAGATAGATGCCCGCCGCCAGCGCTTCAAACAGACTTGCCAGGGACTTTTTGCCGAGATTTTCCTGTCTGCCCGAAAACACGAGATACCTGTCCAGCCCCAGCCGCTCGCAGACGGAACGGAGCATGCCGTTGGAGACGAGTTTCTTGCGCCGCTCGGTCATATCCCCTTCGTTCTCCTCCAAGCGACGGTATAACTCTTCGGAAACGCACAGTTCGATGACAGCGTCGCCGAGAAATTCCAGCCGCTCGTTGTTGATCTCCTCCGATGCCGACGCATGGGTGAAACAACGCCGCAAAAGCCGCCGCTCGGAAAAGGTATACCCGATGATGCTCTCGATCTCATCGAGTTCGGCGTCGGTCAGCGCCCGCCGCTCAGACATTTTCTTCGCGGCACTTCTCCTCGATTGCCGCCAGATCGACCGAAGAGAGCATCTCCTCGATGGTCTGCGTCAGGTGGTTGCAATGCGCTTCCGCCGCTTTGAGCACGGAGGCGCAGATCGTTCTGCCCTTGGAAGAACCGTGCGATTTGATGACGATCTTTTTGAGCCCCAAAAAGACGGAACCGCCGTATTTATGATAATCGAGCATGGATTTCAGTTTGCCGATCGTGCCCCAGGCGCAGAGCGCGCCCAATTTGGTGAATATGTTGCGCGTCGCCGCCTCTTTGAGCACCGTCTGCACGGTCTTGCCGCAGCCTTCGATGGCTTTGAGCGCGGTGTTGCCGCTGAACCCGTCCGACACGATGACGTCATAGTCGCCGTACATCAGTTCGCGCCCTTCCACGTTGCCCGCAAAATTGACGCATTCCATGTTGGAGAGAATGCGGTACGCCGCCCGATGCACTTCGTCGCCCTTATGTGCTTCCGCGCCGTTGTTGAGCAGCCCCACTTTGGGCTGCGCGACGCCGAACGCCGCCTTGGCATAAGCCGACGCCATGATGGCAAAGTGCGCGAAATGGATGGGCTTGCAGTCGAGATTGGCGCCGCAGTCGCAAAGGAGCGTCTGTCCGCCGTATACGTTGGGCAGCGCGGGACAGAGCGCGGGGCGGGAAATGCCTTTGATGCGCCCGATCATGAAGATGCCGCCGGCGAGCGTCGCGCCCGTGGAACCCGCCGTAACGAGCGCCACCGCTTCGCTGTCCCGTTTGAGCCGATCAAACGCCACGGTCAGGGAACTGTCCGTCTTGGTGCGGATGGCTTTGGTCGGAACGTCGTCGTTGGTGATGACCTGGGAGCAGTGCACGACTTCCATGCGGGAAGGGTCGTATTTATACTTTGCAAGTTCGGCGTCGAGCAGCGCCTTGTCCCCCGTCAGGACGACGGAAATGTCGTCGCGCGCGTCGAGGGACTGCACCGCGCCTTTGACGATTTCGCCGGGCGCGTTGTCCCCGCCCATGCCGTCAATGATAATCTTCATCATATGCCTTTTTCTCCTTCGGATGTCCCCGGCGGGAACCCCTGTCCCTCGGGGGAAACGCCCGCGGCGGGAACGCCGCAGCCGCATTTCTATATATTATACCATCTTCCGAAAAAAATTTCAATCGTTTTGCACAACTTTCCCGCAGGAATTGCCCTTTTCGCCCGCCGCACCGCGTCCGCTTTCTCCCCCGCTCTCTTCCTGCGGCAAAAGGGGACATTCTTCGCGCTTTTTCTGCAATTTTTCCCGCACCCAGGCATAGGTATCCCGCCGCAGACGGACGCTGCCGACCCGCCTGCCGCGGCGGTAGCGCACGAGGTAACTCTCGCTTTTGAGCCCGTTCTTCCCGCGGCGGAGAACGCAGTCCTCTTCCCCCTCGACCTCCTCCGCGGGCGGCGGGGGCAGAACGCGCAAAACGGCGCTCTCCGTCCTGTATTCATACCCCGTCGCCCGTCCGTAGATCTCGGCGGTGATGCTGTTGCCGTCGGCGTGCATGCGGATGACCGCGGGGGCGCGCGACGGATTAAAAAAGCGCAAATCGCTCGCCGCGGAGACCATGGCGTCCAGTGAAGGGGGGACATAGCCCACTTGCAGGGAATGAGGATGCACTTCCCCGATGCGCATTCCCGCCAGCAGGGCGGCGTTGTAGAGCGTCGTGCTGACCTGGCAGACCCCGCCGCCCGTGCCCGTGGTGAACTCCCCCTCGAAAATGACCGCCGCGTCCTTGAACCCCCGCGCCGCCGTACGCTTGCCCACGCGGCGGTTGAAGGAAAACTCCTCCCCCGCCGCCAGACGGCAGCCGTCTATCAGTTTTCCCGCCAGACGGATGTTGTGCGACCGCGGCGCGTTGGAACCGTCGAAACGGGTGGTGAATCGGCTCAAAAGCACCTCTTCCCCCGTGCCGCCGAAAGCGCTTTGCGGGGGCGGGACCACCGCGCATGCCGCACACGCCGCACAAGCCGCACAAGCCCCTTCCCGCCGCGCCGCGGAAAAAACAAATTGCGGTCCCAAAGGAAAAATAAGGCAGAGAAAAAAGAAAAAGACGCCTGCCATGCCCGCAAACATCCTCTTTTTCGCGCCGTTTTGCAAATTGTTTTCTCCTTGCCGCGCCCGACGGAAATTTTCCGCAAAGCCCCTCTTCCGTTCTTTCATCTCCGCCCCCTTGCCGCCTTCTATGCCGACAGCCGCACGGCGCGCAGGAACGCATCGTCCGGCTCAAAGAAAGGCTCGCCGATCGTGCGTCCGCCCCCTTCGCGGTGAAAATCGCTCCCGCCCGTCTCCAACAGCCCCAGACGGGCGCAAAGCGCGCGATAATACGCCGTTTCACCTACAGTATGCGTGGGATAATTGCATTCTATACCGTCCAGCCCGCTTTCCCGCAGTGCGAAGATCAGCCGTTCGCGCTCCGCCGCGGGCAGAAATATCCTGCCGGGATGCGCCAGACACGCCACGCCGCCGAGGGCATGGATGATCTGCACGGCATCGAAGGGAGTCGGTCTGCCCACGAAAGAGTAGGTCGGGAGGTCAGGACGGAAACAGTCGCAAAAGGCGTCGCGCACGCTCGGATAAAAGCCTTTTTTCACCAGCGCCGACGCGATGTGGAAGGTGTGCGGCGGCACGTCTTTCTCCCGCACGGAGAGCACGTCCGCCGCGGAAAGGGAGATGTGCTTGTAGCGTTGCAACCGTTCCAGCACGTCGTCCAGCCGCGCATATGCCGCTCTCTCCCGCTCCCGCTGCGCGGCAAGGCACTGCGGCGCAGCCGCATCGTAGCCGTATCCCGTGATGTGCACCTTCGTTTTGCCTTCATAGGCGGAAATTTCCACGCCCGTAAGATATTTTACGCCCGCCGCGGCGAACGCGGCGCGCTTTTCCCCGTCGCCCGCGAAATTATCGTGATCGGTCAGGGAAGCGAGCATGACGCCGTTCCTGCGGCACGCTTCCGCCAATGCCGCGGGCGTGCAGGCGCCGTCCGAATAGACGGAATGTATGTGCAGATCGGCTCTCATCGGATGATCTTCCCCCCCGCGATGCGTATTTTGTTGCAGTCCTTCCCGTAGAGCACCCTTTCGGCGTGGGTGCAGGTGATGATCGTCTGAACGCCTTGCAGGCGGGAGACGAGTTTCTTGCGGCGGGGCAGGTCGAGTTCGCTCATCACGTCGTCGAGGATGAGCACGGGATATTCCCCCGCGCGCTCTTTGAAAATTTCAAGTTCGGCAAGTTTGAGGGCAAGCGCCGCCGTGCGCGCCTGTCCCTGGGACGCATATCCCTTGGCGTCCATTCCCCCGATGGAGATTTTAAGGTCGTCCCGGTGGGGTCCCACGCCGGTGAATCCCAGCCGCAGATCCCGCTCGTAAGCCCCCTGCATCTCCCGCCTGAGTTGCGCCGCGATCTCCTCTTCGTCGCCCTCATACACCTTATCCATGCCCAAGGATAACCGCTCGGCGCCGTCGGTGAGGAAGGCATGCGTCTCCACGGCGAGCGGCGCCAAGCGGGCGGTAAATTCCATGCGCGCGGCGACCACGCGGGCGGCGTACAGGCAGAGTTGTTCGTCCCAGAGGGGCAGCGTTTCCAGCACGAGGGAAACGTCGCGGTCTTTCAAAAGCGCGTTGCGCTGTTCGACGATCCGGTTGTAGCGCAAAAGCGCCGTATAGTAGGAGCGGGAAAGTTGCGAGAGCGACAGGTTGAGAAAGCGTCTTCTCTCGTCCGGTCCGTCCTGGATGAGACGGAGTTCCCCCGGGGAAAAGAACACGCTGTTGATGTTGCCGAGCAGTTCGGCGTTTTTGGCGATCTTATTGCCGTTGACGCGGATCTCGCGGGAATTTTCGCCGATCTCCGCCTCGATCGACACTTCCCCGTAACGGTTTTCGGCAACGGCGGCGATGCGTGCGCGCGGGGCACCCGCACGGATGAGTTGGCGGTCGTGGCGGATGCGCAGGGAAGAGCCCGTGCAGAGATAAAAGACGGCTTCCGCGCAGTTGGTCTTGCCCTGTGCGTTTTTCCCGAAAAGGATGTTGAGCCCGGGCGAGAACGAGAACTCCTCTTTTTCGTAATTTCTGAAATTTTCAAGGGATAATTTTTTTATTTGCATAATCTCGAAACGGGGGGCAAAAACACTTTCTTTTCGGTAAAAATTGTATTATAATGGATACTGCGATTATATTTGATTATAGCATACTTTCCGTAAAAACGCAAAAATTTTTGAGAGGGAAAACATGACCGAAAAGACGCAAATCGATTTTATCTGGAAAAAAATCAGCGAAAAAGCACAGATGCTCATTCCGCAGATGACCTATTCGACCTATGTCGAACCCATCGTGCCCGTGGACATCGCGGGGCGGAAGATCGTTTTGCGCGTCATTTCGGAAATGGGCGCCAACATCCTCATGAAAAAGTATGCCGAGCAACTCAAAGAGGCGGTCGTGCAGGCGGGGACGGGACTGAACGGGTTCCTCTTCGTCGTGGACGGAAGCGACGTCTATACCATGGAAAACGCCGCCGCCGAAGAGGACGATTTCGAACCGCTCCCCATCGATAAAAAATTCACCTTTGATTCCTTCGTCCCCGGTCCCTCCAACAAATTCGTATATGCCGCCGCCAAAGCCGTGGCGGAAAATCCGGGCGCGTCCTTCAACCCCCTCTTCATCTACGGCAGCACGGGCTTGGGAAAGACCCACCTGATGCAGGCGATCGCCAACGATATCCGCGAAAAAAAGCCGTCCTTGAAGGTGCTTTACACCACCTGCGAAAAATTCCTGAACGAAATCATCGACAACATGCTGACCAAGAACGGCGGCAGGGACCGCGACGCCCTCTTCCGCGCGCATTACCGCAACGCCGACGTGCTGCTCGTGGACGACATCCAGTTCATCTCCAAGAAAAACGTCGTGCAGGAAGCCTTCTTCCATACCTTCAACGAACTCTTTGCACAGAACAAACAGATCATCATTTCGTCCGACCGTCCACCCAAGGAGATCGCCGCGCTCGAAGACAGGCTGCGCACCCGCTTTGAAGGCGGACTGACCGCCGACATCCAGCCCCCCGACCTGGAAACCAAGATCGCCATCTTAAAGCGCAAAGCGCTCGAAAAAAAATGCGTCCTGCCCGAGGACGTGCTGGAATTTCTCGCCAAAGATTCGGGCATCGACGTGCGCACCCTCGAAGGCAGGCTGACCAAACTGCTGTTCGCCGCCAAACTGCACGAAGAACCCGTATCCCTCCGCCTGGCGCGGCTGGCACTGAGCGAATCGGTACCCGAAGAACAGGAGACGGTTACGCCCGAAGCGGTCATCAAGAGCGTCTGCTCCTATTATAAAATTTCCAAAAGCGACCTTCTGGGCAAAAACAAAAAGCAGGAACTCGTGCGCGCCAGGCAGATCTGCGCCTATCTCATGTGCGACATGCTCTCCCTGCCCCTCATCAACGTCGGCAAACTCCTCGCCCGCGATCACGCCACGATCATCCATTCCCGCGACAGGATCGCCGATTTCATCAAAGTCAACGACCGCGTGGCAAAGGACGTGGACGACATCAAAAACATCATACTCAAACAGTAATACGCCATTTTCAAGCGGGGCATGCCCGCATAAAAAGGCAAATTGCGCATGCAAAAGGGAGAACAAGACGGAGATTTCCGTCCCCTTGAAAACCCAAAGAATGAAAAAAGAGGGCGGAAACGCCCTTTTTTCAAGGAGGAAACGGCATATGCCCGAACGGGAAGAAAACTACATCATCGGGGAATACCGGGCGGCGGTCATCGGCGCGGGACATGCCGGATGCGAAGCCGCCCTCGCGCTGGCGAGGACGGGGATAAAGACGGTCATGCTGACCATGAACCTCGATTCGATCGGATTCATGCCCTGCAATCCTTCCATCGGCGGTACGGCAAAGGGACATCTCGTGCGGGAGATCAACGCCCTCGGCGGGGAAATGGGGCTGAACGCCGACAAAACCGCCCTGCAAATCCGCATGCTGAACGTCGGCAAAGGCGCGGCGGTGCAGTCCCTGCGCGCACAATCGGACAAGAACGCCTATCACCGCGAGATGAAGCGCACCCTGGAATCGTGCGAAAATCTGCGCATATTGCAGGCGGAAGCGGCGGAGATCCTCACCGAAAACGGCACCGTAACGGGCGTGAAAACGGCGTTCGGCGGCATCATCCGCTGCCGCGCGGTCATCGTCTGCACGGGGGTATATCTCAACGCGGAGACCATCACGGGGGACTTCATCCAAAAGACGGGACCGAACGGATTTCAGCGCGCTTCCCTTCTCACCGACAGCCTGCAAAGGCTCGGGTTCAGGGTCATGCGGTTCAAGACGGGCACGCCCACGCGCGTGGACGGCAGGACGGTGCATTTTGAAAAATGCGAAGTGCAGAAGGGAGACGACGACATCTATCCCTTCTCTTTCCTGACCGAAAAACTGCCCGAAAACCGCGCCGTCTGCCATCTCACCTATACCAACGAAAAGACGCACGAGATCATCCTCGACAACCTGGACCGCTCCCCCCTCTATAACGGCACCATCCTTTCGACGGGTCCGCGCTACTGTCCCTCCATCGAAACCAAGGTCGTGCGCTTCCGCGACAAGGCGCGCCACCAATTGTTTTTAGAGCCCGAGGGCGCGGACACGAACGAGATCTACGTGCAGGGCATGTCCTCATCCATGCCCCACGACGTGCAGGAAAAAATGTATCGCTCCGTCGCGGGATTGGAAGACTGCCTGTTCACGCGGTACGCCTATGCCATCGAATATGACTGCATCGACGCGCTCGACATCCTGCCCACCCTGGAATACAAACGGGTCAAGGGGCTGTACACGGCGGGACAGATCAACGGGACGAGCGGTTATGAAGAGGCGGCGGCGCAGGGACTGATGGCGGGGCTCAATGCCTCCCTCGCGCTCCGCGGCAAACCGCCCCTCGTGCTGCGCCGCGACCAGGCTTACATCGGCGTGCTCATCGACGACCTGGTAACCAAGGGCACGGACGAGCCTTACCGCATGATGACTTCCCGCGCCGAGCACCGCATCTTCCTGCGGCAGGACAACTCCGACTTCCGCCTCACGCAGATCGGCTATGACTGCGGGCTGGTGAGCGAAAAACGGTATGCCGCCTATCAAAAGCGCAAGGCGCAATATGAAGAGATCCTGCGGCGGCTGGACGAACGCATCTCCCCCAAAGCCGCCGATCCCTTTGTCGGGAAATACGGGTTCAACGCACTGACGGGCGGCATCTCCTATGCCGAAATGCTCCGCCGCGGCATTCCGCTCAAAGACGTGCGCGCCGCCTTCGGCATCCTCGGCGGTTACCCCGCCGACATCTTAGAAACGGCGGAGATCGCCGTGCGGTACGAAGGATATCTCAAACAGGGATACGAACAGATCGAACGGGCGAAAAAACTGGAAGACAAGGCGCTCCCCGAAAACATCGACTATCTCTCCATGGAAGGGCTGCGCCTGGAAGCGCGGGAAAAACTCGATAAAATCCGCCCGCTCAACCTCGGACAGGCGGGGCGCATTTCCGGCGTCAGTCCCGCCGACATCGCCGTGCTCATGGTCTGGCTCGCCGCACAAAGACAAACCAAAACGTAAAAAAACGGTCGCCGCAGGCGGGAAAAGTCTTTCCCGCCTGCGTTTTTTTTCTTACCGCGCCCCGATTTTTTCCGCGCGTTCCGTTATTTTACAAAAAAATACTTTCACGGACAAAAGACGACGGCGTTTTTGCCATATTTTTCGGTATAGTGGATGCCGAAAGAACAAATTGCGGCACAGACCCGTTTTGCCGCCGCCCGCGCGAAAAGCCGCGCGGTAAGCGAGGCGCGCCGCGGAGGTATTTTTTGTATGCGCGTTTTCGGAAGAAAAAAAATATGCGAACACGACCTTGCCCTGTACGGGACGATGCTCGCCTGCTGCCTGCTGCTGTCCTTTACGGGCGGGCAGGGGGAACCCTTTTCCCTGCCGCTGCTCTTTGCCATGCTGACAAACGGGCTGTCCCTGCCCCTCTCCTGCCTGTTTTTCCTCGCCGCGGGCGCGCTCACCCTCTCTGTGCAGAAATTCGTCGTTTACGGCTGTCAGGCATTCCTGCTCTTTGTCGCCTTCTTTCTTTTTCGGCGGCTGGGCGGAAAAAACCGCATCCTGCACGCCCTCGCCGCCCTCCTTTGCCTGCCCTTTTTCGTCCTGCTCTTCCCCCTCGAACCCTATCCCTTTCTCTCCTTTCTGACCCCCTTGCTGCAAAAACTGTGCATCGCCGCCGCGCTTTTTCTTTTGTGCCTGTTCTTTGACGCCGCGCTGCGCATCATCCTCGAAAAACTCACCCGCTGCCGCCTCAGCCGCGAAGAACTCCTCTGCATCGCCGTCTTTCTCGGCACCGTCGGGAGCGGGCTTTACCACTGCGGCGGCGCGCTCGTCTATTTCGCGGCCGCGCTATTTTGCATTCTCTTGTACACGTCCCTGCTGAAAAACGCAGGCGCCGTCGTCTTCGCCCTCCTTTGCGCCCTGCCACCCGCCCTGCGCGAATATTCCGCCGTCCCCTTCGCCTTATATGCCTTATACGCGGGCATGGCGCTCTTCTTTTTGCCGTCCGGGAAATTTTCCTGCGTGCTCGCCGTCGCCTTTGCCTATACGGCGGTACAGTTCTTTTTCGGGTTGTACACCGAGGACGCGCTGCAAATATCGCTCACCCTGCTCGCCTGCGTCCTGCCCTGCACCCTCTTCCTCTGCATCCCCGTTTCCGTGCTCAAAGCCGCAGAAAAAAAACTTATCCTCTACCGTGAAAATCATCTGAGCCGCATCGCCATCAACCGCAACCGCGCGGCGATCGGAGAAAAACTGTACGCCCTGGCGAACGTCTTCCGCCGCATCGAAAACACCTTCGAGGCGATCTCGCGGGAAAACCGCGACGGCGACGAAAATGCCCGCGCACACATCCGCGAGCGCATCGGATCGGAACT